>NZ_JBSGVD010000037.1:0-69370 GCF_053608285.1 Nocardia sp. NPDC055053 | reverse complement strand
CGTTGCTTGCTCCTTCGTCGCCTACGCAACGGCGCCTGACCGACGGGACGGCCGCGAACCGCCGCTGACGCGGCGGCCCCTCCTCGAGGTCGGGGGTGCGGGCTGGCGTTGTTGGCCGTGGGGCAATAATCAGCCCATGACTGATTGGCAGGCCTTCACCGTCGAGATCGCCGACCACGTTGCCCAGGTCACGCTGACCGGGCCGGGTAAGGGCAATGCGATGGGACCCGATTTCTGGCGCGAGCTGCCGGAGATCTTCCGCGAGCTCGACGCCGACCCGCAGGTGCGCGCTGTGGTGCTCACCGGCGCGGGCAAGCACTTCTCGTTCGGGCTCGACCTGGCGGCGATGGGTGGCATGCTCGCCCCCGTGCTGGCCGACGACGCGAAAGCCGCGCCGCGCACCGAGTTCCTCAAGGTCGTCCGCGGCATGCAGGACTCGGTGACCGCGGTCGCCGAGTGCACCAAGCCGGTGATCGCCGCGGTCTCGGGCTGGTGCATCGGTGGTGGCCTCGACCTGATCGCCGCCGCCGATATCCGCCTGGCCAGCGAGGACGCCCAGTTCAGCCTGCGTGAGGCGAAGGTGGCGATCGTCGCCGACATCGGTTCGCTGCAGCGCCTGCCCGGCATCATCGGCGAGGGCAACCTGCGCGAGCTGGCGTTCACCGCCAAGGACATCGACGCGGCCCGCGCCGAGCGGATGGGCCTGGTCAACGAGGTGTTCGCCGATCAGGAGGCCGTGGTCGCCGCCGCGCACGCGATGGCCCGTGAGATCGCCGACAACCCGCCGCTGGTGGTGCAGGGCATCAAGGACGTGCTCGAGCACCGGACCGCCCCGGCGGTGGCCGACGGTCTGCGCTACGTGTCGACGTGGAACGCGGCGTTCCTGCCGTCGAAGGACCTCACCGAGGCGATCACCGCGGTGTTCCAGAAGCGCGCTCCGGAGTTCAAGGGCGAGTAAAGGCAGTTCAAACGGTTGCCCCGGCGACCGTTCTGTCTACATACTTGCATCACACAACTAATTGATTGATGCAAGTAAAGGTGAATCCCTAGTGACTGAGAACGAGCCCGCGATCGACTCGATCGCGCTCCAGCTCGTCCGGCTGCACCGCCTGCGCGACCGGACGCTGGCCCAGATCAAGGACCGCTCCGGTATCGACCCGGCGGGCTTCGTCGCACTGTTCCGGCTGGTCTGCGACGGGCCGATGCGCTCGGGCGCCCTCGCCGACGCGGTGCACTCGGACGCGTCGACGGTGAGCAGGCAGGTCGCGCAGCTGGTCGAACGGGGACTGGTGGTGCGCGCCGCCGATCCCGACGACGGCCGCGCCACCGTCCTGCAGGTGACCGACTACGGCCGTGAGACCGCCGAGCGGATCCGGTCGCGGCGCCGGGAGTCCGTCGCCATCGTCACCGAGGACTGGTCCAGCGCCGACCGCGCGACCTTCGCCGCGCTGCTGGCGCGCTTCGTCGACGACTACGACGCGGCCCGCCCGAACCTGCTGACCCGCCCGCCCGCACTGAGCGCTACCGCGATGGAGAACGATTCGTGACGACAACCGCGGCCCCGGTGGAATCACCCGCCGGTTTCACCCACCGCCAGATCCTGACCATCCTGTCCGGCCTCATGCTCGGCATGCTGCTGGCCTCGCTCGATCAGACGATCGTGTCGACCTCCATCCGCACCATCGCCGACGACCTGCACGGCTATTCGCTGCAGGCCTGGGCGACGACGGCCTACCTCATCACCGCCACGATCAGCACCCCGCTCTACGGCAAGCTCTCGGACATGTTCGGCCGTAAGCCGTTCTTCCTCACCGCGATCGGGCTGTTCATCATCGGGTCGCTGCTGTGCACGCTGGCCACCTCGATGTATCAGCTGGCGGCCTTCCGCGCGTTCCAGGGGCTGGGCGCGGGCGGGTTGATGTCGCTGGCGCTGGCCATCATGGGCGACATCATCGGCCCGCGGGAACGCGCCCGCTACCAGGGCTATTTCCTTGCCGTGTTCGGTATTTCGAGCGTGCTCGGGCCGGTGCTGGGCGGGCTGCTCGCCGGGCAGGACACCATTCTCGGCATCACCGGCTGGCGCTGGGTGTTCCTGGTGAACGTGCCGCTCGGCCTGCTCGCGCTGGTCGTGGTGACCAGGGTGCTGCACCTGCCGCGCAAGCCGCACGCCACCCATCGCATCGACTTGGCCGGCGCGTTCGTCCTCGCGGTCGGGTTGGTTCCGCTGCTGATCGTCGCCGAGCAGGGGCGTGAATGGGGCTGGGGCAGTACCGGATCGGTGCTCTGTTATGTCATCGGCGTGCTCGGCCTCGCCGGCTTCGTCGCGGTCGAGAAGTACATGGGCGACGCCGCGCTGATCCCGCTGCGCATCTTCTCGAACGGGACGTTCGCGCTGGGCGTGGTGATCTCGTTCGTCGTCGGCGCCGCGATGTTCGGCGGCATGCTGTTGCTGCCGCAGTACCTGCAGGTCGTGCGGGGCGCGGGCCCCACCGAGGCGGGGCTGCAGATGCTGCCGATGGTGCTCGGGCTGATGATCGGCTCGATCGTGTCGGGCCGGTTGATCTCGAAAACCGGTCGCTACCGGGTGTATCCGGTGATCGGCGCGGCCACGCTGACACTCGGGCTTTTCCTGCTGCACCTGCTCGACGCCGACAGCCCGCTGTGGCTGGCGATGATCTTCATGGCGCTGACCGGCTTCGGCCTCGGCAACCTGATGCAGCCGCTGACGCTGGCGCTGCAGAACGCGCTGCCGCCCAAGGACATGGGCGTGTCCACCGCGTCGGCCACCTTCTTCCGGCAGATCGGCGGCACCCTCGGCGCCGCGGTCTTCCTGTCGATCCTGTTCTCGCTGCTCACCCCGAACATCACCGAGCAGCTGCAGCAGTCGGCCGCCGATCCCGCCTATCAGCAGGCCGTTGTCGCCGGTGCGCAGAGCGCGAACCCGGCCGACGCCGCACTGGCCAAGGGCCTGCTGGCGCACGACACGTCGGCCGCCGGCGCGGTGCTGCAGGACAGCTCGATCATCCAGCAGCTGGATCCGGCACTGGCCAAGCCGTTCCAGGTCGGTTTCGCCGACTCGATGTCGACGGTGTTCCTGGTCGGCACCGCGGTGGCGCTGCTCGCGCTGCTCCTTGTGCTGTTCTGGAAGGAGGTTCCGCTGCGGATGCAGGGCGGAATCCAGGCGGCCGGTGACGCGAAGGCCGCCGAAGGGGCCTCAGTGCCCCCGGCCTGATCGGCTGAGCCGCAACGACAGTGGCGGCAGTGCGACGAGACGTCGCGCTGCCGCCTTTGTCGTCGAATTCCGGGGTGGGGAAGGTGAAGTGCCCATGGTGGGGCTGAAAGTCCCCCTAGGGGTGGCTGTTTCGAGGTTTGCGTGCCCATACCGTTCAAGACGTCGAAACGAGCACAGAGGAGCACACGACATGCGCATCAAATCCACCATCGCCGCCGGACTGCTGGCTGTCGCGACCGTCGCCGGGGTGTCGACGGTCGCCGCCGGCAATGCCGCCGCCGGCCCGGCCGGCACGTACTACGGCACCTACGCCACGCTGACCGCCTGTCGTGCCGACGGCGAGTCGCCTTACACCGGCGGCTATTACTGGGAGTGCACCGAAGCCTGGGACGGCTGGGATCTCTACATCTGGTACTGATCCACCGCAACGAAAACGGGAAGCCCGAAGCTGGTTCGGACTTCCCGTTTTTCGTGCACTGTCAGCTCAGTGGCCGGATTCCTTCAGGCGGGCGAAGGACTCGTCGATGATCTTCTCGGCCTCGGCGCGGTCCAGCCACTCCGAACCCTGGACGAACTTGCCCGGCTCGAGGTCCTTGTAGCGCTCGAAGAAGTGCTTGATCGCGGACAGCTCGAACTCCGAGACGTCGGCCAGGTCCTGGATGTGATCCCAGCGGGGGTCGCCCGCGGGCACACACAGCACCTTGTCGTCGCCGCCTGCCTCGTCGGTCATCCGGTACACGCCGACCGGGCGGGCCTCGACGATGACGCCGGGGAACACCGACTCGGGCAGCAGCACCAGCGCGTCCAGCGGATCGCCGTCCTCGCCGAGGGTGTTCTCGATGAAGCCGTAGTCGGCCGGGTAGCCCATGGAGGTGTACAGGTACCGGTCGAGCTTGACCCGGCCGCTCTCGTGATCGACCTCGTACTTGTTCCGAGAACCCTTGGGGATCTCGATGGTGACGTCGAACTCCACGCCATCTCCTTGCTCGTTCGAGTGCGGTCTGCCGACTCGCCAGATCGTTCTGGGGAACCGTTGCGCAACGAGGATAGTGTGGTGTGCTGGAACACCGGTGCGGCAGGCGGCTCAGCGCGCAGTCGAAGCGCGTCGGGCGAGACAGTCGAGGATCGGTGAGGCGTTGATGTCAAGGTTCGAGATTCCGGCCGGCCGGGTGGCCTGATGGATCAGCGCGGAACGGGTCATCCGCCCTATGGCAGCGAAGCGCCGACGGTCGTGATCGATCGAAACGCCGAGGGGACGGGATCGCGGGGCGGGCGATCGTCGCTGTGGATCTGGCTGTCCGCGGTGGTTGTCGCGGTGCTGGTGATCGCGGGCGGGTTCGCGGCGATCGCGAAACCGTGGTCACCGGAATTCCGGCACGGGGGGCTGACGGTCGCCGAGCCGCCGCGGGGCCAGGCGGCCGCCGCGCAGGTGACGCCGGCCAGGTCGGACGCGCCCGCGCCGACGGCGGCCGGGATCGCCGCCGCGCTCGCGCCGGTGGTCGGCAGTCCCGACCTGGGCAGTTTCGCCGGTCAGGTGACCGATCCGACCAGCGGGACGGTGCTGTGGAGCCAGGATCCCGCCAAGGCGATGATTCCGTCCTCGACGGCCAAGGTCATGCTGGTCGCCGCCGCGCTGCTCACGCTGCCCGACGATCAGCGGGTGCCGACCAGGGTGCTCGCCGGTGCGCCGGGGGAGCTGGTGCTCGTCGCCGGCGGTGATCCGACGCTGACCACCAGGGCCGACGGCGGCTACTACACCGACGGCGCCCGGATCGCGGATCTGGCCGCGCAGGTCAAGGCGTCCGGCAGGCAGGTGACCGCGATCGTCGTCGACACCTCCGCCTACACCGGGCCGACCATGGCCGCCGGCTGGGACCCGATCGACATCCCGGAGGGCTCGATCACCCCGATCGAGCCGATCATGCTCGACGGCGGCCGGTTCGATCCGTCGGCCGACTACTCGCCGCGCACCTCCACCCCCGCGCTGGAGGCCGGGCGCGCGCTGGCCGCCGAACTCGGTGTCGACCTCGCCGCGGTGCGGGTCGGTCCGGCCGCGCGCAACGGCGCCGAGATAGCGAAGGTGGAATCGGCGCCGCTGCGAGTTCGGCTGCACGACATGATGATCCACTCCGACAATGTGCTCGCCGAGACGATCGGCCGGGAACTGGCGGTGGCGACCGGGCGCGAAGCCTCCTTCGCCGGGGCGGTCGCGGCGACGACCGCGGCACTGACCACCGCGGGATTCGACGTCGCCGGGCTGCATCTCGCCGACAACAGCGGGCTCTCGGTCGACGACCGGGTGCCGCCGCGGCTGCTCGACTCGATCATCGCGACGGCGGCCAAGCCGAGCGGTGATTCTACGGTGGCGGGCACCCAGGCCAGGCCCGAAAACGATCCGCGCGCAGCGGCTCTCGCGCCGCTGCTGGACGACCTGCCGGTCGCGGGCGGCACCGGGACGCTGGCGCCGCGCTTCGTCACCCAGAACCGGTCGGGCGCGGGCTGGGTGCGTGCCAAGACCGGAACTCTGAGCGTCGCGAGCGCGTTGGTCGGGTATGTGCTCGACCGTGACGGACGGGTACTGACCTTCGCGCTGATGTCCAACGACCGACTGCCGGAGGTCAGCAGGCCCGCGCTCGACGCGGTCGCGGGCACCCTGCGCAACTGCGGATGCTCCTGAGAGCGGGTGGCGATGACCGACGACAAGACCGGGCGAACGACCTCCGGATTCAGCGGTGCCGTCGACTGGCGGCTCGCCGCGCGCACCGGCGCGGTGCTGGCGCCCGCCGGGCCGCGCACCTCGCGGCAGACCGCCGAACAGGTCGTCGCCGAGCTCGCCACCGCCTCGGTGCGGGCCGAAGGGCCGGTGCGTGAGGTCAGCGGACTGCTCGACGACCGGCCGGTGCCCGAGGCCAGGATCGTCGACCGGCCGGGCTGGATCGCCGCCGCCGCCGACTCGATGGCCGTGCTCACCGGCACCGACACCACCACCCCGGTCGGCAGATTCGTCGGGAAGCCCGCCGGGCTGCAAGCCGGGACCATGCTGGCGTTCCTGTCCACCGCGATCCTCGGTCAGTACGACCCGTTCACCGGCGAAGACGGCACGTTGCTGCTGGTGGCGCCCAATATCCTCAGCGTCGAGCTGGCGCTCGGCGTCGACCCGTCCGATTTCCGGCTGTGGGTCTGCCTGCACGAGGTGACCCACCGGGTGCAGTTCTCCTCGGCGCCGTGGCTGTCCGACTACATGCGCACCAATGTCGACATCCTCAGCGAGGTCGGCGAGGAACCGATGAGCGAGATGCTCAGCAGGCTGATCGCCGAGGTGCGGTCGCGGCGCAACGGTGACACCGCCGACGACCCCAACAGCCGCGGGGTCGTCGGCCTGCTGCGCGCCGCCCAGGCTCCACCGCAGCGTGAGGCCCTCGACCGGCTGCTCATGCTCGGCACGCTGCTAGAAGGCCACGCCGACCACGTGATGGACGCCGTCGGACCGGCCGTCGTGCCGACCGTCGCCGACATCCGCTCCGCTTTCGACCAGCGCAGGAAGAAGCCGACCAATCCGATCCAGCGGTTGCTGCGTGCGCTGCTCGGGGTGGATGCGAAGGTCGCGCAGTATGTGCGGGGGAAGAAGTTCGTCGACGCGGTGGTCGAGCGGGTCGGGGTCACGGAGTTCAACACGGTGTGGACCAACGCGGAGACTCTGCCCCGGCTCGACGAGGTAGATGACCCGGAGCGCTGGATCAATAGAGTGCTGTAGCCCGCCCGAACAACTGACAACACCGTGAGGACATGGGTAACTCACCGGGTACGAGCAAACTTGCCAATCTGATCACTGTCAGCCGCCGACGCAACTCTGGTGGCAGGCGGGTCTGGCCTGAATTCGCGGAGAGGCGGAACAGTGCGGCTGCCTGAGACGTCGGCTGTGCTGTCTGTGCGGCGCGGTGTTCGGGAGTGGGTTGCGGCGCGGGGTGGGCGGATGCCGGTTGTGGTCGGGTTGTCCGGGGGAGCTGATTCGCTGGCGTTGGCTGCGGCCGCTGTTGTCGAGGCGGGGGACGTGACGGCTGTCGTCGTAGATCACCGGTTGCAGGACGGATCGGGGGAGGTGGCCGCGCGGGCCGCTGAGCAGGCGCGCGGATTGGGGTGCGTGGAAGCTCAGGTGCTGCCGGTTGAGGTCGGGCGGGACGGTGGGGTCGAGGCGGCGGCTCGGGTGGCCAGGTATGCGGCGCTGGAATCTGTGCGGGCGGGTAGGCCGGTGTTGCTCGGGCACACCCTCGACGATCAGGCCGAGACCGTGTTGCTCGGGCTGGCGCGTGGGTCGGGTGGGCGGTCTATTCAGGGGATGTCGGCGTGGAATCCGCCGTGGGGGCGGCCGTTGCTCGGTGTCCGGCGGGCGGAGACCGTGCGGATGTGTGCCGATCTCGGTATCGAACCGTGGGACGACCCGCACAACCTCGATCCCGCGTACACCAGGGTGCGGGTGCGGACCGAAGTGCTGCCGCTGCTCGAGGACGTGCTCGGGGGCGGTGTGGCGCAGGCGCTGGCGCGGACGGCGGATCAACTTCGCGCCGATGGCGAGGTGCTCGACGGGCTCACCGCCGACCTGCTGGGTGCGGCGAGCGCGGGCGGCAGTGGCCCCGGCGACAATGATCGACCAGCACTGTCGGTCGAGATTCTGGCCACTGCGGCCCCGGCCCTGCGGCGCAGGACGATCAGGGCCTGGCTCGCCGAACAGGGCGTGAGCGGCTTGCTGAACGCCCATTTACAAGCGATCGACGAGCTCGTGAGCAACTGGCGCGGGCAGGGCGGCGTCGCGGTCGCGGGCGGTGGGAGGGACCACAGGTTGGTCGTGGCGCGCGAGCATGGCACGCTGACGGTACGCGTGCAGCCGCGAAACGATGCCACATGACCACCGAAGGGACACCCACTTCCGTGTACGGAGACGACATCGCATCGGTGCTGATCACCGAAGACCAGATCAAGGCCAAGATCGAAGAGCTGGCCGAGCTCGTCGCCAAGCGGTACCCGCCCGACGCGCCCGAAGGCGACCTCCTGCTGATCGGTGTCCTCAAGGGCGCGATCTTCTTCATGACCGACTTCGCCAGGGCGCTGCCGATCCCGACCCAGCTCGAGTTCATGGCTGTGTCGTCCTACGGCTCGTCCACCTCGTCCTCCGGTGTCGTGCGCATCATGAAGGACCTGGACAAGGACATCGCCGGCCGCAATGTGCTGATCGTCGAGGACATCATCGACTCCGGTCTGACCCTGTCCTGGCTGCTGCGCAACCTGGCCACCCGCAACCCGGCCTCGCTGGAAGTGGTCACCCTGCTGCGCAAGCCCGACGCGCTGCGCACCCCCGTCGAGGTCGCGCACGTCGGCTTCGACATCCCGAACGAATTCGTCGTCGGCTACGGCCTCGACTACGCCGAGCGCTACCGCGACCTGCCCTACATCGGCACCCTCGATCCGAAGGTCTACTCCTGACCCGGTGTCCGCGATCCGGTCACGCGCAGTAGTGCCCGGATATCGGATTCGATGATCCGGAACAGGATGTAGGAGAAGACGAAACCGATCATCCCGCCCACGCAGATCGTGCGGAGCGGGGTGAGCGTCGTCAGCAGGTCCGCGACCGGCAGAAACGTCGCGCTGGCGACGACGAGCAGCGGGATGGACGCCGCGACAACCAGGTATCGGCGGCACCGGGTGGCCAGGACGGTCAGCGACTTGCCGTCGCTGCGGAAATCCTGGCCGTGGTGCAGGAACATCGGATAGACGCAGCGCACCAGGTACACCGTGATCAGGAAGTACGGGTACGTCATCGCGATGGCGGCGCAGATCGCCGACACCAGCAGCAGGTGCAGTGCCGTGCGCGCGGGCAGATCGTGGTCGGCCAACCCGATGGTGACCGCGTAGATCACCCCGGCCGCCATCCACAGCACGAACACCACCGCGACGGCCCGGTTGCCGAATCGCAGACAGTCCTGGCGGGCCCGGTCGAGGGTCTCCGGATCGCAGCGCCGACCGGTGCGTAACTGGTGTGGAATGGTCAGCAGTCTTCTGCCGAGGAAGATCAGGGTCGCCCCGCCCGCGGAGAAGAAGATCAGGTTGGTGATGTCGGCGACGGCGCGCTGGGTGGCGCGGGTGTCCGGGTCGAGTCGGCTGTGGATCAGGGTCGTGTTCAGCTGACGCTGGTAATAGGCGGCCAGCACGTTCGGGATCGCGATCGACAGCGCCAGCAGCGCGAACACGTACGGCTGCAACCGGATTCGCCAGCTGTCCGGTGGCGGGTCGGTGAGGTCGCGGGCGTGGGAGTCCAGGCACAGGTCCAATTGCGCGGCCAGCATCGCGCCGTCGGACCAGCGGTCGGCGCGGTCGGCGGCCAGGCACGTCAGCAGTATCCGTTGCAGGGCGGCCGGGCAGTCGGCGGGCACCTGGCCGACATCCACGCCCGCGTTGCGGCGGGCAAGCGCCGCGTCCAGTGCGCGCTCGGGGTGCAGATCGTCGTCGGGCACGGTGGTGTCGTCGAACGGTTTCGCGCCGGTCAGCAGCTCCCACAGCAGGACGCCGAGTGAGTAGATATCGGCACGGGTGTCGAGGTCGGCGGCGCTGCGATCGCGACCCTGATGGCATGCTTCGAGCTGCTCCGGGGACATGTACGCCAATGAGCCGCCGAAGTACGACACCGGACTGGTGCCCGCCGAAGGGTTGAAGCTGATGTTGAAGTCGGCGAGCTTGGGCACGCCCTCGGCGGTGAGCAGGACGTTGGCCGGCTTCACATCGCGGTGCAGCACGCCGTGACCGGCCGCGTGCTGCAACGCGGCACCCAGCCTGGCACCCAGCCACGCAACGGTCTCCGGCCAGCTCAGGCCGGCGATCTCGGCGCGCATCGCCGAGTCCGTCGGGCGGATCTCGCCCTTCTCCTTCATGGCAGCGTCGACGGCGTCGAGCAGCAGGTTGCTGGTGCGCTCTTCGGGCGGCGTCGCGCGGACCCAGCGCAGCACGTCGAGCAGTGTCCCGCCGGGCAGGAACTGCATGTACAGCATCCGCAGCCGGGGCGAGCCGTCGGCTGGGGTGTCGAGCACCTGCTGGTCGAACACGCGCACGATGTAGTCGTGGTCGAGCTGAGCCAGAGTCTGTGGCTCGCTGCCGCTGTCGGCGGAGATCTTGATCGCGACCAGGCGCTGCATCGCCCGCTGCCGCGCCAGGAAGACGCGGGCGAACGCGCCGGAGCCGAGCTCGGTGAGCAGCTCGAAATCACCGATTCGCGTGCCGACCTCGATCCGGTCGAGACCACGGCGATCGGTCGGGTGCGCGGCGGCGGTGCGGTCGAGCGCGGGCCTGGTCACCTCGGTGGTGCGTGTCGAGCTCACAACGGGGGTACGGCCGCGGGCGGCCGGGGGGTTCATCGGGTCAGCTGACGACCCGATCCGTGGTTCGGCCGGGCGCTATCTGGAAATCCTCGAGCCGCGGTCGCCTGGTCAGCCACCAGTACCGCGACATGGTGCGAGGCCACAAAGACGACACGTTCCCGTGCCGGTCCCGGTAAGGGCTGCTGACCCGGGACCAGACCGATGTGTCGAGACGAGCCCGAAGCCAGTCGTGGAAGGCTTGCTCGGCTTCGGGGCGGACTTCGACGAGAGCTCTACCGTCTCGCGACGCGAACGACAACAGTGCTCCGATGTACCGCGCTTGACGTTCCAGCATGAACACCACCGAGCCGAAGGTGAGGTTGGTGTTCGGGCCGGCCACGAAGAACAGATTCGGAAAGCCGGACGTGGTGACACCGAGATACGCCCTGGAGCATGGCGCCCAGTGGTCGGCCAGAGACTTGCCGTCTCGGCCATGCACCTCGACGGTGGCGAGAAATTCGGTCGCGGAGAAGCCGGTGCAGTAGACGATCGCGTCCAGGTCCACCTGCTCGCCGACTTCTGTCATGATGCCTGAGCTGTTGACGGCGTCGACGCGGTCGGTGACAACGGTGCAGTTCGGAGCGGCCATGGCCGCGTAGAACTCGTCAGAGAAGACGCATCGTTTTCCGCCGACGGGATAGTCAGGCGTCAGCTTCCGGCGCAGGATGGGGTCGGAGATGTGACGGCGAAGATGATCGCGCGCCATCCGAGTCACCCGGCGGCTGCCCGCCGAAGAAGACGTGACAGCCAATATGAGCAGTTCGCACAGTGTGTAGACGATCGCTCGTTCTACCGCGCGCACCGGCGACCACGCCATCAGCCGAGCTCGGCGTCGGGAGTATCGAACATCGGTCTTGGGTAACACCCAAGCGGCATTGCGCTGGAACACCGAGACCGAGGCGGCGTGACGCTGTAGCCACGGCACAACCTGTGCGGCACTGGCACCTGTACCGACCACACCGACACGGAGGCCGCTGACGTCGAGTGAACCGGGCCATCGGGCCGAGTGAAACTGCACACCGTGAAATTGTTCGCGGCCTGCCAGGTTCGGCAGCTGAGGCTCGGCGAGCTGACCGACGGCCGAGATGAGGTAGTCGGCGTGAAACCGCTCACCCTCCGCCGTCCGGACTTCCCAGTCGGAGCTTTCGCTGCGGAACCGTGCTGAGATCACGGTCCGCCCGTACCTGACGCAGTCGCCGAGCCCGGCGTCGCTGACCACATCGGCGAGGTACCGCTCGATCTCGGAACGGTCGCCGTATCGCCCGCTCCAAGCGAAGCGATGTCGCGCCAGCGAGTAGAGCGCAGAAGGGTTGTCGCAGCGAGCGCCCGGATACTGATTCGCCAGCCAGACCCCGCCTGGGCCGCTTGCGCGTTCCAACACGATGATTCGGGTGAACCCACGTCGCTGCAGCTCGAGCGCGGTCGAGATCCCGCCGAAGCCGGCGCCGATCACGACGACAGTCGGCATGCTGTCCGGCCGGGTGTCGTCACCAGGTGCGTATCGGGTGGCCACTACCGGATCAACCGACCCAGCGAGGCCAGGTATTCGAGTCCTCGCATGACGGTGTCGTGTGGCAGCCCGAAGTCGACCAGACAAGCCAACTCGTCGACACCTATCGCGCGCAGGCTGTCGATCATCCGCATCGCGTCTCGTGGAGAGCCGAACACTCCGCTGGTGGTCAGATACCGGTCGACCGCACGGTCTACGAGCAGTCCGACATCTTCGGCGGTCATATCAGCAGCCGAGGCGGCGTCCCCGGCCTTCAGCCGGCTGACGAGATCGAAGGATTCGGTGAGATATTTCGCGAAGGGCTCGCGGACGAGGGCGCGTGCACGATCGCCGTCTCGATCGATGAACGTGTGCGCCATCACCGCGACATGGGAGGCGGCGTCGTCAGGGTTCGCGGCCGAGTAGGCGCTTCGATATTCGGCGATTCGTTCCGCCAGTGCGCTCGTCGTCTGACCGAGTAGATGAGTGAGCAGGCCGAGTCCCATATTGCCCGCGGCCCGAAAGGTTTCGGGACTTCCGGCAGAAGTGAGCCACATCGGTAGTTCGGGTTGGACGGGTCGGGGCGCCAGCGACACCGAGGTCGGCACCCCACCGCCGCCTGTACGGGCCATGCTGTCGCCCTGCCACAAGGCGCGGATCGACTCGATGGTCGACATCGTGGTCTTTCGGCGGTCCTCATATCTATCGGGCTGGAAAACGAAGTCGTCTGTGTGCCAGCCGGATGCGAAGGCGACCCCGGCTCGACCGTCGGAGAGATTGTCGACGACAGCCCATTCCTCCGCGATGCGCAGTGGATCGTGCAGCGGAGCGACAACGCTTCCCGCCCGGATCTTGATGTTGTCGGTGATCGTGGCCAATGCGGCGCTGGTAACGGCCGGATTGGGGTACGCGCCACCGAACGAGTGGAAGTGACGCTCCGGAGTCCACACCGCGGCGAATCCGTTGGCATCGGCGAACTTCACGGCATCGATCAGCAACGCGTAGTTCGCTCGCGCGTCCGCTGAGTTGCTGGCGAAGAAGAACAGTGACAGGTCCATGCGACTCACAGCTCCTGGGGGTGCGCGGCAACCAAGATCGGAACCTCTTCGGGTGCTGAGTAATTCGGGATATAGCCCGTGATCTGGAAGTAGTCGAGGTACCGGTCGAGGACTGTGGAGTCGACCGTTGGCCCGTCGATACCGGTGACGGCGAGTGCTTTCCGGGTGCTGCTGTCATCGAACGTGACATCCCGGCGTGCCGCCCACTCCCCGGACTCGCTCAGGAGCGCGGCACCTGCCAGCGAATAGTCTCCTGCTGAGGCGCGTATGCCGGCCTCGGTCTGCAAACGCTCCCGGAACTCTTCGGCGCTCACTTCGGAGATCCGATGACCGCGGGAGCGTAGCAAGTCCAAGATCGTGCGGACCGGCACATGCCGGTTGTTGACGATATGGAACGTCTGTCCATCCGGATGCGTAGTCGTCGCGATTCGCGTGATGGCGCGCGCCACGTAATCAACCGGTACCAACTCGATACTTGTCTCGACGCCATCGGGCGCGATGCCGAGCGCCGCGATCGCACGGACCATGCTCCAAAAACCGTGGGTCGCACCGGCACCGGTCTGCGTGTGGCCGGCGATCAAGCTGACCCGGTAGGTGGCGGTGGGCACACCGCGGGCAGATGCGGATTCGATCAGTGACTCCGCCACCCATTTGGACGTGACGTAGCCGGAATACTCCACGTCCGAGAATTCGGGTCGGTCCCTTTCCAGGATCTGCGCCCCCGGCGGATTCCCCGCTCCCGAGAACATCGACGTGGTCGAGATGTAGTGCAGTGACGTGTGGCAACCTGTGGCGGCCATCCGGATCAGCTCTCTGGTGCTGTCCACGTTGGCGGCGCGCACGCGTTCGTATTCGTCCAGGTGGCTGACCTGCGCGCCGCAATGGATGATCGTGCTGATGCGCGTGCACAAGGTGTCGAACACCTCGGGTTCCAGGCCGAGTCCAGGTGCCGCGAGATCGGCAGGCAGGGCCACGATCCTGTCGCGGATGCGTGGACTCCACAGCCCGAATCTCAGCAGGGAGTCGGTGACTCGTGCCGCGGCCTCGTCGTGGGAGCTCGCGCGGACGAGACACCAGATCGTCCGGTCGGTGTACTCGATCAGCTCGTTCAGGATGTACGTGCCGAGGAAGCCGGTGGAGCCGGTCAGCAGGACGGAGTTATCGGGGGAGTCGCCGAGATTCGCAATGGCCGGGAACGTCTCGGGCAGTCGGAGATCGGCTTCGACCAGGGGCGCGATTGTTGCTGTCGACCGACCGTCGATGAGGGCGGCGAGGCTCGCGACACTCGGCGTTCGGAAGAAGTCGCGAAGCGGTAGCTCCAGGCCGGTCTCCGCCATCAGGACAGTGCGTACCTGGAAGGCGAGCAGGGAATTTCCACCCAGCGTGTAGAAGTCCTGGTCGCGCCCAACCTCGTCGATTCCGAGCGCCGCGGCGAAGGTCCGTGCGATCAGCATTTCCGTCGGTGTCTGTGGCCTCTGACCGGTGGCCTGCAGTGCTGGGATTCGGGACTCCAACGCCCGGCGGTCGACCTTGCCGCTCGGTGTTGTCGGCATAGCGGGTAGCACGGCGACGATCCCCGGGACCATAGCTGCGGGCAATGTCGCGAACAGCTCGGCCCGAAGTTGGTCGGGAACCGGTGCCTTCCCTGCTTCCGGTACGACGAACGCGACCAGCTGTTGTGGACCAGCTGCCGCGCTGACCAAAACAACGGCCTGCGCGACCGAATCTGTGGTCAACAGCCGGGACTCGATCTCGCCGAGTTCGATCCGCTGGCCGCGGAACTTGACCTGTGAGTCGGTGCGCCCTAGATATTCCAGCCGGCTATCGGATGTCCACAGGGCGAGATCGCCGGTTCGGTACATGCGCAGGCCGGCCTGGAAGGGGTCGGCGACAAACCGCCCTGCGGTGAGGTCGGCGCGACCGAGATAGCCACGTGCCAGCTGGATCCCGCAGATGTAGAGTTCGCCGGTCGCGCCGATCGGCACCGGTCGAAGCTTCGAATCGAGTACCCGAACCACGACGTTCCGTTCCGGAACGCCGATCGGAACCGTGGGTATGTCATCGGGCGTTGTGCGGTGATGGGTGACGGAGATGGCGGCTTCTGTCGGCCCGTAGAGGTTGTGCAGGCCTGCGGTGGAGATCGCGTGGAATCCGGCTGCGGTCTCGGGCGGAAGCGCCTCGCCTATCACGAAAACCGTTCGCAGGGTTACACACTGATCGCGACTGGCACGGCTGACGAACGGCGCGAGCAGTGTAGGGGCGAAGTCCGTCACGGTTACCCGGTGCTGTTGGACCAGAGCTGCGAGATAGGCGGGATCGAGATATCTGTCATGGTCGGCGAGCAGAAGGCGGGCTCCGGCCAATGCCGGGAGGAAATAGCCCCAGAGCGAAACATCGAACGTGCTCGCGGTCTTCTGCAGGTACACGTCGCCGGAATCGATCCGGTACTCATCCAGCATCCATTCCAGCTGGTTGACGAGAGCGCGCTGGCTGACCGCGACTCCCTTGGGTTTCCCGGTAGAGCCGGACGTGTAGAGGACATATGCCAGATTGTCTGATCGAAGTGGACTGAGCCGGTCTGCCTGTGTCACCTGTGTGTCGGGGTACGGTGACAGATCCAGCCTGTCGAGGGCGCCGATCATGGTCGTCTGGGGCAGACGCTGACGATCGCCCGACAGCGTGAGCACGAGGTGAGCGCCTGAGCCCGCGAGGACCGTCGCGTTGTGTGCTGCCGGATTGCCCGGGTCGATCGGGAGGAATGCGCCACCCGCGTGCACCACGGCGTGCATGGCGATGACGAGATCGATGGATCGCCGCAGGTGAAGGGCAACAACAGTGTCCGGGCCAACGCCCTGCTCGATCAAGTAGCGGGCCAGCTGGTTGACCCGCGCGGCGAACTCGGCTCCGCTCAATGCCGCGTCATCGGATTCCAGCACGACCCGCGTAGCCGCGCCGAGGAGCGAGGAATTGAGTAGATCGGGAAGGTTGGTGTCGTGTTCGGTGCACTCGGGACCAGCTCCGGCATTCCGGATGCGTGTGCACTCGTCCGTGGTGGTGAGGCGGAGCGTGCGCAAGAGGGCCGTTGGCTCCGCGGCGAGGAATCGATGCAGGAAGCCGAGGAACCGCCGGTGATGGTCCTGCGCGGTTGAGGTGGAATAGAGGTCCGGATTCGTCTCGAAGTCGAGTTGGCAGCTGTCTGGCGCCTGGACGAAGTTGAGGGCAAGGTCTTCGATCGCGCCGGTAGTCAGGACGTGGACCTGGCCTTGTGCTCGGCCGAGCGTGACCTTGTCGTTGAAGGCCATGATGTTCACCCAGGGTCCGAAGAACTCCGTGGTGCCGTCGTCGGTCAGCCCATCCGTCTCGCCGACCGCATCGCGCCGAATGTTGTTGTGCCAGTACCTTTGATGCCGCAGCGCCCCGGAAACTTCGACCTGAACCATGCGCAAGAATTCGGCGCAGGTGGTCTCCTCGCCTAGTCGCAATCGCAAGGGAACGACGTTGGATGTGCTGCCGCACGCACGGCGTGTAGCGGCAGTGAGCCGTGCGGCCACCGGCAGACTCAACGTCACCTCGTCGGTGTCGAGCCAGCCGGCCAGGTAGGTAGCGAACGCTGCGATGACCACGATGGCCGGAGTGGAGCCGAGTCGGCGGGTTGCGTCGAACAGAAGGTCACGTTGGTCGGCCGACAGCACAGCCTGGGTCAGGGTGTTCTCGACGGCGGGTGCCGCCGAGCGCCGAGCGAGCGAGGACCGTTGCTTCAAGCCCTTCATTCGTTCGACCCAGTACTGGCGGTCACGTTCGTAGCGTGGGCTCGCCATGTAGTCGATCTCGGAATCGCTCACGTTGCGCAGGGAGCTGTTGAGGGAAGGGCTACTCAGTCCAGCAGCGAGATCCGTATAGAGCTGGGCAATTCGTTGAATGCCGATCATCGCGCCGAATCCGTCCAGCACAATGTGGTGGGCGCACAGGTACCAGAACCAGTGGTCGTCGGCCAGCCGCAGGACGGTCATCCGCAGCAATGGCGGATCCAGTAGATCGACCGGAGCGGTGTAGTCCGTGCGCATCCATGCCATGGCCTCGGACTTCGGGTCGGAAGAGTCGCGCAGGTCCATCAGGGCCGGAACGAACTCGATCGCAGGATCGATGAACTGTCTCGGTTCGCCACCCGTGATGACCATTCGCACGCGCCCGACGCTCAGCTCCTCGCCGGCGATACCGATCGCCTCGGTCAGGATCGCCATGTCGATCTCGCCACGAATTTCGATGTACTTGGCGATGTTGATCGGCACGAGCGGATCCATATGCTGCGCGTACCACAGGCCGAGCTGAGTAGGTGAAAGCTCGAATGTTTCGGTCTGATCGCATGCCTGGTCAGCCATGTATGCCCCCCTCACATAGTGCACCGCGAGGCTACCGGGTCGTCATGGGGTTGGCGAGTCGATCATTCCCGTGCGGACACATCCGGTGCCGCGTCCGAGCGTGGTTCTCGATCCTGCGAGCCAAGCGGCGCGACGACGCGTTCGAGCGCCTGCAAATCGGCTTCCAACGCGCGGAACAGGAAGAAGAAGCCGACAAACGCGATGATCGCGCCGATGCACATTATGCGGACAGTGACGATGACCGACGGAATGTCCCCCGGTTGCAAGAATGTGACACCGGCCACGGCGAGCAGCGGCACCGACGCGGCGACCGCGAGGTATCCGTTGCAGCGCCGATCCAATCCGTGCAGTTTGGCGCGGTCTGTAGCACTGATCTCACCGTGACGCAGGAAGATCGGATAGACGCACCGGACCATGTAGAAGGTTACGAGGAAGAACGGGTACGCCGCCGCGATCGCACCGCACACCGCGAGTGACGCGAGGAAGTGCAGCACAGCTCGGGCTGTGACTCCACCGGTCGAGAACTGCAGGGCGATCGGGAAAGCGAGCCCAGCGACCATCCACAACATGAATGCGACCGCCACCGCTCGGTCACCGAACAGCAGTGTGTCCGATCTGGTTCGCCTCAAAATGTCCGGATCGTACCTCTGGCCCCGCCGAAGTCCTCGCGGTACCGAGAACACGTAGCGGGAAATGTATACGATGGCGACCGTTCCCAAAGGGAAGAAGATTCCGTTGATCACACTTGTGGTGATCAGGAACGTCGGCCGTGCGTCCGCACTGAGCCGGTCGACGATCAAGTGCTGGTTGTGTTGGATGTTGAACAGGGCTGCGAGGATGTTCGGGACACCGATCGCAAGGAACGCGATGGGAAAGATCCAAGGCCGCAGACGGAGCCGCCAACTGCCGGGCGCCGGATCAACGAGTTCCCTCGCTCGCTTGTCGAGACACAAGCCGAACTGCTTGGCCAACACCGAACCGGTCGACCAGCGCCGGTCACGCTCCGGCTCGAGACATGTCAGCAGAACACGGCGAAGGGCTGCGGGACAGTCCTCTGGCACCCGGTCGAGGGCGGCGGGGTCGACGCCGCTGGTGCGCCGTTCCAGCATCGCCTCGAGGGTGGTCTCGTCGCCGCGGCCCGCGGCCTCGGCGGTGCTGTCGTCGAACGGCTTCGCGCCGGTCAGCAGCTCCCACAGGACGACGCCGAGCGAATAGATGTCGGCGCGGGTGTCGAGGTCGGCGGCGTTGCGGCCGAGCCCGGGATGGCAGGCCTCGAGCTGCTCGGGCGACATGTACGACAGCGAGCCGCCGAAATACGCGACCGGGCTGGTCCCGGCGACGGTGCGGCTGAAGCTGATGTTGAAGTCGGCCAGCTTGGGCACGCCCTCCGCGGTCAGCAGGACGTTGGCCGGTTTCACGTCGCGATGCAGCACGCCGTGCGCGGCCGCGTAGTCGAGTGCCTCGGCGAGCCGCCTGCCCAGCCACGCGACGGTCTCCGGCCAGGTCAGCTCGGCCAGCTCGGCGCGCACGCTCGAATCGGTCGGGCGGATCTCGCCCTTCTCCTCCATGGCCGCGTCCACCGCGTCGAGCAGCAGCTGGCCGCTGCGTTCCCCGGGCGGGGTCGCGCGCACCCAGCGCAGAAGTCCGAGCAGGGTGCCGCCGGGCAGGAACTGCATGTAGAGCAGGCGCAGGCGGCGGGCGCCCGACGGCGCGGTGTCGTCGGTGTCGAGCAGTTGCTGATCGAAGACCCGCACGATGTAGTCGTGGTCGAGCTGGGCCAGGGTCTGCGGTTCGGTGCCGCGGTCGGCGGAGATCTTCACCGCGACCAGGCGCTGCATCGAGGTCTGCCTGGCCAGGAAGACCCGCGCGAACGCGCCGGTGCCGAGCCCGGTCAGCAGCTCGAAATCGCCGATGCGCTGGCCGATCTCGATCCGGTCCAGCGGCTCGAACGCGCCCGGCGACGACGCGGCGGCGGTGGCCGCCGAGGTCGCGGTCGCCGCCGCGGTCGCTGTCGCGGTGAAGTCGAGCTCGGGCGTGGTCACCTGGGTAGTACGAGTGGGGTCGGGCGGTTGGTTCACCGTCGGATCGGGGTCGTCGGTGCGATGGGTGCTCTGCTCGAGCTCGTCGGCGTTGAGCAGCGCGCGCAGGCTCGGCGCCTGATCCGGGTATTCGCGCAGGCAGTCGCGTGGGTCGACGCGTTCACCGCTGTGCCTGCGGATCACGAACTCCTCGAATACCAGCCCGGCGGGCAGCGTCGCCGGATCGAGTTCGGGGAACTCGGCGCAGTAGTTGGCCAGGCGCTTGCGGGTGACGTCGGCGCCGGTGTGGTGCAGCCAGCGATTGCGCAGATCGATGCGGATCAGTTCGTGCAGCGCCTGCCTGCGCAGGGTCCGCGCGTCGGGGAGGAATTCGGCCATATCGGGCGGCTGCCCGGCCGTGGAACCCCACGCCTGGGTGAACGCGTCGACCATGTCGCCGCGCCCGTTCGTCGACCGTCCGGCGCTCGCGTCGGGCAGTTCGTCGCTTCCGGTCTTATCGATCATCAACCGACCTAAGGTTCGCGCGGATCGGAGCGAAATTCATTCCGCCACACCCGACACCATCGGCCTCCGAGCCGTACCCGAATGATAACTTGCGCCTCGAGAGCAGATCACCCGAATTTCGAGACCATGCGACGGGGGCGAATCCGCACATGCACGATGACCTCACAGCGGTAGCATGGGAGTCCGTCGACGACGACGGCGTGACGGACGCTGAGGTGGCGATGGACGCTTCCCACCCACCCGCCGACGAATACCCCATCGGCGGCCCGGCGGCGGCGCTGGCCGCCCGGGTACGCGCGGGCACCATCACGCCCCTCGACGTGGTGACCGAGGCACTGACCAGGATCTCCTCGGAAAATCGCAAGATCAACGCGTTCACCGTCGTGCGCGCCGAGCAGGCCCGCGCCGAGGCGCTGGAGCTGGCCGCCCGCGACGATCTGGACGAGCTGCCGCTGGCAGGGGTGCCGGTGGCGGTGAAGCAGAACATCGCGGTCGCCGGGGTTCCGCTGCACGCGGGGTCGGCGGCCAGTTCGGCAGAGCCGGAGCCCGCCGATCATCCGGTGGTGGCCAGGTTGCGGGCCGCGGGCGCGATCGTCGTCGGGGTGACGGCGATGCCCGAACTCGGCCTGTGGGCGACGACCGACGAAGACGGGACCGTCACCCGCAATCCGCGCGATGTCGGCCGGACTTCCGGCGGCTCCTCGGGTGGCGCGGCCGCAGCGGTGGCCGCCGGGCTGGTGCCGATCGCGCACGGCAACGACGGGCTCGGCTCGATCCGGGTGCCCGCCGCTGCCTGCGGCGTCTTCGGGATCAAGCCCGGTCGTCAGGTGGTGCCCGCGGAGATCGGCGCCGATTCCTGGGCGGGCATGGCCGAGAACGGCGTGCTCGCGACGACGGTGTCGGACGCGGCGCTGGCGCTGTCGGTGCTGGCAGGCCGATCCGATCTGGCCGAGCTACGCGCACCGCAGCGACTACGCATCGGACTCGCCGTGGCTCCGCCGTCGCGACTGGTCCGGATGGATCGGCACTGGACGGCGGCAGCGCGCACCGCGGGTGCGCGGGCGGCGGCGGCCGGGCACCTGGTCGAGCCGGTCGAACTGCCCTACGGCGACACCGCGCTGGCGATGGCACTGCGCTGGCCCAGCGCGGGCCTGGCCGACGCCGCGGCGCTACCGCACCCTGAGCTGCTGCAACGCCGCACCAAACGGCACCTCGCGCTCGGCAGGCTGATCCGGCGGCTGCGTTTGGTGCGGCCGAACCAGGTCGACCGGATCGAGGCCGGACTGGTCGACTTCTTCGAGAACTTCGACGTGGTGATCACGCCGACGCTCGCGGCGCCGCCGCCCAAGGCCAAACAGTGGAGCGGGCGCGGCTGGACCGCGAATGTGCTCGTCTCGGCGCGCTACGCGCCGTTCACCGGCATCTGGAATCTGGTCGGCTGGCCCGCCGCGTCGGTGCCGATGGGCACCCATCCCGAGGCGCACACCCCGCTCGCGGCGCAACTGGCCGGTCCGCCGGGCAGCGAGGCCACCTTGCTCGGCCTCGCCGCCCAACTGGAGCTGACGAACTAGACCGCGATCGGGGTCTGCACCTGCTGCGGCTCGGAGAAACCACCGTCGACGGCGCGACCGGCGAATTCCAGGATGGTCGGGCGGGTGTCGTCGGCCCGCCACGCCACCGCCAGCTCACACGGGGTGAGACCGGCGACCGGGCGCGCGGTCAGGCCGGGCCAGCGGTACATCGGCACGTTGTTCTCGGCCAGCAGGCACACGCCGAGGCCGAGGCTCACGGCCTCGAGCTTGTCCTCGGGGGTAGCGGCCTCGGCGCCGATCTTGGCGGCGCGGCCGCCGCGGGCGTCGTTGCCGAGCCAGAAGTCGCGGACCGCGCCAGCCTCGGTCGGCAGGGCGATGAACGGCTCGTCGAGCAGATCGGCGAACTCGATCGTCTCCTGCTCGGCGAGCGGGTGGGTCTCGGGCAGCAGCACCCAGCGCGGCTCGGTGCGCAGCACCTGCCAGCGGTAGCGGTTGGGGTCGGGCAGCGGCAGCCACACCAGGGCCAGGTCGGCCTGACGGCCCGCCAGGCCACTGGACGGGTCGTTCCAGGAGGCGGCGTGCAGGGCGAGGCGGTGGCCGCTGGCGCTCTCCAGGTCGTTGAGCAGGCCGCGGCCGAGCGCGGACTGGATACCGACGCGCAGCACTTCGCCCGCTTCCTGCAGGGAGACGTTGGTCACCTCCCACAGCTCCAGGATCTTGCGTGCGCCTTCGAGCAGTTCCTTACCGGCGACGGTGAGGGCGACACTGCGCTGGTTGCGGTCGAACAGGACCACGTCGAGCTGGCGTTCGAGCTGGCGGATCTGGCGTGACAACGTCGGCTGAGCGATATGCAACCGCTGGGCGGCGTTGGTGAAGTGCAGTTCCTCAGCGACGGCGACGAAATACCGCAGATCGCGCAAATGCGGGTCCATAGCACCTTGCTATCAGAATCGGTCGGGAAAATCCAGCCAAAACGGGCAAGGAAGTTCGCGGAAGTGGATCAAAACAGTCACCAGGTTGGTAATGCACAGCATATGGCCTGACATGGTGCGCTGCACCATTGAGGCGTCATTTGTGTGCGATCGCCGGGCGCCGAGCGGAGGATGGGTGCCTGCTGGGCGATTGACCAGCGGAAATGCGTCCGGATTCACACGATTCGGCGCGATGTGGCGTGCGCCGCGGTGACGCGGCCGGGCGATGAAACAGACCGTTGACCACGGTCCGTGCCGGAAACCCTGCGACACAGTGAGTTTCGTCACAAACAGGTTTCGGTGTGTGGATTCCGGCCGCGGCGAGCCGTGCGCGCGCGGCCGGATTCCGGACGTTCAGCTGTCGCGGGCGCGTTCCTCGTAGGCGCGTCGTGCCGAACTGTCGACATCACCGAGGAAGGCCGTGCCCGACCCCAGCGCCCGCCCGAGACCGTCACCGACGGCCTCGGGCAGCAGGTTCACGAACCGGGACAGGTAGCCCGCGAACGCCGACACCCGCACCTTCGAGCGCGGGGATCCGATCAACCCCTCGACCGCCGCGGCGATCTGTTCGGGTTCGGCAGGCTGCAACAACCAGTTGCCCTTCACCCCGGCGCCCAGCTCGGTCTTCGTCAGTGTCGGTAGCACCGCCGAGAACCGCACGCCCGACCCGCGATACTCCTCGCGCAGGGTGTCGGTGAAGCCGAGCACCGCGTGCTTGCTGGCGTTGTAGGTCGCCAGCCCGGGGATGTGGGTCTCGCCTGCCAGCGAGGCGATGTTGATGACGTGCCCGCGCCCGCGCGGCAGCATCCGGGCCAGACCGAGCTTGGAACCGAGAATTACGCCGTAGACGTTGATCTCGAGAATCCGGCGGGTCACCCGGTCTGGCTCGTCGACCAGCAGGCCGGTCGGCATGATGCCCGCGTTGTTGATCAGGACATCGATCGGGCCGACGGTGCGCTCGACCTCGTCGAGGAAGGCCTCGAACGAGACCGGGTCGGTGACGTCGAGCGCGCCCGACAGCGCGAAATCGCCTGCCGCCTTCACCGCTGTCTCGTCGATGTCGCCGATCGCCACCCGCGCGCCGAGTTCCCGCAGCCGCGTGGCCGTCGCGAGTCCGATGCCGCGGGCGCCGCCGGTGATCACGACGACGAGATCGCGGACCGCCGTGCTCATTTGCCGCCCTTGAGTCGCCACACCGCGGGCAGGTCTATCCGGCGGATGCCGCGCGCGCCGGCCACCCGCATCGCGCTGACCATGACGACGAGCTTGTTCATGTCGTACGGGTACCAGAACAGCTCTTTGCTCATGGTCGGGATCTTCGGCTTGGTCATCGCCTGCGCGCGGCAGTACTTGCGCACACCCGACGCCCCGCCCCAGCGCGCGCCGACACCGGACAGTCCCCAGCCGCCCATCGGCATCGCCGGGTTGAACAGGTTGGAGAACACGTCGTTGATGTTGACCGCGCCCGTGTTCAGCTGCCTGGCCACGCGTTCGCCGCGCGCCTTGTCTCCGGTCCACACCGACGCCGACAGGCCGTAGATCGAATCGTTGGCCAGCCGGATCGCCTCGGCCTCGTCGGCCACCTTCATCACCGGCAGCGTCGGCCCGAAGGTCTCCTCGGCGACACACGACATCGAATGGTCGACGTCGACGAGCACGGTCGGCTCGAAGAAGGTGCCGACGCCGGTGCGCTTGCCACCGGTGGTCGCCCGCGCGCCTGCCGCGATCGCCTCGTCGACGTGGCGCTGCACGATTCGCACCTGGTTCTCGTTGGCCAGCGCGCCCACGTCGTTCTTCGATTCCCGCCTGTCCTCGCCCTGGCGCAGGGCAGCGACGGCGGCGGTCAGCTTGGTGACGAACTCGTCGTAGACCGGCTCCTCGACGTAGACCCGCTCCACCGAGATGCAGACCTGTCCGGCGTTGAACATGCCGCCGAAGGCGATGCCGTGGGCGGCGCGGTCGATATCGGCGTCGGCCAGCACGATCGCCGGGTCCTTGCCGCCGAGCTCGAGGCTGTAGGGCACCATCCGCTCCGCGCAGGCGGCGGCGATCTTGCGGCCGGTCGCGGTGGAGCCGGTGAACTGGATGTAGTCGGCGTTCTCGACGACGGCCGCGCCCGTCGCGCCGGCACCGGTGACCACCTTGAACACCGGCGGCGCGCCGATCTCGGCCCAGCCGCGGGCCAGCTCGACCGCCGACAGCGGCGTCACCTCCGACGGCTTGAGAATCACCGCCGCGCCGGCGGCCAGCGCGGGAAACACGTCGATCGCGGGCATGGCGAGCGGGAAGTTCCACGGCGTGATCACGCCGACCACGGGGTACGGGCGGTAGGCGACGGTCAGCGACTTCACCCGCGCGAGCGGGCTGTGCGGGGAGGGATGCTCGTCGGCGAGGAACTTGCCCGCCCTGCGCGCGTAGTAGCCGAGGAGGTCGACGGCGAAGGCCGGGTCGATGAGCGCGTCGACGCGCGGCTTGGCGGTCTCGGACTGCAGGACCGCGGCAAGGTGTTCGGTGTTGTCGATCAGCCAGTCCTGCATCTTCAGCAGCCACTTCTTGCGGCCCTCCGGCCCGATAGCCTCCCATTCGGGCTGGTAGAGGCGCAGTTCCCGGACCGCGGCCGCCACCTCGTCCGGCGCGACGATCGGCACCGAGCCGGTGTGTTCACCGGTCGCCGGATTGTGTACCGCGATCACCTTGGCGTCGGCCGCGGCGGTCTGGTCGAGTTCGGTCACTTCGTGCTCCCCACTGCGTTGTGTGAATCAGTTCACCATCTATGAGCCTGGCACAATGAGAGCGCGGATTCTTGGCCGTACACGTCAACGAAATCGGGTCTTTTGGTGTCTGGAGAACAAAACCGGGAACAGCTGCGCGGCTGGTTCGCCGACTTCGTGTTCGACCTGCTGCGCGCGCAGACGATGGAGGGCATCGTCGCGAGGCTCGACGCGGCCGTGCTCGCCGGTGTCCCCGAGCTCGACGACCCCGACATGCGCCGCGACCTGGCGGCCAGCACCCGCGCGCACGCCAGGGTGGTGCTCAGCGGACTGGCCAGCGACACCGTCGACCTGGCACTGCCGGAGGAGGCGCACGCGCTGGCCAGAACCATCGCCCGGCGCGGCCTCGACGTGCGAGTGCTGCTGCGGGCCTACCGCACCGGTATGGCCGAGGTGCTCGCCGTGATGACCGAGACCGTCGCGCAGGGCCAGGTGCCGCCGGAGATCGAACGGGCAGTGCTGCTGCGGGTGTTCGAACGATCCACCACCTGGCTCGGGCTGTCGGTGGAGGCACTCACCGGCACCTTCATGGCCGAACGGGAACGGGTGCTGCGCGATGCGATCAACACCAGGACCGAACTGGTGCACGCCCTGCTCACCGGCACCGAGGTAGACGTCGACCAGGCCTCGATCGGCCTCGGCTACCGGCTTTCGCGGCGGCACCTGGCGTTCGTGCTGTGGACCGGCGAGGCGGGCGGGGACGAACCGGGCGGGCTGCTCGACCGGGCCGCCGCGAGGATCGCGACCGTGCTCGGCGCCACCGGTCTGCTCACCGTCGCCGCCAGCGCGAGCGGGCTGTGGGCCTGGGTGGCCATCGACGACGACGCCGAGATCACCGAGCGGATCGCCCGCTGCGAGGTCGCCGCGCCGGTGCGGGTGGCGTTCGGGATGCCGGGCGCGCACGTCGACGGGTTCGTGAGCAGCCATCGCGAGGCGGTCGCCGCCCGCCGCGTCGCCGAGCAGAACGAGCGGGCGGTCACCGACTATCGCGAGGTCGAGATCGCCTATCTGGCCGGTGCCGACACGGCCGCCATGCGCGGGCTGATCGCCAGGGAGCTGCGCGGGCTCACCGGTACCGATCCGGTGTCTACCCGGCTACGCGCGACCCTGCACGCCTATCTGCGCGCGCAGCGCAGCCCGGAGGAAGCGGCGCGCCTGATAGGCGTGCACAAGAACACGGTGCGGTACCGGATCCACCGTGTGGAGGAAATCCTCGGACATCCGGTGTCCGAGCGAGCGCTGGCGCTGGAGATAGCGCTGGATTGTGTCGCCGCCTACGGCGTTTCCTGAACCATGCCGTCCCTGGCCGCGATGCGGCGCAGCGGCGGTTCGGTCGGCGGTGGGACCCGTCGATCGGGCAGCTCGGCGAGCAGTGTCGTCGTCGCGGCGGCGATGGCGGCGACGGCCTTGTCGACCGCGGGCTTGGTGGTGCTGCTCAGCCCGGAGATGCCGCCGACTTTGCGCACATATTGCAAGGCGGCAGCGTAGATCTCCTGCTCGGTGGCGGCAGGCTCCAGACCACGCAAGACGGTGATATTTCTACACATGTCAGAACAATAAACCTGTGGGGCAGATCACGGCAGGCCAAGAAAGCAGATTCGCTCCTAGGCCCCGGAAGGCACCCGCCGCACTAGACTCGGCCGCATGCCTGCCAGGGGAGTACCAGCGCTGACCACCTTTCCCTACCAGGAACTGGACGAGCGCGAGGAAGACCACTGGTCCGGCGCCGGTGTGAGCGACGATGAACTTCGCGCGCTCGCCCTCGGCGCCTTCTACTCCACCCGCTGGGACGCCTTCCACGACGCGATGCTGCTCGGCCCCGAGCGCGAGCACCCGCTCGGCGACCGCCGCGAACTCGCCATCGACACCCTCACCGGCGCCTGGGGCATCACCGACGGCACCGAGGCGCGCGCGTCGATGGAACAGCTCCTCGAAGGCATGCACGCCCCCCTGTACGCGCTGGTGCACCCGCTGGTGATGGCCTCGATCAACGCCAGCGAACGCGACCGCTTCGGTGAACGCGCCGACCGGCACCGCGCGTTCCTGCGCCAGGTCGGTTCCTTCCGCGGCATGGACAACCCAGAGGCGCTGGTCCGCGACTACGACATCTGGGCCCAGGCCATCAAGATCGGTTTCACCGACCACCTGGCGCGGCCGCTGCCGAACGACATCCACGCCTGGGATCTCGCCCGCGTCATCGCGGTCGCCAGAATGGCGTTCACCGCCGGATACATCGACGCCGACGTCGCGTGGGAGTACGCGATGCGGGCACTCGCCCCAGCACAGCGCCGCTACCGCAACTGGCGCCAGTTCGGCGACGCCTACCTCGCTGGCTGGACCTACTGGCAGGCCACCGAAGACCTCGCCGAATTGAAGAACGGCGGCGTCGACCGCCGGATGGAACTGCTACGGCTATGGACCCGTCCGACCAGCCCGTGGCGCCGGATCGAACTCAACGAACCCGAACAGAAGACCGAAACCGAAGTGGCCGAACCGAACTGAGCGTTCGGTTCGGCCTGCCGGAGCTACAGGCTGCGGAGAATTCCGCGGCCGTAGCGCTGGAACTGGGTGTCGTCGACCATGCCGAGCGAGTGCCGTTCGACCAGTAATTCCCATTCCGCGTAGAGCTGGGAGACGCCGGGATCGGCCGGCCCGGTCGCGCCGTCGGCGGCCTGCCTGCGCACGGCGAAGTTGACCGCGCAGGTCACCCGTTCGGTGTCGGCGCGGTCGGCGCCGGCGAAGTGCAGCGTGCGGTTGCCGTCGCTGACGTCCATGCCGGAGCCGCCGTGCCGTGTGTCGATCTCGCCGGGCGCCGAGCGAGCGCCGTCGACGGTGCGGGCGCCGAGGATCGCGGCGACGGCCAGCTCGTGTGCGTAGCGCTCGCCGTTGCCGATGGAGATGAACAGCAGCCTGGTCGTTGTCGCCGCGAGCAGACCGGTGCCGGTGCCCGCGGGCGGCGTCGCCGCGGCGATCGCGGTTTCCAGCACGTATTCGTCGGGGGTGACGTAGCGGTGCAGCGCGCTGACGGCCGTGCGGGACTCCTTGCGCGGCGCCATCCGGCGGACAGCGCGCTCGACATCGGCCCTGACCGGCCCCGACTTGCCCCATTCCGGTGCGGGCGGGGTGAGATCCGGCGCTGCGATATCGACGCGCTGGGTTGCCATGATCTGGTCGTTGATCCGGTCGACGATGCCGAGCGCGGCAGGCACGTCGTGTTCGGCGATGAGGACGGGAAGCGGGGTGCGGTCGGCGGGAACACCGGTGAGTACCGCGGTGGGGTAGCGCAGGAAGATCTCGATGACGACAGCGTCGTCGGCGCGCCTGTTCAGGCGCACTTTGAGCAGGTCGGCGATGGGAACATCGAGAACCCGTTCGCCGTCGGTACCCGGCCGCAGAACGGTGAGCCGTCCACTGCCGTGGCGCAGAATCGCTGTGGGTGTTCGTAGCTCGACGATGTCCATACCCCCTGCGCTGTAGTTGTGTCGTCGCCCACGATAAGCCGGGCATGACATGATTGTGGCCACTTGCAACAACGCGTTCGGAGCTTTCGGGAACCGTTCCCCAGCTCTGAACGTTGACCAGTGCAACTGCACCAGCAGCCGAACTGCGCGATGTATCGAACTAGACCGTACGCGGTAACGTGGCATGTCCGCATCCGAAACCCGCCGATCTCGACGCTTCGCTAGGCACACCCGGAGAAATAACCGGAAAGGACTGGGCCGTCCGGCCGACGCTCTATGAACCGCAAGACAGTGTTTCGCACTTTGGCGATCATCTCGGGCATCCTGCTCATGATCTGGCTGTTCAGCTTTCTCAGCGATGACACGCGCGGCTGGGAGAGTGTCGACACTTCCGTTGCGCTCAGCCAGCTGGAGGACAAAGCCAATGTCAAGAACGTCCAGATCGATGACAAGGAGCAGCAGCTCCGCATCGAACTGAACAACGGCAACGAGGCGACGAACAACAACACCAAGATCGTCGCCAAATACCCGGGCGGCGGTGAGACATCGGCGCAGATCTTCGACGCGGTGCAGAACTCCGGCGCGAAGTACGACACTGTGGTCAAGCAGGAGAGCTGGCTTTCCCAGCTGCTGCTGTTCATCGTGCCGATGGTGCTGCTGGTCGGCCTGTTCATCTTCGTGATGTCGCGCATGCAGGGCGGTGGTCGCGGCGGCATGATGGGCTTCGGCAAGTCCAAGGCCAAGCAGCTGTCCAAGGACATGCCAAAGACCACCTTCGCCGATGTGGCCGGTGCCGACGAGGCCGTCGAAGAGCTGTACGAGATCAAGGATTTCCTGCAGAATCCGGCCCGCTACCAGGCGCTCGGCGCGAAGATCCCGAAGGGCGTTCTGCTCTACGGTCCCCCCGGTACCGGTAAGACGCTGCTCGCGCGCGCTGTCGCCGGTGAGGCGGGCGTCCCGTTCTTCACCATCTCCGGTTCGGACTTCGTCGAGATGTTCGTCGGTGTCGGTGCCTCGCGTGTGCGCGACCTGTTCGAGCAGGCCAAGCAGAACAGCCCCTGCATCATCTTCGTCGACGAGATCGACGCGGTCGGCCGCCAGCGCGGCGCAGGCCTCGGCGGCGGTCACGACGAGCGTGAGCAGACACTGAACCAGCTGCTCGTCGAGATGGACGGCTTCGGTGACCGCACCGGCATCATCCTGATCGCGGCGACCAACCGCCCCGACATCCTCGACCCCGCGCTGCTCCGCCCCGGTCGTTTCGACCGGCAGATCCCGGTCGGCAACCCCGACCTGGCCGGCCGCCGCGCGATCCTGCGTGTGCATTCGCAGGGCAAGCCGATCTCGCCCGACGCCGACCTCGAGGGTCTGGCCAAGCGCACCGTCGGCATGTCCGGCGCTGATCTGGCCAACGTCATCAACGAGGCCGCGCTGCTCACCGCGCGCGAGCACGGCTCGCTCATCACCGGCGAATCGCTGGAGGAGTCGGTCGACCGCGTCATCGGTGGCCCGCGCCGCAAGAGCCGCATCATCAGCGAGCACGAGAAGAAGATCACCGCCTACCACGAGGGTGGTCACACGCTGGCTGCCTGGGCGATGCCCGATATCGAGCCGGTCTACAAGGTCACCATCCTCGCCCGCGGCCGCACCGGCGGCCACGCCATGACGGTGCCGGAAGACGACAAGGGCCTGATGACCCGCTCGGAGATGATCGCCAGGCTGGTGTTCGCGATGGGTGGCCGCGCGGCCGAGGAACTGGTGTTCCACGAGCCGACGACCGGCGCGTCCTCCGATATCGACCAGGCGACCAAGATCGCGCGCGGCATGGTCACCGAGTACGGCATGAGCGCGCGCCTCGGCGCGGTCCGCTACGGCCAGGAGCAGGGCGACCCGTTCCTCGGCCGCTCGATGGGCCAGGGCTCGGACTACTCGCACGAGGTGGCCCGCGAGATCGACGAGGAGGTGCGCAACCTGATCGAGGCAGCGCACACCGAGGCCTGGTCGATCCTGAGCGAGTACCGCGAGCAGCTCGACGCGCTGGCGACCGCGCTGCTCGAGCGCGAGACCCTGCACCGCAAGGACCTCGAAGAGGTGCTGGCCGGCGTCGAGAAGCGGCCGCGGATCACCGCGTTCAACGACTTCGGTGACCGGCTCCCGTCCGACAAGCCCCCGGTGAAGACCCCGGGCGAGCTGGCCGCTGAGCGCGGCGAGCCGTGGCCGCCCGCGCAGCAGGCGCCGGTGCCAGCCGGTACGCCGCTCGAGCCAGCCAACGGCTACCCGGCGCAGCCGCCGCAGTACGGTCAGCCCGCGCCGCCCGCCACGGGTTACCCGCTGCCCGCCGCGCCGACCCAGGCGTTCCCGCGTCAGTCGGGCACGCACGGTTCGCGGCCCGATTACGGCGCCCCGGCCGGTTGGTCGGCGCCGGGCTGGCCGCCGCGTGACGAGCCCCAGCAGCCGCAACAGCCGCAGGCCCCGCAGGGTCAGGGCAATGCGTGGGGTCAGCCGGAGCAGCCGCGGCACGCGGATGGCGGGTTCCAGCCGTGGGGCGAGCCGCCGCAGCAGCCCGCGCCCGGCACCGATCCGGAGAACAACGACTGGGAAGGGCCGAACGGCCGCCGCTGACGGCGGGCCAACTACGCTCGACCGTCGGATGCCGGACGATCACCGGCGTCGACATGTGGAGGTGCGGAGAAGTTGTCGGCCAACAAGAAGGTCGCTGAGCCAGTAGGGAACGGGTCGATCGCCGACGGCGAGCTCGGCTCGACGAGCCCGAAGGACCTGACGGCGCTGGCGACCGGTCGCCCGTTCGACCAGGACCGGGCCGAGCGCGCGATCAGGGAGTTGCTGCTCGCGGTCGGCGAGGACCCGGACCGTCCCGGTCTGCAGGACACCCCGGCCCGGGTGGCCCGCGCCTACCGGGAGATGTTCGCCGGGCTCTACACCGAGCCCGACGAGGTGCTGGCGACGACCTTCGACGAGGGTCATCAGGAACTCGTGCTCGTCCGTGACATCCCGATGTTCTCCACCTGCGAGCACCACCTGGTGTCGTTCCACGGCGTCGCGCACGTCGGGTACATCCCCGGCACGCACGGCCGGGTGACCGGGCTGTCCAAGCTGGCCCGCGTCGTCGACCTCTACGCCAAGCGCCCGCAGGTGCAGGAGCGGCTGACCAGCCAGATCGCCGACGCGGTGATGCGCAGGCTCGACCCGCGCGGCGCGATCGTGGTGATCGAGGCCGAGCATCTGTGCATGGCGATGCGCGGCATCCGCAAGCCCGGCGCGAGCACCACCACCTCGGCGGTGCGCGGCCTGTTGCAGACCAACGCCGCCTCGCGAGCCGAGGCGCTGGACTTGATCCTGCGCAAATGAGCGAGCCCATCGTGACCGCGCGCAACGGCCGCTCGTGTGTGGTCATGGGTGTGGTGAACGTGACCGGGGATTCGTTCTCCGACGGTGGTCGCTATCTCGATCCCGAGCTCGCCGTCGCGCACGGTATCGCCCTCTACGAGGCGGGCGCCGACATCGTCGATGTCGGCGGCGAGTCGACCAGGCCGGGTGCCGACCGGGTCGACCCGGCCACCGAGGCGGCCCGGGTCACTCCGGTGATCCGCGAACTCGTCGCCGCCGGGGTGCCGACCAGTGTCGACACCATGCGCGCCGAGGTCGCCGAGGCGGCGCTCGGTGCCGGTGTCTCGGTGATCAACGACGTCTCCGGTGGCCGCGCCGACCCGAACATGGTGAAGGTCGTCGCCGAGTCCGGCGTGCCGTGGATCCTCATGCACTGGCGGGCCGGCGCCGACTACCGGCACACCGGCCCGGCCGACCACTACGACGACGTCGTCGCCGAGGTGCGCGCCGAACTCGCCGCGCAGGTCGACCTGGCCGTCGCCGCCGGTGTCGACCCGGACCGGCTGGTCCTCGATCCCGGCCTCGGCTTCGCCAAGAACGCCGAGCACAATTGGGAACTGCTCGGCGCGCTGCCGGAACTGGTCGCGGGCGGCCTGCCGATCCTGATCGGCGCATCCCGTAAACGTTTCCTCGGCGCACTGCTTGCCGACGAGTCAGGCCCGCGGCCGCCGGACGGCAGGGAGACAGCGACCGCCGCGGTCTCGGCGATCGCCGCCAGCCAAGGCGCGTGGGGCGTCCGTGTCCACGACGTGCGTGCCTCCCTGGACGCGATCACCGTCGTCGACGCGTGGCGCCGAGCCACCGCCGCCCGAGGAGTCACTCGATGAGCTCACCGCTGCTGCCCCCGCCCGCGGGCCGCCCCGCGACCTCACGGATCGAACTGCGCGGGCTGCGCGTGTTCGGCAGGCACGGCGTGTTCGACTTCGAGCGCCGCGACGGCCAGGAGTTCGTCGTCGACTTGACGGTGTGGGTCGATTTCGCCGCGGCCGCCGCCTCCGACGATCTGGCCGACACCGTCGACTACGGCGCGCTCGCCGAGCGCGCGGTGCGCATCGTGGCCGGTCCGCCCCGCGATCTGATCGAGACGGTGGTCTCCGAGATCGCCGACGACGTGATGACCGACCCGCGGGTCGAAGCGGTCGAGGCGGTCGTGCACAAGCCGTCGGCGCCGATCCCGCACACCTTCGCCGACGTCCGCGTGGTGGCGACCCGCTTCCGCACGGTGGAACCGGGGCCGCGCCGATGACGCGCGCCGTCCTGTCGATCGGCTCGAACCTGGGTGACCGGCTCGCGCACCTGCGCGGCGTGGTCGACGCGCTGGGGGAGCGGGTGCTCGCGGTCTCGCCGGTCTACACGACCGCCCCATGGGGCGGCGTCGACCAGGACGACTTCCTCAATGCCGTTGTCGTGGCCGAGGATCCGGCCTTCGACGACTACGCCTGGCTGCGCTTCGGGCAGGAGCTCGAGCAGGCGGCAGGCCGGGTCCGCGAGGTGCGGTGGGGTGCGCGCACACTCGACGTCGACGTGGTGACGTGCACCGACGCCACCGGCGCCGCCATCGCCCGCGACGCCGATCCCGCCCTGATCCTGCCCCATCCCCAGGCACACAACCGGGCCTTCGTCCTGGTCCCGTGGCTCGACGTCGACCCGTCGGCGCGACTGCGGGTCGACGGCGCCGACGTACCGATCGCCGGGTTGCTCGCCGGCCTCGATCCGGCCGAGCGCGCGGGCGTGGTGCGCACCGACCTCGTATTGCGGGACGAGAGCGCGCGCCCGTGCTGAAACCGACCCGGGTGCTCGATCTCGCGCTGAACGTGGTTGTCGCCGCGGCGATCGCCTGGATCGCCACCCGCTTCGCGTATTCGACCTTCCCGCCGATCTCGGTGGCGGCGGGTGCCTCGCTGCTGCCGGTCGCCGCGATCGAAGCGGCGCTCGGCTACGTCGTCAAGGCCAAGATCGCCGACGAGAAGATCGGCGACGGGCCAGGCGAACTGCATCCGATCAACGTGGCGCGCGCGGTCGCGCTGGCGAAGGCCTCGCTGCAGGTCGGTTCGCTGGCGGCGGGTGTGTGGCTGGGATTCCTGCTGTGGGTATTCCCACAGCGCGGCACCGTGACGGCGGCCGCGGCGGATTCGCCGGGCGCCGTTGTCGGCGTGCTGGCCGGTTCCGCCCTGGTTGCTGCGGCTTTGTGGCTGGAGTACTGCTGCCGGGCACCGGAGGAACCACCGGACGAACCCGCTACTACCTAGCAATTTGCGAATGGAATCACCGCGCGGTTCGGTGGGCCGACCAGCATATTCCGGCTACCCTGGCCCACATGGTTTCACCCTCCCGTAGCACTCCGCCCCGTCGACGGCGGGACGACGCGGGAAAGCTCTTCATCGGCGTGCTCATCCTGCTCGGTCTGACGGCAAGTGTTTTCCTGATCTTCAGCGAGAACGTCCAATATGTACGAGTAGGCCTGGTAGCGGCCCTGTGGGCGGCCGTGATCGGCGCGCTCGCCGCCACCCGGTATCGCAAGGACTCCGCGGTCGACAAGGCCAAGGTGCGCGATCTCCAGACGGTGTACGAGTTGCAGCTCGAACGTGAGATCAACGCGCGCCGCGAGTACGAGATGGGCATCGAGGCGCGGGTGCGCGCCGAAGTCGGCGCCGACGCCTCCGAGATCGCCGCCCTGCGTGCCGAACTCGCGCTGCTGCGCCAGAACCTGCAGGTCCTGTTCGAGGGCGCGCTCCCCGACGAGCAGCCGGCCCTGCAAGCCGACGCGGTCCGCATCGACGCCTTGCCCGCCGGCGAATTCGACGCCTTCGACGACGCCGACCACGATTTCGCCGATAGCCCGGTGGATGCCAACGCCGCCTGGTTCGGCCCATGGCAGCAACCCCCCAGTGCACTGAAACCGGTCTTCATGCAACCGGTCTCGGCCAATTTCGCCGACCCCTACGACGACCCGGTCACCGCCGAGACCTCCGCGGTCCAGCTCGACGACTACGCCGAAGCGCAGCAGGCCGAAGCCGCCACCGCGCAAGCCCCCGAGCCGGCGCCGGCCAACGGGAAGACCCCGCCGCCGCGCCTGTCGTCCCCGAACACCAGGAAGATCGACGACCTGGGCGAGACGGTCACCCCCGCCGCCAACGGCAACGACACCGTCGAGCCATCCGCTGAGGTCACCCTGGAACCGGCGCCCGCCCCCACCTCGGCCGAGCCCACCACCGGCCCGACCGTCGGCACCAGCTCCCGCCGCCGTCGCCGCGCCGAAGAAGAGGGCGCGCCTCGCCTTTCTGTGGCCGATATCATGGCGAACCTCGAGTCGGAGTCCAGCACTCGTTCGTGAAACCTCGGTCGAGCGGGGCGGTCCATGCCGGATCAGTACGGTGACCAGTGATTTCGTGATGTACATGGGTAACTCGCCGGGTACGGGCAACCGTGACCCGACGCTGTCACCGCCGTCCGCCAACGCGAAGCAAGCCCGCATCTGAGGCTGGCCATGAGTCGCGGGGAGGCGGGACAAGCTATCCTCGATCGGTAACGTCCGGTACCCGCACTGCGGGACTGGAACGCAAATCGAGAGGACAATGTTGACCTCGAGAAGTGTCAATTCCGATGGCGCGAACGTGGGTGTCGACCCTGCGCCCGCACGACTGACGGTGGGAATCGTCTCGGCGGGACGGGTGGGTTCGGCTCTCGGTGTCGCGCTCGAGCGAGCCGGTCACGTGGTGTTCGGTGTCGCCGCGATCTCCGATGCCTCGGTGCACCGGGCGCGGACGCGGCTGCCCGACTCGCGGATCCTGCCGGTCGAGCAAATCGCCCAGCGCAGTGAACTGTTGCTGCTCGCGGTCCCCGATGCCGAGCTGGCAGGCCTGGTCCGTGGCCTGGCGAGCGCGAACGTCGTCCGGCCGGGCACGATCGTGGTGCACACCGCGGGCGCGAACGGCGTCGGCGTGCTCGCGCCGCTGACCGAGCAGGGCGCGCTCGGCCTTGCCATCCACCCCGCGATGACCTTCACCGGTCACGACGAGGACATCGATCGTCTCGCCAACGCCTGCTTCGGCATCACCGCCGCCGACGAGGTCGGTTACGCGATCGGCCAGGCGCTGGTCATCGAGATGGGCGGCGAACCGGTCAAGGTGGCCGAGGATCAGCGCACGCTGTACCACGCGGCTCTCGCGCACGGCGCGAATCACCTGGTCACGGTCATCGTCGACGCGGTCGCCGCGCTGCGTGCCGCCATGGTGGGCCCCGGCCTGCTGGGTCAGCCGGTGGTCGACGACCAGCCCAACGGCCTGCCGGAACGTCTGCTCGCCCCGCTCGTCTCGGCCGCGCTCGACAACGCGCTGCGCCGCGGCGGCGCCGCGCTGACCGGCCCGGTCGCCCGCGGTGACGTCGACGCGGTCGCCGCGCACCTGACCGCACTGGAGTCGCTGGACGAGCGCCTGGCCGCGGCCTACCGCGCGATGTCGCTGCGCACCGCCGAACTCGCCAAGACCAATCCGGCCCTGCTGGACCTGCTCGCCAAGGAAGGCCACTGATGGAACCCAGAGAAGTGCACCACCACCAGGGCGGCCCGCGGGCGACCGGCGCGTACAAGCCCGGCGTGCTGACCGTCCACCACGATCCCGAGGTGCTCGACACGGTGACCAAGGCGCTGCGCGGCGCCGGTCGCACGGTCGGTTTCGTGCCGACGATGGGCGCGCTGCACGAGGGTCATCTGCAGCTGATCCGCCAGGCCAAGCTGACCAATCAGGTCGTGGTCGTCTCGATCTTCGTCAACCCGCTGCAGTTCGGCGCCGACGAGGATCTCGACGCCTACCCGCGCACCCTGGACGCCGATCTCGAACTGCTCCGGCACGAGGGCGTCGACCTGGTGTTCGCGCCGACCGTCTCCGACATGTACCCCGACGGCCCGCGCACCACCGTGCTGCCAGGCCCGCTCGGCGCCGAGCTGGAGGGCGGAAGCAGGCCGACGCATTTCGCGGGCATGCTCACCGTCGTCGCGAAGCTGCTCAATATCGCGCACGCCTCCGAGGCGTACTTCGGTGAGAAGGACTACCAGCAGCTCACGCTGATCCGGCAGATGGTCCGCGACCTGAACATGGACGTCAAGATCGTCGCCTACCCGACGGTCCGCGAGCCCGACGGTCTTGCCCTGTCCTCGCGCAACCGCTACCTCGACGCCGCCCAGCGGGAAGCGGCGCTCGGCCTGTCGGCGGCGCTGGCCGCGGGCAGGCACGCCGCCGGTCTCGGCCCCGATGCGGTCGTGCGAGCGGCGCGCGACGTGCTCGACGCGGTCGACGGTATCGAGGTCGACTACCTCGAACTGCGTGACAGCAACCTGGGCCCCGCGCCGACCGCGGGCAATGCCCGGCTCCTCGTCGCGGCCAAGGTCGGCGATACCCGCCTGATCGACAATGCCCCGATTGTCCTCGGCGCCCAGCTCGACGGGCACCCCGACGCGAACTCCCTGCCTGCCTCGCAGGCGCACTGAGAAAGGCGACGACGATGTTGCGCACCATGATGAAGTCGAAGATCCACCGTGCCACGGTGACCCACGCCGACCTGCACTATGTGGGTTCGGTGACCGTCGACCAGGATCTGCTCGACGCCGCCGATCTGCTCGAGGGCGAGCAGGTCTGCATCGTCGACATCGACAACGGCGCCCGCCTCGAGACCTACGTGATCGCGGGCGAGCGCGGCTCGGGCGTGATCGGGATCAACGGCGCCGCCGCCCATCTCGTGCACCCCGGCGACCTGGTCATCCTCATCGCCTACGGCCAGATGGACGAGCAGGAACTGCGCGACTACGACCCCAAGGTGGTCTTCGTCGACGACCGCAACCGCCCCGTCGAGCTCGGTTCGGACCCGGCGCACGCGCCCGAGGGTTCCGGCCTGACCTCCCCGCGCTCCCTGTCGTTCGCCTGAGCGCGGCGGGGGGACTGCGATGCTGCTGACGATCGACGTCCGCAACACCGGAATCGAACTCGGCCTGTTCTCCGGCAGCGGCGAGCACGCGAAACTGGCGCGGCACTGGCGAATCCACACCAATCCGCTGCTCACCGCCGACGAGTTCGCCATGCAGGTGCGTGGCCTTGTCGGTGACGAGATCGACCAGGTGGTCGGCGTCTCGGCGCTGTCGACGGTGCCGCCGGTGCTGCGCGAGCTGCGCACCATGCTCGCGCGCTACTGGGCGCATGTGCCGCACGTGCTGGTGGAACCGGGTGTGCGGACCGGTATCCCGCTGCTGGTGGACAACCCGAAGGAAGTGGGCGCCGACCGCATCGTCAACTGCCTTGCCGCGTACCGCACCTTCGGCGGCCCCGCGATCGTGGTCGATTTCGGCACCGCGATCTGCGTCGACCTGGTTTCGGCCAAGGGCGAGTTCCTCGGCGGCGTGATCGCGCCCGGCGTCGAGATCTCCACCGAGGCGCTGGTCGAACGCAGCGCGCTGCGCCGTGTCGAGCTCACCCGCCCGCGCTCGGTGCTGGGCAAGAACAGCATGGAGTGCATGCAGTCCGGCGCCGTGTTCGGTTTCGCGGGCTTGGTCGACGGCCTGATCGACCGGATTCGCGACGAGTTCGACGCTTTCTCCGGCACCGATGTCACCGTCGTCGCCACCGGTGCCGGCGCGCCGCTGATCGTCCCGGAATCGGAGACCATCGATCAGCACGAGCCGCACCTGACGCTGACCGGCCTTCGCCACGTCTACGAACGCAACAAGAAGTGACTGTGGTGCAGGTCATTTTCGCCGTAGCGCGCGTCAACTGCTAAACTCACGCTCGTGTCCTTCCGTGTGAGCACCCAGGAGTGTTGTCGAGGCTGACCTGCCTCGACCGTTCGAGGCTGACGTTTTCCCCTCGACCGTTTCACACCTCCTGGAGAGTCGCTCATGCGTTCTTCTGTCCTTTCCCTTTCGTCCGCGCGCGACGAATATTCGGCGACACCCCCGCTCGACCGGGCGGTGGCATCGGCATTGCCGACCCGATTGCGGCCCGCTGACCTGCTGCGACTCACCGACGAAGGCGCCGAAGACGTCCTCGCGGGCCGCTACGACCACCTGCTGCCCGCCGACGGCATCTGGCCTGCCGAAGAACGCTGGGCCACCCGCCTGATCGCCGACGACGAGGTCGATGTCTGGCTGATCAGCTGGACGCCAGGAAAATCCACCGAATTGCACGATCACGCCGGTTCCCTCGGCGCGCTCACCGTGCTCAGCGGCGCGCTCTCGGAATTCCGCTGGAATGGCTCGGAGTTGCGCAGGCGCACGCTCGCCGCGGGCGATCAGGCCTCGTTCCCGATCGGCTGGGTCCACGATGTGGTGCGCGCGCCCGCCGCCGCCGAATCCGTCGGCCCGCTCGACCCCACACTGAGCGTGCACGCCTATTCCCCGCCGTTGTCGGCGATGTCCTATTACGAGGTGACCGGTCACGGCACCTTGCGGCGAACCAAAACCGTCCTCACCGACCAGCCCGAAGGTGACCTGTGATGAGTCGTTTGACGATTGATCAGATGCTCGAGAACGCCCGCGCCGACCTACGCAGGCTCTACGTCTACGACCTACCCTCGGCATTGGCCAGGGGCGCGAATCTGGTGGACATCCGCCCAGCCGCGCAGCGCGTTCGTGAGGGTTCACTGCCCGGCGCGCTGGTCATCGAACGCAATGTCCTGGAATGGCGCCTGGATCCGACGTCGTCGGCCCGTTTGTCGCTGGCCGCCGACCACGACGTGGAATGGATCATCTTCTGCTCGGAGGGCTACACCTCGAGTTTGGCCGCGGCCTCGTTGCAACAGTTGGGTTTGCATCGCGCCACCGATCTGATCGGCGGCTACCAGGCACTGAAGTCGGCCGGCCTGCTGACCGTCGCGGTCGGCGCCCCGCACTTTGCCCGCGAGGTGAATGCGCTCGCCTCGTTGTAGGCACTGGCCCCGAATTGTGAAGTGCCTCACCGGCAAGCGAGGACATGGGTAACTCCCCAGCCACCTCCCAGCGGCCACTCGCACGACGTGAGACCGAGAGCCGCCGGGCGAGTTTCCGGACGACACGCTGAATTCACGGGGAGGCGGGGGAGCATTCACGGGGAGGCGGGGGAGCATTCGCGGAGCGGCGGGGGAGCCGGGCCGCAAAAGCATTTCCCGCGCACGCTACTGTTATCGGATGTGAGCACCCCTAACCCCGCCGCAACCGGCCGTGCCGTCAGTTCCGCCGTGGACAGTGATGTCCCCGAGCAGATGCGGATTCGCCGGGACAAGCGGGAGCGGCTGCTCGCCGAGGGTGGTGAGGCCTACCCGGTGGTGGTGCCACGCACCCACACGCTGGCCGAAATCCGGGCCGCCTACCCGGATCTGGAGCCCGACACCCAGACCGGTCTGCAGGCAGGCATCGCGGGCCGCGTCATTTTCGTCCGCAATACCGGCAAGCTGTGTTTCGCCACGCTGCAGGAGGGCGACGGGACCAAGCTGCAGGCGATGATCAGTCTCAACGGTGTCGGCGCCGACGCGCTCGCCGCCTGGAAGTCCGATGTCGACCTCGGCGACTTCGTCTACGTGCACGGCGAGGTCATCTCCTCGCGCACCGGTGAATTGAGCGTCATGGCCGATTCCTGGTCGATGGCGGCCAAGTCGCTGCGGCCGCTGCCGGTGGCGCACAAGGAGATGAACGAGGAGTCGCGCGTCCGGCAGCGCTATGTCGACCTGATCGTGCGTCCCGAGGCCAGGGAAATGGCCCGTACCCGCGTGAACGTGGTGCGCGCGCTGCGCACCGCGCTGGAGCGTCGCGGTTTCCTCGAGGTCGAGACCCCGATGCTGCAGACCATCCACGGCGGCGCCGCCGCGCGCCCCTTCGTGACGAAGTCCAACGCGCTGGACATGGAGTTGTTCCTGCGTATCGCGCCGGAGCTGTTCCTGAAGCGCTGCGTGGTCGGTGGCCTGGAGAAGGTCTTCGAGATCAACCGGAACTTCCGCAACGAAGGCGCCGACTCGACCCATTCGCCCGAGTTCGCGATGCTGGAAACCTACGAGGCTTACGGCACCTACGACGACTCGGCGACGATGACCCGGGAATTGATCCAGGAAGTCGCGCAGGAGGCATTCGGCACCCTGCTGGTGACCCTTGCCGACGGTACGGAATATGATCTCGGCGGCGAGTGGACGACGGTCGAGATGTATCCGTCGCTGTCGGAGTCCATCGGTGTCGAGGTGACTCCGGAAACCAGTGTCGAGGAATTGCTCGCGCTGGCCGATCGGGTCGGTCTGGAAATTCCTGCGGGCAAGGGCTACGGACACGGCAAACTTGTCGAAGAACTGTGGGAACATGCGTATGGCGACAAGCTCTACGCGCCGACTTTCGTCCGTGACTTCCCGGTGGAGACCTCACCGCTGACCCGTCAGCATCGCAGCAAGTCCGGGGTCACGGAGAAGTGGGACCTGTATGTTCGCGGTTTCGAGTTGGCAACGGGCTATTCGGAGTTGGTCGACCCGGTGATCCAGCGGGAACGGTTCGTCGATCAGGCGAGGCTCGCCGCCGCTGGTGACGACGAGGCCATGGTGCTCGACGAAGACTTCCTCGCCGCGATGGAACACGGCATGCCGCCGACTACCGGAACCGGTATGGGAATCGATCGCTTGTTGATGGCACTCACCGGTTTGGGAATCCGGGAAACGATCCTGTTCCCGATTGTTCGTCCGGCTAGTCGCTGACCAGTCAATTTGCGAGGCGAAGGCCTCGTGTTGGAATTTTCGTAAATCGAGGTATTCTTGCCTCGGGTATTCGGCCTGGAGGCAGGCTTGACGATTTCGAGAGGACGTTCATCTCATGGCAAAGAAGGTCACCGTTAGCCTGATCGACGATGTCGACGGTGAGTCCATCGCGGACGAAACCATCGAGTTCGCTATCGATGGTGTGTCGTACGAGATCGACCTGTCGGAGGCTAACGCGGCGCGCCTGCGCGAAGGCTTGGACGAGTGGGTCGCCAACGCCCGTCGCGTGAGTGGCCGTCGCCGGGTGAAGGCGGCAGGCGCCCCCGCGCCGCAGGGCAAGAGCCGTGTTTCCATGGACCGGGAACAGAGCGCCGCAATTCGTGAATGGGCCCGCCGCAAGGGCCACAAGGTCTCCGCCCGCGGCCGCATCTCGGCCGACATCACCGAGGCGTACAACAAGGAAGTCGGCAAGGCCTGAAGTTTCGACAGCGGTCCGGGGTTGCTGACGCGCGATCCCGGGCCGCTTTCTCGTTGCCGGTGTTCTCCCAGGTCGGAACACGCGGCGGCTGTCTCCCAGGGAGATAGACTGATGTTCGTGCGCAAGGTTTTTCACGTCGGCAGACGCCGACCATCCGACCTGATCCGGCGAGAACATGGGTAACTCACCGGGTACGGGCGAGCTGGCCACGCTCTCACCGCCGCCCGCCGACGTTTCGGTCCACGCGCACAAGTCTGGCCTGAATCGCGGAGCGGCGGGACAGAGAGGCGGGACAGCACAGTGACCGGGATGGCTAGTTCGTTTCTTCGGTATACCGATGAGACCGGGCGGCAGCATGAGCTGGCGCTCGACCCCGCGCAGCAGCGTTTCACTATCGGCCGCAATGTGCAGGCCGACCTCGTCCTGGGCTGGGACGCCGAGGTCTCACGCCTGCACGCCGCGGTCGAGCACCTCGGCGCGCACTGGACCATCGTCGACGACGGCCTCTCCCGCAACGGCACCTTCGTCAACGGCGAGCGCCTGATCGGCAGGCGCAGGCTCAGCCCAGGTGACCGCATCCGCGTCGGCACCACGCTGGTCCATTTCTTCGATTTCGGCGGGGTCGTCGACGACGCGACGCATACCGCCTCCGGTTCGATTCCCACCATGCGCTCGCTCACCGAGACCCAGCGCGCGGTGCTGATCGCGCTGTGCCGCCCGTACAAGCACGGCACCGGCTTCGCCACACCCGCCTCGAATCAGCAGATCGCCGAGGAATTGTTCCTCTCCATCGACGCGATCAAGACCCATCTACGCGCCCTGTTCGCGAAGTTCGGGGTGGAGAACCTGCCGCAGAACCAGAAGCGCACCCGGCTGGCCGCGCTGGCCATGCAGAGCGGGATGATCTCCGACCACGACCTGTAGGCGACGCTCGCGCAGGTGCGTGAGCGTCTGAACCATGTCGGCGACACGCGTTACACGGTTGACTGAGTCGTATCACCGGGGCACAGGGTTCGAGCTCCGGAAGACGAGTCAGGAGACATTCATGTTCGCAGTTCGGATGGCCGCGATGGTTATGGCCGTGCTCAGCACCGGGCTGATCGCAGGCGTGTTCTACGCCTACGCGATCTCGGTGATGCCGGCGCTGGCCCGTACCGGGGATCGCACGTTGATCGATGTCATGCAGAAGGTCAACGTGGTGATCATCAACCCGTGGTTCATGCTCGGCTTCCTCGGCACGGTCGGGTTCACCGCGCTGGCCGCGGTGCTTAGCCTGGGCTCCGAGCACCGTACGACGCTGATCTGGCTCGGAATCGCCGTGGCGCTCAACGTGATCGCCTTCGCCGTCACCGTGGCGCTGAACGTGCCGCTCAACGACGCGCTCGAGGCGGCGGGCGACCCGGCTGCCATCCTCGACACCGCGGCGGTGCGCGCCGACTACGAGGCGGCCTGGGTGCGCTGGAACATCCTGCGGGCGGTGCTGCACACGGCGGCGTTCCTGGTGCTGTGTGGCGCGCTGTTCGCCGCCGGTGTGCAGCAGGGCAAGTCGAGTGCCGCGGGTGTGGTTGCCGGACAGCAGGTTTCGCGGACCGTGGCGGCACCCATGGTGGGCGGGTTCGCCGCGGCGCCGTTCCAGCCCTGATGGCGATCTGCCAATAGGGCCACGCGATCACTGGAACGTGTTCCATGATGAGTGGAACACGTTCTAGTGAGGAGTCGTTTCATGCGACGTAGTTCGAGATCGTTGCTGGTACTGGCCGCGGCAGCCCTGCTGACCTGGGCGACCGCGGGCACCGCCGCCGCCGGGTATCCGGTCGACTACAACTTCTTCGCCGGGATCGCACCGGAGCTGACCAACCCCGGCGGGTCGCTCCCCGGTTCGAACGACCCCGGCTGTGTCCCCTCGGCCGAGCATCCGAATCCGGTGGTGCTGCTGCACGGCACCGGCGGTGGCGCGCAGACGAATTGGGGCGTATACGCCCCGCTGCTGGCCAACGAGGGCTACTGCGTCTACTCGCTCACCTACGGCGCCTACGCCCTGCCGTGGCCGATCTCGGCGATCGGCGCGATGCGTCCGATCGAGCAGAGCGCCGCCGAGGTGTCGGCCTTCGTCGACCGGGTGCTCGCGCGCACCGGCGCCGCGCGGGTCGACTTCGTCGCGCATTCGCAGGGCAACATCGTCGGCAACTACTACATCAAGCGTCTCGGCGGCGCGGCCAAGGTCGACAAGCTGGTCGGGATCGCCCCGCCGTGGCTCGGCACCAACGCGCTGGGCGCCGGCGACATCGCCGCCTACAGCCGTGCCCTCGGCGCCGGCCCCGCCTTCGACGCGGTCGCGACGTCGCTGTGCCAGGCCTGCGGGCAGATGCTCACCGGCGACGAGTTCATGGCCGCGCTCAATGCCGACGGCGTCTACGACCCGCAGGTCAGCTACACCAATATCGTCACCACTCTCGACGAACTGGTCGTCCCGCACACCTCGGGCCTTGTCCCCGCGCCCAACGCCACCTCCCATGTGGTCCAGGACGGCTGCGCGCAGGACTACTCCGAGCACATGGCCATCGCGGGCAGCCCGCGCGCCGCAGGTCACGTCCTCAACGCCCTGGATCCGGCCCGTCAGGCCCCGGTCCCGTGCGAGTTTGTGCCGCCGTTCACCGGGTAGTGCCGTCATCGGTTCGACATATTTCGCTGTAGGCAAAACTCGAGGGGAAACGAATGCCGCGACGTGCGCGTTATGAGTGAATGACCATGTTGCCGCCGGTCATCAATAGGGTGGACCGGCGGCGGCGGGATCCCCTGCCAACTAGAGTGGATGGCGGGGGCCGCAACCCCCGGGCTTCATGGCAGGCTGACGGCGACAGTTGTCGGTCGGCGTCTGTTGCCAGAATGTCGGAGCAGGAGAGTGAGGGAGCGATGTTCGAGAGGTTCACCGACCGCGCGAGGCGTGTCGTTGTCCTGGCCCAAGAAGAGGCCCGGATGCTCAACCACAACTACATCGGCACCGAGCACATCCTGCTTGGGTTGATCCACGAGGGCGAGGGCGTGGCGGCGAAGTCGCTGGAGTCTCTTGGCATCTCGCTGGAGGGTGTGCGCAGCCAGGTCGAGGAGATCATCGGTCAGGGCCAGCAGGCGCCGTCCGGTCACATCCCCTTCACCCCGCGCGCCAAGAAGGTGCTGGAGCTGAGTCTGCGCGAGGCGCTGCAGCTCGGCCACAACTACATCGGTACCGAGCACATCCTGCTCGGTCTCATCCGCGAGGGCGAGGGCGTCGCCGCCCAGGTCCTGGTCAAGCTCGGTGCCGACCTGAATCGCGTCCGTCAGCAGGTCATCCAGCTGCTGTCCGGGTACCAGGGCAAGGAGCCCGTCGAGGGTTCCGGCTCGCGCGGTGAGGCGGGCACTCCGTCCACTTCGCTGGTGCTCGACCAGTTCGGCCGCAACCTCACTCAGGCCGCGCTCGAGGGCAAGCTCGACCCCGTCATCGGCCGCTCGAAGGAAATCGAGCGCGTGATGCAGGTGCTGAGCCGCCGCACCAAGAACAACCCGGTCCTGATCGGTGAGCCCGGTGTCGGTAAGACCGCCGTCGTCGAGGGCCTCGCGCAGGCCATCGTCAACGGCGAGGTCCCCGAGACCCTCAAGGACAAGCAGCTCTACACCCTCGACCTGGGTTCCCTGGTCGCGGGCAGCCGCTACCGCGGTGACTTCGAAGAGCGCCTGAAGAAGGTGCTCAAGGAGATCAACACCCGCGGCGACATCATCCTGTTCATCGACGAGCTGCACACGCTCGTCGGCGCGGGTGCTGCCGAAGGCGCCATCGACGCGGCCTCGATCCTGAAGCCGAAGCTGGCCCGTGGCGAGCTGCAGACCATCGGCGCGACCACCCTCGACGAGTACCGCAAGTACATCGAGAAGGACGCCGCCCTGGAACGCCGCTTCCAGCCGGTGCAGGTCGGCGAGCCGACCGTCGAGCACACCATCAACATCCTCAAGGGTCTGCGCGACCGCTACGAGGCGCACCACCGGGTGTCCATCACCGACGGTGCCCTGGTCGCCGCCGCGACGCTGGCCGATCGCTACATCAACGACCGGTTCCTGCCGGACAAGGCGATCGACCTGATCGACGAGGCCGGTGCGCGCATGCGCATCCGCCGGATGACCGCTCCGCCGGACCTGCGCGAGTTCGACGACAAGATCGCCGACGCCCGCCGCGAGAAGGAAAGCGCGATCGACGCGCAGGACTTCGAGAAGGCCGCGCGCCTGCGGGACAAGGAGAAGCAGCTCGTCGCCAAGCGCGCCGAGCGGGAGAAGCAGTGGCGTTCCGGTGACCTGGACGTCGTGGCCGAGGTCGACGACGAGCAGATCGCGGAGGTGCTGGCCAACTGGACCGGTATCCCCGTCTTCAAGCTCACCGAGGAGGAGACCACCCGTCTGCTCCGCATGGAGGACGAGCTGCACAAGCGGATCATCGGCCAGGAGGATGCCGTCAAGGCCGTCTCCAAGGCGATCCGCCGCACTCGCGCCGGCCTGAAGGATCCGAAGCGTCCGTCCGGCTCGTTCATCTTCGCCGGTCCGTCCGGTGTCGGTAAGACCGAGCTGTCCAAGGCGCTGGCGAACTTCCTGTTCGGCGACGACGACGCGCTCATCCAGATCGACATGGGCGAGTTCCACGACCGCTTCACCGCATCGCGGCTCTTCGGTGCCCCTCCCGGGTACGTGGGCTACGAAGAGGGCGGCCAGCTCACCGAGAAGGTGCGCCGCAAGCCGTTCTCGGTGGTGCTGTTCGACGAGATCGAGAAGGCGCACCAGGAGATCTACAACACCCTCCTGCAGGTGCTCGAGGACGGCCGTCTCACCGACGGTCAGGGTCGTACGGTCGACTTCAAGAACACCGTGCTGATCTTCACCTCGAACCTGGGCACCTCCGACATCTCCAAGGCCGTCGGTCTGGGCTTCACCCAGTCCAACGCCGAGGGTTCGAACTACGAGCGGATGAAGCTCAAGGTCAACGACGAGCTGAAGAAGCACTTCCGCCCCGAGTTCCTCAACCGCATCGACGACGTGATCGTCTTCCACCAGCTCACCAGCGAGCAGATCGTGATGATGGTGGACCTGATGATCGGCCGCGTCGCCAAGCAGCTGAAGAACAAGGACATGGCGATCGAGCTGACCGACCAGGCCAAGAGCCTGCTCGCCAAGCGCGGTTTCGACCCGGTCCTGGGTGCGCGTCCGCTGCGTCGCACGATCCAGCGCGAGATCGAGGACCAGCTGTCGGAGAAGATCCTCTTCGGCGAGATCGGCGCCGGCCAGACCATCATGGTCGACGTCGAGGGCTGGAACGGCGAGGGCCTTGGCGAGGACGCCAAGTTCACCTTCACCGGCAAGGCGAAGCTGACCAAGGCACCCGCGGGCGACGACAAGCCCGAGGTCGTCCTGACCGGTGCTACCGAGGGCCCCGCGCCCGAGGCCGCCTCCGGCGAGTAACAGCTCAACCGAAAAGCCCGCCCCCGGAATCCCGGGGGCGGGCTTTTTCGCTGGTCAGCCGAAATGCTGCAGGAACCCGGAGCCACGCCGGGCGGCGTAGTCGAACACCCGCACGAGCTCCGCGTAATGGTGCCCGAGGTAGTGCAGACCGCTGTCGCCGTCGCGGACCCAGATCCGCGGGTACACATCGGCCGCGTCCATGCGCGCCGGGTCGTAGTGGGCGGCGAGCTTGCCGAACGGAGTGTCGCGCAGAATGCCCGCGGTATAGGACACGTCCTCCGGGCTCCACGCGAAGTGATTCTCACTGTCGAGCGGACGCCCAGTGAAGAACAGATCGACCCCGCTGTCGGCCTGTTCCATCAGATACTTCAACCCCGCCCACGCCTTGTCCAAGTACCCACTCGGCTCGCTGTCGGGAGTCTCCAGATCCGCGAGAAAGTCATCGGGCCAGTCCTTCTCCCGCATCACCCGCTCCAGATCCGCAGTGCTCACCCTGGTGAACGACATGATCACCCCCACGCCGGCTCCCTTCCTCCCACGTTTCGGCCGAAGCTATCAGCGACCACCGACACCCGAATCCAGATGGGCGCCCAGGCTTTTCGTCGGACCACATTGATAGGTTTACCCGTGTGTTCGGGTGGGTAAAGGCGCGGCGCGCCGGATTGATCATTGTCGGTATCGCGGTAGCAGGTTGTGGCGCAGACGATTCCGGGCTCGCGCCGCCAACACCCGCAGCCTCCACACCGCCGTCGAAAGCCCCGGTCGTCGACGGTGTTTTGCCGTCCGCGGCCGACAAGCAGGGGTGGCTCGACCCGGGTGCCCGGTGCGCGGACGGCGAGCGCCCGGTGCTGCTGATCGGTGCGACCAGAAACTCCAAGGAGAAGTTCGCGGTGTGCGAGCGCACCGACGCCACCCGAGTCATGCGCGCCTCGGCACCGACCCTGCGCGCCCAACCGTTCGAGGCCCCCTTCTTCACCTATACCGCCAACAGCCAGCAGTACCTCAACAGCGACGGAATGAAGATCGACCTGTCCAAGAAGACGGTCACAATCACCGACGACCCGCAGAACCCCCACTACATCGTCGGTCTCGCCGTCGAGGCCTACTGGAGCGCCATCTACTGACACCCGAGCGTCGCGGCCAGACTCAGCGCTGCCGCGGCCACCTCCTCGGCGCTCCACACGGTCGTGCACGCTTCGTCCCGACTCGGCTCGTCGTCCCGCAGCAGGTCGACGCCCACCCCGGCGGCACCCAACAGGTAGCGCAGGCCATCCCAGGCCTTGTCGATGTCGCCCGCCGGTTCATCGGTCCGGTCGATGGCGTCGATCAGGTCGAAGGCAACCTCGACGTCCGCGAGGATACGGGCCGCATCGTCATCGGAGATGCGGTGAAAGCGAAAACCAGACCCAAAGGGGCCACCTTTCGGGCAGATTGCTGGACCTCCACGAAGGTAGAAACGGTGCCTTGCAGACAACTTGGCGGCGCCTTTCGGCGGGATCCGGCTGTCGATGTGCCACCGCCTGATTCGAGCTGCGACACCTCGGGCTGACGCAGTCGTCGGGCCCGGTCGGCTGTGTCTGCGTCAGTCCGAGCTCGAGCAGGAGGTATCTCCTCCCTGTCGTTACTGCCAGCCCGGGCGGACCAGTCCTGATTCGTAGGCGAGGACGACCAGTTGGGTGCGGTCGCGAGCGTTCAGTTTGGTGAGGATGCGGCTGACGTGGGTGCGGGCGGTGGCGGGGCTGAGGTAGAGGCGGGCGGCGATTTCGGCGTTGGTGAGGCCTTCGGCGACAAGGGTCATCACCTCGCGTTCGCGGTCGGTGAGTTCGGCCAGGGCGGCGGGTGGGGGTTGTTTGGCGTGGGTGGAGAACTCGGCGAGGAGGCGGCGGGTGACGCCGGGGGAGAGGAGGGCGTCGCCTGCGGCGACCACGCGGACGGCGCGGAGCAGGTCGGCGGGTTCGGTGTGTTTGACCAGGAAACCGGCCGCGCCGGCGCGGATCGCCTCGAAGACGTATTCGTCGAGCTCGAAGGTGGTGAGGACGACGACGCGGACCTCGGCGAGCGCGGCCTCGTCGGCGATCATCCGGGTGGCGGCGAGGCCGTCGAGGATGGGCATGCGGATGTCCATCAGCACCACATCGGGGACGAGCGCGCGGGCCATCCGGACGGCCTGCTCGCCGTTCTCGGCCTCGCCGACGACCTCGATGTCGTCCTGGGCGTCGAGCAGCGCGACGAACCCGCCACGCACCAGCGCCTGATCGTCGGCGACCAGCACGCGCGTCTTGCGTGCACCGAACCGGTCGTCGGCGTCGCTCATGCGCCGGCCTCCTTACCGCCTGCACCGGCCCCCGTACCGCCTGCACGGTCAGCACCGGCAGCCGGGGAGCTCGCACCGCCTGCACCGGCCCCCGCGGAGCCTGCATCGGCCGCGGCGGCGCCTGCACCCACGGTGCCGGAGCCCGCGGCAGACGCGGATTGCCGGGAGGCGCGCGATGCGTTGTTGCGCGGTTCGGTCGCCGCTGGTCGGGCAGGCAATCTGGCCGCCACTCGGAACCCGCCGGACGGCCGCGGCCCAGCCGTGAGCGCCCCGCCGAGCGCGTGCGCTCGCTCCCGCATACCGATGATCCCGTTCCCACCCGCGCCGGTGCGGACCGCCGTACTGGTCGGCCGCGTGTTGTCGATGGTGATGTCGACCGATTCGGGCGTGTAGCGCAGGGTGATCATCGCCGTCGCGCCGGGCGCGTGCCGGACCACATTGGTCAGCGATTCCTGGATGATCCTGGCCGCGGCCACATCAATCACACTGGGCAGCTTCTTGGGCGTGCCGATGATCTTGGTGTCGACATCGAGCCCGGTCGCCCTGGTGCGCTCCAGCAAGGTCTCGAGATCATCGAGGGACGGCGCGGGCGCGCGGGGAGCGGGCCGCGGCGGCGCGACGGGAGCGACGGGCGCGGGCGAATCGGCGGTGGGCTCGGCGTACTCCTCGACAGCGGGAGCCACCGGCGCACCGCTGCGAATGGCGTGCAGCAGCGTATGCACCTCGGCCAGTGCCTCTTTGGAGGTCGTCTTGATCGTGGCCAGCGCGGCCGCCGCCTGCTGCGGTTTCCGGTCGAAGAGCTCCAGCGCCACCGAAGACTGCACGTTGATCAGCGAAAGACTGTGCGCGAGAACATCATGCAACTCACGGGCGATCGCGAGCCGCTCCTCGCTGGCGGCCCTGGCCTGCTGCGCCTGCTCGTCGCGGCGCGCGGCCTCGGCCCGCTGTCTGCGCGCGACCACCACCGCCCGCCGCTGCCGCACCCCCTCGGCGATCCCGACGAGCACGCCCATCCAGGCCAGCAGGCCGAAGATCTGCCACGCGTCGGTCTCGCGCCCGAGCAGCGCGGGCAACGGCCACACCATCGTCAGATAGCCGACCGCGGCCACCGGGTATGTGCGCCACCGTGATCCGTTGACCGCGGCGGTCAGGAACGCGATGATCAGCGACAGGAAGATCGGCCCGTATCCGTAGTCGCGCAGCACATACGACACCGCGGCGAGCAGGGCCACCAGCAGCACCGGTTCGGGCAGCACGCGCCGGAAGCCGAGCGCGATCGGACCGGCGAGCAGCAACAGATACGCGAACGCGTCGAGCGAGCGCACCCCACTCTGCTGCGTATTCGCACCGGAACTCCCGGCGAGCTGGATCACCGCGACCACCACTGCCAGGCCCCAGTCCACAACGACCGAGCCACGCTCCCATTTCGCAGACGCTCCCACCTCACTCACCCTATTGCGTAGGGCCGCCCTGCGCGTCGGCCTGCGCCCGTAATTCCGGTGCGAGCCACCCCGAGACGCCACAACTGCCGGTCAACGGGCCCGTCGAGGCGAATATTCAGCGTCGGTGACGGCAGCGCGAGTAGTCCGCGCGACGTAGCCACGAAGCCGCTTCGTGACGGATGCCCCGGCACCGCATCGGCGCGGATTCTGATTCCCATGAACGATTCGATCGTGGTCACCGACGAGCTGACCAAGCGCTACGGCGAGCACATCGCGGTGGACGCGGTGAGCATGCGCGTCGCCGCAGGCGAGATCTACGGCTTCCTCGGCCCCAACGGCGCGGGCAAGACCACCACCCTGCGCATGCTGGCCGGCCTGATCCGCCCCAGTGCGGGCACCGCCCGTGTGCGCGGCCTCGCACCCGGCGATCCCGCGGCCCTGCGCCGCATCGGCGTCCTCATCGAGGGCCCCGGCTTCTACCCCTACCTCTCGGGTCGCGACAACCTGCGCGTCCTGGCACGCTACCGCGGTCACAGCACCACCGACGTCGAGAAAGCGCTGGAACGGGTGGGTCTGGCGGACCGGGCAGGCGACCGCTTCCGCACCTATTCGCTGGGGATGAAACAGCGCCTCGGCGTCGGCGCCGCGCTGCTCGGCGACCCGGACCTGCTGATCCTCGACGAGCCGACCAACGGCCTCGATCCCGCCGGTCTGGCCGAAATGCGAACGCTCATCGTCGATCTCGCGGCCGACGGGCACACCGTACTGCTGTCGAGCCACCAACTCGCCGAGGTGCAGGAGATCTGCCACCGGGTCGGCGTGATCTCCGGCGGCAGGCTGCTCGCCGAATCGACCGTCGCCGAATTACGCGGAACCGCAGCACTGTTGGTACGCGCCGAACCCGCCGATACCGCCATCGACGCGATTCGCGCCGTCGCTCCCGCGAGGGCGAACGCTGACGGGATCAGGGTCGAAACGTCTGCCGCGATGGCGCCGGTGGTGGCCCGCGCCGTGGTCTCGGCGGGCGCCGACCTGCTGGAACTGCGCGTCGACGAGAAGTCCCTGGAAGAAGTGTTCTTCGAGATGACGGCTATGGAGGTCGCGAAATGACCGGTGTGACAAAAGATCTGTGGGCGAGCATGCGCGCGGAGTCGGTCCGGCTCGGCCGCTGGCCCGCGTTCTGGATCGTCCTCGGCGTGTGGGTGCTGCTGAACCTGACCTTCGCCTACCTGTTCAACTACCTCGCCTACACCTCCGGTGAAAGCGGCGCCATGTCGGACGGTCTGCCCCGCGACGTCCTGCTCGGCCAGCTCATGCCCGCCGCCGTCCCGGAGGTCTTCACCCAGGGCATGGCGATGTTCGGCGGTGCGCTGATGCTCATCCTCGGCGCGCTCGCGGTCGGCAGCGGCTACGGCTGGGGCACCTGGAAGACCGTGTTCACCCAGGGGCCGAGCCGTCCGGCAGCGGTCGGCGGGCTGCTCGTGAGCCTGGTTGTCGTGGTGGTCGCCCTGGTCTGCGTGGCATTCGCCGTCGACCTGGGCGTCGCCTCGCTCATCGCGGTGACCGAGGATCAGCCAATCACCCTGCCGTCCCTGGAGCGATCCGTTCTCGGAATCATCTCCGGCACAGCGATTCTGAGCATGTGGACCTCGGCGGGCGCGCTGATCGGCGCCATCGCCCGCGGCCCTGCCCTCGCCGTGGGCCTCGGCCTGGTCTGGGTGCTCGTCGTCGAGAACCTTCTGCGCGGGGTGGCAGCCATCTTCGATCCCATCGAGACGTTCACCGACCTGCTGCCGGGAACCGCCGCCGGATCCCTGGCAGGAGCGATGCGCACCGTCGGCGGCCCTGCCACCCCCGGCGTCCTCGACATCCTCACCCGCGGCGAGTCCCTCGCCCTGCTCACCGCCTACGTACTGGCCTTCGCGGGCGGCACCATCTGGCTGATGACCCGCCGCGACCTGACCTGATTCTCAGGACCACCCAGCCGGGTTCGACGCGGTCTCGCGCGAGATGCCCGAACCCGTCTTCGGGAACCCGCCGTAGAGCTTGTCGTGCAGGTGGGCGAAGAAATAGCACATCTCCTCGCACTCGGCGTCCGGCACCGCGGCTGCCGGGTCGGCGCGCACGGTGTCGTAGAACTCGCGGCCCATAGCGACGATGAAGCCGCGGGCGTAGAGGAATCCGTCGTCGGAGCCGTCGGTGATCGCCTGGATGTCGGCGCGATCGATGTCGTAGAGCGCGCGTTCGGCGACCTGGTCGAGCGCGGTCAGCTCGGCGCTGGTGAAGTCGGTGCTCAGCGAGCGCAAAGCGTCGACGAATCGGCCGAGGATGTCGTCGTCGAATTCGCCGTCGAGGAGAGCGCGGCGCGATCCGGAGCCGGTTCGCTCCCAGGCGGTTTCGATCAGTGCCCAGAATCGAGCGGCTTCGGTGTCGGTGGGAAGTGTCGTCACCCGCGTGACGGTAGCGGCAGGGGCCGACAGGTCAGGACTGATCGAGCAGGCGGTGGGCGAGCACCGCCAGTCCCTCGGTGATCTGACCTGGTGAGAGTCCGCGTTCGCGTTGGTGCAGATAGACCTCGGCTGCCACGGGCGCGAGGACGGTATCGACCAGGGAATCCGGCTGGGCGACACCGGCTTCGGCAAGCAGCGCCCGCACGTGCGCCGACCAGAATCCGTACGCGCCGGTCGCGAAGCGCGCGCCCCCGGTTTCGGCACCGAGCACCAGATGCGCATGGGCCGTGAGCAATTCGACCATCGCGGCGTAGAAGGCGGCGAGCCGGTCGGCGGGTGACGCGCCGGGACCGAGTGGGGGTTGCCCGCGCAGGAGTTGTTCCTGGAGCGCGCGTTCGTGTTCGTCGAGCAGGGCGACGGCGATCGCGGTGCGGTCGGGGTAGCGGCGATAGAGGGTGCCGCGGCCGACGCCGGCCGCCTTGGCGATGTCGTCCATGGTGACCGTGCGTGGGTCGCGGGTGGCGAACAGTTCGGCGGCCGCCGCCAGCACCTTGGCCCGGTTGCGGGCCGCGTCGGTGCGCTCGGCGGGCTGCGGTGCGTCCAGCGCCGTGCCGGTGAGCAGGTCGGATCGGGGCTCCATGGTGTCGACTGTAGCCCAGAAACGAATATGTGGACAAGCTGTCCACTTGTGTTCTATCGTCGAGAAACCGGCAAACGGACATGATGTCCATTTATGGAAGGCTCGACCATGACACACCTGCTGCATCTCGACGCCAGCGCTCGCACCCGGTCGCTGAGCCGCAGGCTCGGCGCGGAATTCGTCCAGTCCTGGCGTGCCGAGACGCCGGACGGCGAGTACACCTATCGCGACCTCACCGCCCAGCCGACACCGTTCATCGGCGAGGGCTGGACCGAACTCTGCGACGCCGTCCTCGCCGCGGGCGGCACGGACCTCGATCGGCTCCCCGAGCTGGCCGTGACCCCCGCGGCGAAGACCGCATGGAAGATCGTCGAACCATTGCTCGCGCAGGTACTCGCCGCCGACGTCATCCTCATCGGCACCCCGATGTACAACTACTCGATCCCCGCCGCGCTCAAGGCCTGGCTCGACCAGATCACCTTCCCGCGAATGTCGCTGGGGGAGCGCAGGTTCGTGGTCGTCGGCGCCCGCGGCGGCGCCTACTCTCCCGGCGCGCCGAAGGCCGCCTACGACTACCAGGAGCGCTACCTGCGCGACTTCTTCGCGGGCCATTTCGCCGTCACCGACACCGCGTTCGTCCACGCCGAACTCGCCAATGCCGCGCAGGACCCGAACCTGGCCCACCTGCGCGACGCGCACGAGGCCTCGCTCGCCGCGGCGCTGACCGAAGTGCGCCTGCTCGCAAAGGATTACGTGAAATGAACTGGGTAGTACTCGGCCTCGCCGGCCTCGTCGAGATCATCTGGTCGCAGACCATCAAACCCACCGAGAACTTCACCAAACTCGGCCCGACCCTGCTCTGCGTCGCCCTCGGCTCGCTCGCGGTGTACCTGCTCTCGCGAGCCATGCACACGCTCCCGGTCGGCACCGCCTACGCGGTGTTCACCGGAATCGGCGCGCTCGGCGCGATCAGTCTCGGCGTCCTCGTCCACAAGGATCCGCTCAGCGCGGGCCGCATGCTGGCACTGGCGCTGATCCTCGGCGGGATCGTGCTCGCCCGCGTCACCAATCCCGAGTGACGCTGTCGCACAGCCGATGCGGTGATCGGCCGGTCCGGGCAGGTAAGGTCGGCTGATGGACCAGCCAGTTCGCCCCCCGGACCTGTCTGCGCGACCGCACGACCTCACGGTCGAGCGCGTGATGAAAGCCTCGCCCAGCCTGCTCTACGCGGCCTGGACCCAGGGCCTCGACCTGTGGCTGGCCGTTCCCGGATCGGTCCTCATGCGCCCCGCCGTGAACGAGCCGCTCTACTTCGACACCGGCTCGGCCGACAAACGCAACCCGCACTACGGCCGCATCCTGCTGCTGGAACAGCACCGGCGGATCGAATTCACCTGGGTCACCGCCGCCACCGACGGCGTGGAAACCGTGGTCGCCGCCGAATTCCTCAAGCAGCCACGCGGCATCCGGCTGCGCCTGCGCCACTCCGGCTTCCCCACCGCCGCCCTCCGTGACCTGCACCAGCAGGTCTGGCCGGACATGCTGGAACGGCTGGACGAGGTCACCGGCGCCGCCTGAGGCGCCGAACTCCGGCCGGGATCCGAGTAGGTTCGTCACCGGACGCAACACCCACCGAATCGAAAGGATTGCCATGCCGACTCGTAGCGCACGCACCCTCTGGGCAGGCGGACTGCAGGACGGTTCCGGGCAGGTCGAACTGGTCAGCTCCGGCGCGGGCAAGTTCGATGTGACCTTCCCGCGCCGCGCTGCCGAAGTCGCCGAGGGCACCAGCCCGGAAGAGCTGATCGCGGCGGCGCACTCGTCGTGCTACTCGATGGCGCTCTCGGCCGAGATCGCCAATGCGGGCGGCACCCCGGAAAGCCTGGATGTCACCGCCGACGTCACGCTCTCGCCGGACCCTGCCGGTGGGTTCCAGATCAGCAAGATCAAGCTGACCGTGCGCGCCGTCGCCGGCGGGCTCGACGCCGAGGGCTTCTACACCGCGGCCACCGCAGCCAAGAACGGCTGCCCGGTCAGCAAGGCGCTGGCCGGCGTCGCCGAGGTCGAGCTGGACGCCGAACTGATCTGATCCGTCCGGCATTTTCGTGCAGTTCGCCGCTGTCCAGTCGGAAAACTGACTGGCAGGGGCCGGATTGCACGAAAATGCCGGGTCAGCGCTGGGTGAACCACCGATGTGCGGCCGGGGTGTACATCGCCGGAACGGCGATCACCACCGCCAGGATGTGCACGGCCCGGCAGCCGGCCAGCACCGCCGAACTGGGGGAAAGGCCGGCGAACAGCTCGCCGAAGTCGTCGGTCGACAGCATGACCGCCAGCGGCTCGATGATCAGCGAGAGCAAGCCGACAACGCCGATGCCGACGGTCAGCAGCGCGCGGGCCACCCGGCTGCCGTTCACCATGTACAGTGCCACGGCCCCGACGACCAGGTAGATGGCGAGGCGGGGAAGCAATCCCGCTGCGGTGGCGCCGAATTCCGCACCGCCACGAGCAGCGCGCAGCAGTCCCTCGGCGGTGCCGGCGGCCAGGGCGGTGACGAGTCCGCAGAACGCGACGGTCACCGCGCGGGGTCGGGACGCGGAAACGGAAAAGGCAGTGCCGGTCATGACACCGACACTGCCTTTCGCTGATGCTCGCGAGGATCACCCTGCGGTAGCGACCTGCTCCACTACCGGAGTGCTACGGCGCGTGGCGAATTCGGTGAGCGCGGCGAAGGCCAGCCCCATAGCCACCCACAGCGTGGTGGTTTCGGCGAGCGAGGCCACCCGGAAACGCCACAGCAGCGTCGCGGGGAAGTCGTCGGCCACCTCGTTCACGCCGGGCAGCAGCACGTAGCCGACGGTCGTGACCAGCACGAACGCGGCCACCCCTGCGATCAGCCGGAGCGTCTCGAGCTGTCCGGCCAGCACCTTGTACGCGGCGATCGCGGCCGCGACGGCCAGCAGGCCGAGCACGACGGTGGCGACCCACAGCCAGGTGCGGTTGTTGATCGTCTCCGGATCACCCACGGCGGGCGGGTTGGCCGGGTACTTGAAGAACGGCACCGCGACGATCGCCGCCCACGCGAATCCCGCGGCGTACAGCGACAGCTTCGGCCCGGTCAGCGCCGTGAACCGGCGGGCGTAGTTCAGCGCCGACGCGAGCAGCGCGCCGAACGCCATCCCGGCCAGCCCGAGCGCGAGGAACTGTCCCGCCTTCTGGCCGGACCGGCTGACCAGCGGTTCGTCTTCGTCCCCATGGGAATGGCCCGCGGGCTCTGCCGCGTCGTGCCCGTGCTCGGCCGGTGCCGCGGCGGCCTCTTCGATGGCGATCGCGGCGTCCACCTGGGGTTCGCCGATGAAATAGCCCACTGTGGCGGCCAGCAGACCGGCGATCAGGCCGGCCAGCAGGCCGCGCAGCAGCAGGGTCTTGAGTGATCCGGTCAGTGGCACGGGACACCGAGCAGGTGACGTCCGTCGTGCATCAGCTCATGCAGGTACATCCCGCTACGCGAGACGGCCCCCTGATCGAACCCGACCAGGTACAGGGTGAGCAGTGCAAGCAGAACGACACCGACCGTGACGAGCACGGTTGCCAGGGTGTCCAGGCCGGTATCCCGGCTGGGTGAATGCGCGATGGCCATTCGGGTCCTCCTCAGGGATACGCGTCCCACGGTCGAAGTGTGGTGCGAAGGTGCCGGTGTCTGGCTCTCCGGCACCGGGAACCCGGTACTTGGATAACAGTGGCGCGACCGCTCCGGAATCTCACCGGAATTACCGCGCACCCTCGCGTTTGTTCCCTCGAACTGTGACAGTCGCGAGGTGCCCTCGTCAATACGCGCATCCGCATGTCCAGCGGAAACGCCGTTGTCAGGCCTTGGCGGGAACGTCCAGGACGACCTCGAACTCGAGCAGCGAGGCACCGGTCGACACCGGCTTGGGACGCTCGCCCTCGGCACCGTGTCCGGCGTGCGCGGCACGGGCCGGACCGTCGCGCCACGCGGCGAACGATTCCTCCGAATCCCATTGCGTCACCACGAAATACCGGTTGTCTCCGGCCACCGGGCGCAGCAACTGGAAGCCGAGGAAACCGGGGGAGTTCTCCACCGCGTGCGCGCGGGCGGCGAAGCGCTTCTCCAGCTCCGGGCCGGCGCCTTCAGGGATCTCGATCGCATTGATCTTCACAACAGCCATAGCGCCGACAATACGACCGCGCGGAAAACATCCCGCTCTGGGGCACAATCGTCAGGGTGTTGTACGACGAAGGCGGGACCGGCGTCCCGATCCTGCTGCTGCACGGGCTGATGGGCAGCGCGCGCACCTGGACAGATCAGCTGCCGTGGCTGCGCGAATTCGGCCACGTCTACACCGTCGACGCCGCGGGTCACGGCCGGGTGCCGCCCGCCGAGCTCAGCACCGAGGCGTTCGTCGCCGATCTCGCCGGGCTCACCGCCGAGATCACCGAGCCGATGGTGATAGTCGGGCACTCGATGGGCGCGATCCACGGCTGGGTCTTCGCCGCCACCTATCCCGAACGGGTGCGCGCGATCGTCGTCGAGGACATCGCGCCCGATTTCACCGGCCGCACCGCCGCGCACTGGGCCGAGCTGATCCACTCCTGGCCGCAGCCCTTCGCCGACGACCAGGCGGTGCTCGACTACTTCGGACCGGTCGCGGGCGCCTACTTCCTGCGCGCTTTCACCGCCGCACCCGACGGCTACCGGCTGCACGGCGAGGTCGACACGTTCCGGGCGATCTCCGAGGAGTGGGGCACGCGCGACTTCTGGACCGAATGGAAGTCGCTGCGGGTGCCCGCGCTGCTCATCGAAGGCGAGCACACCATCACCCCGCCGGGTCAGATGGTGGCCATGGCTGAGATGCACCCCGATGCCGAATACGTCTGTATCGCCGAAGCCGGACACTTGGTGCACGACGAACAACCCGGGCTGTATCGCGAGCATGTCAGCCGGTTCCTGGCGCGAGTCACCGGCTGACCCGCCCGCGTCTGGACAAGGCGCGGCAGCCACTCGCGCACGGCTGGCCTGTGCCATCCGGGTAGGGCGAGGCACCCGTCATCGGGAGGCTAGTCCGCAGCGCCACCTTCGCCTGCCAGCGCGAACAGTCCATCGTCGGTCTGCTCGATCAACCCGTCGACCAGCAGCGAGTCCAGGGCCCTTGCCCGCTGGCCGGGATCGCGCGTCCACGCCAGATCGAGGCGCACCTGTTCCACGGGACCGGACGCGTCGCGCAGCACGTCGAGCAGGCGTCCACGCGCCTGCCGGTCGGTGCCCTCGTACTTCTGCACCTTGCGGGCCACCGCGGCGGCGGGCTTGCCCGCCTCGACCCACGCGCAGGACGGCAACGGGCATCGCGTGCAGTCGGGATTGCGGGCCGTGCACACCAGCGCGCCCAACTCCATCAGCGCCGCCGAGAACTTCGCGGCGCGCGGCACCGGGACGGGCAGCAGCGCCTCGGTCTCGGCGAGATCGCGCGAAGACGGATTGCCCGGCTCGCGGCCGTGTACCGCACGCGCGACCACCCGGCGAACATTGGTGTCAACCACCGGAACTCGCTGACCGTAGGCGAAGCAGGCCACCGCGCGGGCGGTGTAGGCGCCGATGCCGGGCAGGCTCAGCAGCACGTCGACATCGGCCGGGACCACGTCGCCGTGTTCGGCGGCCAGCACCCGCGCGCACTCGTGCAACCGCAACGCCCGCCGCGGGTACCCGAGTTTGCCCCAGGCCCGCAGCACCTCGGCTTGGGAGGACGCCGCCATCGCCGATGGCACCGGCCAGCGCGCCACCCACTCCCGCCAGATCGGCTCGACGCGAACGACCGGGGTCTGCTGGAGCATGATCTCGCTCATCAGGATGTGCCACGCGGTTGCTTCCGGCTTGCGCCACGGCAGGTCACGCGCGGTGTCGGCGAACCAGTCCACCAGGGCTTCGGCGTCGATACTCACTGCTCCCGTTCCCACTCCGCCAGGCCGTGTTTGCCGACGCGTAACGCGCCGGACTCGCTGGTAACCAAGGGCGTGTGCACAATGGTCGGTATGCCTGGTTCCAATCCGATTAGCGCCTGGAAGTCACTGCGCGAAGGCAATGAGCGCTTTGTCAACGGCACTCTGCTGCATCCTAGCCAGGGTGCCGCGGATCGAGCCAAGCTCGTCAGTGGCCAGCATCCGCACGCGATCCTGTTCGGCTGTGGCGACTCCAGGGTGGCCGCCGAACTGATCTTCGACCAGGGTCTCGGCGACATGTTCGTCGTCCGGACCGCGGGTCACGTGGTCGACAGCTCGGTGCTCGGGTCGATCGAGTACGGCGTCGAGGTGCTCAACGTGCCGCTGATCGTGGTCCTCGGCCACGACAGTTGCGGCGCGGTGAAGGCCACCATCGACGCGCTCGACGGCGGCGAGGTGCCCGGTGGGTTCATCCGCAGCGTCGTCGAGCGGGTCACCCCGTCGATCCTTGTCGGCCGCCGCGAAGGCCTCACCTCGATCGACGAGTTCGAGGCGCGGCACGTCGAGGAGACAAGCAGGCTGCTCATGCAGCGGTCGATGATCATCTCCCAGCGCGTGGCCACCGGTCAGCTCGCGATCGCGAGTGTCACCTACAAGCTCGCCGACGGCCGCGCGCACCTGCGCCGGGCCGTCGGGAACATCGGCGAGGTGGTCTGAACCGGGGTATCTACCCGTTTTGGGCCGCCGACACGCCGAGGTCATCGAGCGCGGGCCCGCGCGGTGCGCTTACCGTTGAGGCGTGCTGGAACCGAATGGACCGCTGCCTCCGGAGATCTACTGGCGTCGCCGTGCACTCGCCATCGGCGTCATCGTCGTCGCGCTGGTGATCGTGATCTGGCTCGTCACCATGGTCGCGCGCGGCGGGGACTCGTCCGGGAAGACCGATGCGGCGACGACGACCACGTCCGAGTCGAGCACCAGCAGTTCCGCCGAGTCGAGCTCGACAACGGCGAGCAGCAGCTCGGCGACCGCAACGACCAGTGCCGCGGCGACCAGTTCGGCAGCGACCAGTTCTGCGGCGGCCCAGCCAGCGGCTGAGCCGTGTGGCGATCAGTCGCTGGCGCTGAAGGTGACGGTCGGGCAGCCGACGTATCGGGTGGGGGATCAGCCCGCGTTCGGGACTGTCATCACGAATATCTCGTCGGCGTCCTGTTCACGGGATCTGGGGCCGGGTCCGCAGTTCCTGGTGTACACGCTCGACGGCCAGCGGCGGCTGTGGGCGAGCAACGACTGCAACCCGGACGGGCCGCCCGATCTGAAGACGCTCGGGGCAGGCGAACAGCTCTCCTACAAGGGCACCTGGTTCGGGACCACCTCGCAGCCCCAGTGCGCCGGAGAGCGATTGCCGGTGCCCGCGGGCGCCTACATGGTGGTCGCGCAGCTCGGCGCCATTCGCAGCGCGGCCGAGCCCTTCAACCTGGCGGCGTGACCCGGCCGAGCCGCATACACCGGCGTGCGGACCGTGCATTGTGCGGGTGCGCTGTAAGTCACATGTTCAAGTTGGGGCAATTTGCAGCCTTCGCATGATCGATGCGCGCGTCAATGGTTGTTGGCAGGGAAATGCCGAATTTCGGTGAAATCGGTGGTTTGCCGGGGTTATTCCACGGGAACCGGGTCGCGGGGTGCGCGGGATTTGCGGAGTTCGGCGAGCCGCAGGGCCGAGCGGAGGTCGCCGACCTCGTGGATACGCATCGAACCGATCTTGGTTTTCTCCGAACCCGGCGGGACGAGGGCGGTGGTGAAGCCGAGGCGCTCGGCCTCGGCGAGCCGACGGCCGAGCCCGGTGACCTTGCGGACTTCTCCCGCCAGGCCCACCTCGCCGAGGATCACCCAGCCCGCCGGCAGGGCTATATCGGCCTCGGCGGAGGCGATGGCAAGGGCGATGGCGAGGTCGGCGGTCGGCTCGACCAGGCGCATGCCGCCGACGGTCGCGGCGTAGACGTCGTGCTTGCCGAGGAACACCCGGCCGCGGCTCTGCAGCACGGCCAGCACCATGGCCACCCGGTTGTAGTCGAGGCCGCTCACGGCACGGCGGGGCTGGGGGATCTCGGTCTTGACGGTCAGGCCCTGCACCTCGGCGACCAGCGGGCGCTTACCGTCCATCGCCACGGTGACCGCGGTGCCGGGGACGGTGTCGGTGCGGTGGTGCAGGAACAGCCCGGACGGGTCGTCGACGCAGGCGATGCCGTCCTCGTGCAGTTCGAAACAGCCCACCTCGTCGGCACTGCCGAAGCGGTTCTTGATGCCCCGGATCATGCGCAGGGTGGAGTTCTTGTCGCCCTCGAATTGCAGCACCACGTCGACGAGATGCTCGAGCGTGCGCGGGCCCGCGACATTGCCGTCCTTGGTGACATGGCCGACCAGCAGCACCGCGATCCCGCTGGCCTTGGCCAGTGATGTCAGCGCCGCGGTCACCGCGCGCACCTGGGTGACGCCGCCGATCACGCCGTCCACCTCGGGCGCGAGCATCGTCTGCACCGAGTCGACCACCAGCAGCGTCGGCCGCACCTGTTCCACGTGCCCGAGCACGATCGACAGGTCCGATTCGGCGGCCAGGTACACCCGGTCGTGCACGGCGCCGGTGCGGTCGGCCCGCAGGCGCACCTGCCCCGCGGACTCCTCGGCCGTCACATACAGCGAGGTCTCGCTGCGCTGCGCGGCCCATCGGTGGGCGACCTCGAGCAACAGGGTCGACTTGCCGACGCCCGGCTCACCCGAGAGCAGCACCACCGAACCCGGCACGACACCGCCACCGAGCACCCGATCCAGCTCACTGACCCCCGTCGACCGCGCCTGGGTGACCTTGGCGTCGATCTGCGACAGCGGTGCCGCCGCCGTGGTCGGCAGCATCGCCCGCCGCCCCGGCGCCGCGGCGGACGCCGACGCGGCGGTCTCGTTCACTGTCCCCCAGGCGCCGCACTCGGGGCACTTCCCCACCCATTTGGACACCTCGTGCGAGCACGCGGTGCACCGGAAGACAGCTTTGGTCTTGGCCACACGCGCACCCTACGGATCGGCTCCGACAAAAAGAAAAGCCGCCGCGATCACCGCGACGGCTTTTCACGACCGCACCACAACGTTTCCGGCCACCTCGCGTCCGAGGGGCGAGACGGAACGCCGAAGGCGCAGTATCGCCCCTCGGACGCGAGGTCACGAGGCCGGAAACACGCGGCGCCAGCCGCCGATGGCTCAGTGCCCGCCGCTGCCTTCGGGGGCGGGGCCGGACTTCTCGTTCTCGACGCGCTGGAACGCGGCGGCGTCGACCGGGACGGACACCTGCACGGTGCCGGCGTCCTTGAAGTTGAAGGTGACGTTGTAGGTCAGACCCGGATCGATCTCCTTGGTCAGGCCGGTGATCTCGATCGTGCCGGGCTTGGCCTCGGGATCGATGGACGGCTTGTCGCCCGCCGGGGCCGCCGTGGTGGTCGGCGCGCCGGTGGTGGTCGGAGCCGCCGTCGTGGTCGGGGCCGCCGTGGTGGTCGGCGCCGCGTGGTGGTCGTCCGACTGGGCGGCGGCGACCTTGACCGGGCCTGCGACGACGGTCTGCTGCGGCTTCAGCACGAACTTGGCGTCGCCCGCCGGGCCGGTGAGCTTGACCTGACCGAGGTCGGTGGTCACGCTGGTCAGCTCGTCGGTGACGGTTTCGCTGTTGTTGATGATCGACAGCGCGATCACCGCCTTGCCACCCTTGTCGTGCTCGGCGGCCGCCTCGGGGTACACGATGTGCACGTTGCGCAGGGAGATGTCGCCGACGTCGGCGTGGTTGCCGTTGATGGCGGCGGCCTGCGACGCCGTCTGGGCGTGCTGGCCGGCGCTGCAGCCGGTCAGGGCGATGCCCGCGGCAGCGGCGAGCGCGGCAACCGTCACCATGCGACGTCGCGCCGACGGGGCGGTCACAGCTTTCAGGGCAGTCACGGTTTGTCCTCCATGTCGACCGGGCTCACTCCGTCCACACAGGGATCGGAGGGTAGTAACTAGGCAGCGTAGTAGTTCGCTCCGCGCGCGTGGCGTCCGGGCTCGCGACGCGCGGGCGCGGAAGTAACAGTTCGGTGTCCGGAGCGGGGTTGCCGGATCGATGCCGGGCGCGTACGGCGCGATGACGGCTCGCTGTGCTGGTGGTTAACCCGTTCTGGCGCAACACAATGCACAACAATTACGCGTTGTCAACCCCTACGATGGCCTCGTTGTGGCCCTGACCTGCACAGTTGATCGCGCCGTTATCGAGTCGCATGTTAAACTGTGAACATCGAAAGGGGCACGGGACACATGATTTTTAAGGTCGGAGACACCGTCGTTTACCCCCACCACGGAGCGGCGCTGATCGAAGCAATCGAGACCCGCACCATCAAGGGTGTGCAGAAAGAGTATCTGGTCCTGAAGGTCGCGCAAGGTGACCTGACCGTTCGGGTTCCCGCAGAGAACGCCGAATATGTCGGCGTCCGTGACGTCGTCGGCCAGGAGGGTCTCGACCGCGTCTTCCAGGTGCTGCGCGCGCCACACACGGAGGAGCCGACCAACTGGTCCCGCCGTTACAAGGCCAACCTCGAGAAGCTCGCCTCCGGCGATGTGAACAAGGTGGCCGAGGTCGTGCGTGACCTGTGGCGTCGTGAGCAGGATCGCGGCCTGTCCGCCGGTGAGAAGCGGATGCTGGCCAAGGCCCGTCAGATCCTCGTCGGTGAGCTCGCGCTCGCCGAGGGCACCGACGACGGCAAGGCCGAATCGCTGCTCGACGAGGTCCTCGCCGCGGCTTCCTAGAGTGCGACCTGTCGTAGCACTGGTCCCTGCCGCCGGTCGTGGCGTGCGCCTGGGTGAATCCACCCCGAAGGCGTTCGTCCCGGTCGGCGGTACACCTATGGTTCGGTTGGCCGTCGATGGGCTGATCGCGTCCGGTGCGGTGCACCGGGTTGTCGTGGTCGTGCCCGCCGACCTGGTCGATGCCGCGTCCGCTCTGCTGTCCACCACCTCACTGACCGGCGGTTCGATGCCCCCTGTGCCGGTGCAGGTCGTCGTTGGCGGCGCCGAGCGCACCGATTCGGTGCGCGCCGGGATCGCGGCCGCGCCCGATGCCGCGTTCTATCTCGTGCACGATGCCGCTCGCGCGCTCACTCCACCGGAGTTGATCGCGCGGGTGGCCGCCGAGTTGCAGGCGGGTAGTCCCGCCGTCGTTCCCGCCCTGCCGGTCGTCGACACCGTGAAATCGGTCGACGACGCGGGCGTGGTGACCGGCACCCCTGATCGCGCCCACCTGCGCGCCATCCAAACCCCCCAGGGCTTCGCCGCCGACCTGCTGCGCGAGGCCTACGCCACCGAGGTCGGCGCGACCGACGACGCGGGCCTGGTCGAACGCCTCGGCGTCGCCGTGCGCACAGTCGCGGGCGATCCCCTCGCCTTCAAGATCACGACCCCACTCGACCTGCGCCTGGCTGAATCGCTGTGCGCCGATCGAGTGCCTGCTGCGGGCGACCCTGCTGCCGGCGGGGACGACACCGTCGAGGTTGCGCGCCCGACCCTTGCCGTCGCGGAGCGTCCCGATCAGGCGGTCGTCCGATGAGAGTCGGAATCGGCAGCGACGTGCACCCCATCGAGCCCGGCCGCCCCTGCTGGATGGCCGGCCTGTTGTTTCCCGACGCCGACGGTTGCGCCGGGCACTCCGACGGTGACGTCGCCGCGCACGCGCTCTGCGACGCGCTGCTCTCGGCCGCCGGCCTGGGCGATGTCGGTGCCGTCTTCGGCGTCGGCCGTCCGGAGTGGGCCGGGGTCACCGGCGCCGCCATGCTCACCGAGGTCCGCAGGCTGCTGGCCGAGGAGGGGTTCGAGGTCGTCAACGCGGCGGTGCAGGTCATCGGCAATCGCCCGAAGATCGGCCCCCGTCGCGCCGAGGCCCAGAAAGTGCTGGGCGAACTGCTCGACGCCCCGGTCTCGGTCTCCGGCACCACCACGGACGGTCTCGGGTTGACCGGCCGCGGCGAGGGCATCGCGGCCATCGCCACCTGTCTGATCACGGCGTGTTCGTAGCCCAACGCTTTCTCGCCACTTCGTTCCGCCGTCCTACAACCACGGCGAGCCACGAACCGGCCGGTCATCTCCACCACCATCCCACCGACTAGGATCGAATGCCGTGACCTTGCGCCTTTTTGACACCGACACGCGGACCCTGCGGGAATTCACCCCGTTGGTCCCCGGCCGTGCCTCGGTGTATCTGTGTGGGGCCACCGTGCAGGGTCAGCCCCATATCGGGCACGTGCGCAGCGGCGTCGCCTTCGACGTGCTGCGCCGCTGGCTGCTCGCGCACGACTACGACGTGTGGTTCATCCGCAATGTCACCGATATCGACGACAAGATCCTGAACAAGGCCGCCGAGGCGGGCAGGCCGTGGTGGGAGTGGGCCGCCACGCACGAGCGCGCCTTCGACTCCGCCTACGAGATACTCGGCGTGCTGCCGCCCTCGGCCGAACCACGCGCCACCGGCCACATCACCCAGATGGTCGGGCTGATGCAGCGGCTGATCGAGCGCGGGCACGCCTATGCCGCCGACGGTGACGTCTACTTCGACGTGCTGAGCTGGCCCAGCTACGGCGAGCTGTCCGGCCACAAACTCGACGACGTGCACCAGGGCGAGACCCCGACGCGCGGCAAGCGCGACCCCCGCGACTTCACGCTGTGGAAGGCCGCCAAGCCGGGCGAGCCGAGCTGGCCGTCGCCGTGGGGCCCCGGCCGCCCCGGCTGGCACCTGGAATGCTCCGCGATGGCCGAGTTCTATCTCGGCCCCGAATTCGATATCCACTGCGGTGGAATGGATTTGATTTTCCCGCACCACGAGAACGAGATCGCCCAGTCCAAGGCGTCCGGCGGCGGATTCGCGCGTTACTGGCTGCACAACGGCTGGGTGACGATGGGCGGGGAGAAGATGTCGAAGTCGCTCGGCAATGTGCTCTCGGTGCCGAATGTGCTCAGCCGGGTCCGCCCGGTCGAATTGCGTTTCTACTTGGGCAGCGCGCATTACCGTTCGATGCTCGAATATTCCGACAAAGCGCTCGACGACGCGGTCGCCTCGTATCAGCGTATCGAGGCATTCGTCCATCGCGTGCTCGACCGGGTAGGCGAGGTCCCGGTCGGTAAATGGACCGACGGATTCGCCGCCGCGCTCGACGACGATCTGGCGATTCCGAAGGCGCTGGCCGAAATTCACCATGTGGTGCACGAGGGCAATCGCGCGCTGGAGGCCGGCGCGGTCGAGACCGCGGCCGAGCTGGCCGGCCAGGTCCGCGGGATGCTCGGCATCCTCGGCGCCGACCCGCTCGACGCGCACTGGTACACCCCCGCCGACAACTCGGCGGCGCTCGACGCGCTGGATGTGCTGGTCCGCTCCGAGCTGGATCGCCGGGCGAGCGCGCGGGCGGAGAAGAACTGGGCAGAAGCCGATGCCGCACGGGATCGGCTCGTCGCAGCGGGTATCGAGGTCACCGATACCCCGCAGGGGCCGGAATGGTCGCTGGGCGCATCGAGCGGAAAGGCGAACTGATGGCAGGCAATTCACAGCGACGCGGAGCGGTCAGGAAGGGCGGCACCAAGAAGGGTGCCGTCGTCGGTACCGGCGGTAAGCGTCGCCGCGGGCTCGAGGGCAGGGGCGCCACACCGCCCGCCGAGGCCCGCACCAAGCATCCCGCCGCCAAGCGCGCCGCGGCCGCGGCGAAAGCCAAAGCGGCGCAGTCGCGTCCGTCCGGCAAGGCCGGTGTGCCGCGGGTCGGCCGCAAGTCCGACGACGGCCCCGAGCTGGTGCTCGGCCGCAACCCGGTGCTCGAGTGCCTGCGCGCCGAGGTGCCCGCGACCGCGCTGTATGTGGCCGTCGGCACCGAGAACGACGACCGGCTCTCCGAGAGCGTGCAGCGCGCCGCCGACTTGGGCATCTCGATCCTGGAGGTGCCGCGCACCGATCTGGATCGGTTGAGCGCCAACGGTTTGCACCAGGGTGTCGCCCTGCAGGTGCCGCCGTACCGCTACGCCCACCCCGACGATCTGATGGACCGGGTGAAGGTTTCCGGCGAGCCCGGGCTGCTCGTCGCCCTGGACAACATCTCCGATCCGCGTAACCTCGGCGCTGTCATCCGCTCGGTGGCCGCGTTCGGCGGTCAGGGCGTGGTGATTCCGCAGCGTCGCAGTGCCAGCGTGACCGCGGTGGCGTGGCGCACCAGCGCGGGCGCCGCGGCCCGGCTGCCCGTCGCCAGGGCGACCAACCTGACCCGCACGCTCAAGGATTGGGCCGCGCAGGGCTTCCAGATCGTCGGTCTCGACGCGGGTGGCGACACCCCTCTCGACGAATTCGACGGCAGCATGCCGACGGTCGTCGTCGTCGGCTCCGAGGGCAAGGGCCTGTCGCGCCTGGTCCGGGAGAACTGCGACTCGATCCTGAGCATCCCGATGGCCGGTCCGGTCGAGTCGCTCAACGCCTCGGTCGCCGCCGGTGTGGTCCTCGCCGACATCGCGAGACAGCGCCGTCTGGGCTGAATTATCTGAGCGCTGGCGCGCTCGAGTCGCGGCCCCTTGTGTCCCGCCGGTCAGGCACCGTTGCCTGCACGCGCGCGAGGGCCGGGACGGGCTGGCGCGCACCCCGCCCAC
>NZ_JBSGVD010000036.1:0-73069 GCF_053608285.1 Nocardia sp. NPDC055053 | reverse complement strand
AAGGTGAATCTTCCTGGGGGGGGGGGCCAGGCTCAGCCCCGCATCCCGCCCGTGACCCCCCTACTCGCGGGGCCCACCGGCCGACTACGGCCGGTGGCCCGCTGCTGTGCCGTCCCGCTCGTGCACGGTGAGCAGCAGATGATCGAAGCGGGCGCGGGTCGGCGCGTCGGCGCCGCCGAGCGCGGCGACCGCGGGCATCAGCGCCTCGCAGAGATCGCGCAGTTTGGTGTTGGTCTCCTGCGAACGCCAGCGCAACACCCGGAAGGCCTGCTCGGCCGAGATGCCGTACACCGTCATCAACGCGCCCTTGGCCTGCTCGATCAGCGCACGGGCAGCGACGATCTCCGGCACCGCCTCCTCGATGGTGTCGCGGCGTTCCTCGTCGACGGTGTCGGTGACATCGATGTAGAAGCCTTCGGTACCGATCACCATGCCGGTGTCATCACGCATCTGATCTCCGACGACCAGCACGTGGCGGACGGCGCCGGCGGTGTCGACGAGGCGATGGTGACTGCTGAACGGCAGTCCGGTGCTCACGACCTGGGCGAGCGTGTCGGCGACCTCGGCGCGGTCGTCGGGGTGCTTGTGCGCCAGCAGCAGTTCCGTTGTCGGAGTCACCGTGCCGGGGGTGTATCCGTGCAGCGCGGCGACCTCGTCGGACCACTCCCAGCGCTGCTCGGCCAGCCAGAACCGGAAACGTCCTGTTCGTTTCGACCCGGGAACGTCGGGTGTCAGCCTGGGCTCGTCGCGCACCGCACTATCTTGCCCTGCCCGGTACCCGCTGTACACGGATCGCGTGTCAGTCGGCGGAGTCGGGCAGCAGTTCCGCGATCAGCGCCTCGACCCGCCGCCGGATCTCGTCGCGGATGGGCCGGACCGCGTCGACGCCCTTGCCCGCCGGGTCGTCGAGTTTCCAGTCGCGGAAATCGACGCCGGGGAAGTAGGGACAGGCGTCCCCGCACCCCATGGTGATCACGACGGTGGAGGTTTCCACGGTGTCGGGGGTGAGGATCTTCGGCGACTGACCGGTGATGTCGATCCCGATCTCGGCCATGGCCACGACGGCGGCGGGGTTGAGCGCGGTGCCGGGGGCGCTGCCCGCCGAGCGCACCTCGACGGCGTCACCGGCGAGGTGGGCCAGAAAGCCTTGGGCCATCTGGGAACGTCCGGCGTTGTGCACGCAGACGAACAGCACGCTGGGCTTGGTCGACACGGTAGGTGCCCTTTCAGTGGTGCGAGCTCGCGGCGGTGCGCGGGACGACGGCATTGTCGGCGGCGTCGGCCGCCGAGCGTGGATACAGTGCGACGATCAACGCGAGTCCCAGTGCCGCACCGAGGATTTGTGCGACGACGAAGCCGGGCGCCGACCCCGGCGCGATGCCGGCGAAGGTGTCGGAGAAGATCCGGCCGATGGTGACGGCGGGATTGGCGAAGCTGGTGGAACTGGTGAACCAGTAGGCGGCGCCGATGTAGGCCGCGACCGCGCAGGCGGACAGCGCGGCACGACCGCTGCGGGCGAGGGCGAAGATCACCGCGATCAGCCCGGCCGTGGCGACGACCTCGCCGACCAGGTGTCCGGTGGTGATCCGGTCGTTGGTGGCGATCTGCCAGGCGCCCAGGTCGAACATGATGTTGGCCAGGACGGCGCCGCAGATCGCACCGGTGACCTGAGCGATCGTGTAGGCGGCGACCCCGGCGAGGCCGAGACCGGTGCCGTGCCGTCGCCCGAGCAGCCAATCCGCAAGGGAGACCACGGGATTGAAATGCGCGCCGGAGACGGGTCCGAACACCAGGATCAGCACGCCGAGCCCGAACACGGTCGCGATCGAGTTGGCCAGCAACCGCAAGGCGACATCGCCGGTGAGCTGCTGGGCGGCGATCCCGGACCCGACGACAATCGCGACAAGCGCTGCGGTGCCGACGAATTCGGCCAGCAGCCGACGTCGAATATCGGTCATCGCGCCACGGCCGTGCCGTCGAGCAGCCGGGCCAGCGGCGCCAGCGACTGCGGTTCGATCCGGTAATACACCCAGGACCCGCGCCGCTCGCTCGACAGCAGCCCGGCCTCGCGCAACACCTTCAAATGGTGGGAAATCGTCGGCTGACTCAGCTCGAACCCCGCCGACAGATCGCAGACACAGGCTTCACCACCCTGGCGACTCGCCACCAGACTCAGCAGCCGCAACCGCACCGGATCCGACAGCGCCTTGAACACGCCCGCCAGTTCGGCGGCCGATTCGGCGGACAGCGGTTCATTGGCAAGCGGGGCGACCTCGCACGGCGATGACAGCGGCAGGGATGGATTCGACACTCATCGATATTGATGGACATCGAACCCATTGGCAAGCAAACAGCTGGTGAACTATGTCGCCCCGACGGTGTGGTCAGGAGATGTCGGGCCCTAGATCGCGCCTGATGCGCGTAACCATGCCTTTCGCGAATTGCCGGCCGAGGGCCGGGGAGATTCGCTCCAGGTACCAGAGCATCTTCCCCCACTTGGGTACCACGATGATCGCCTCTCCGCGAAACACCCCATGTAGTGCGCGTTCGGCGAGCTTCTCCGGTGCGAGCGGCCGAAACCGCTCCCAATAGCTGAGGATCTTCTCCTCGCTGACGCCGTTCATGTTGATCCGGCCGTACTTGCCGCCGGTCAGAATCGGGGTCCGGATCACACCGGGGCACAGCACCGACACTTGCACGCCGTGCCGCTGTGCTTCGGCGCGCAACGTCATCGACAGGGCGACGACAGCATGCTTGGTGGCGCAATAACTGCCTTGTCCCGCCGTTGTGATGAGCCCGGCGATCGAGGCTGTATTCACGATGTGTCCCGAGCGCTGGTCGATCATGACCGGGTAGGCGGCCTGGATCCCGTGGACGACGCCGCGCAGGTTGACGTCGATGACGTCGTTCCAGTCATCGAGTGAGTAGGAGTCGATCTCACCGCCGACCCCGATACCCGCGTTGTTGAACAGGTAGTCGATCCGCCCCGACTGCCGCACCGTCTCGTCGACGGCTTGCTGGACCGACGGGTAGCTGCGCACATCGACCTCGAGCGCGTGCGCTTTCCCGCCGCGACCGCGCAGACGTTGCGCCAGCTCCTCGGCGGCATCCCCCTGGCGATCGGCAAGCCATACTTCGGCGCCCGCGTCGGTCAGGGCCCCGGCGAGCGCGGCTCCGATGCCGGAAGCACCTCCGGTCACGACTGCGATCTTGCCTGACGCGCTGCTGGTCGCCATACAGCGGAATTGTATTCCGCAGTTCCGTCACGAGTCCACCATCGCGCCTCGGCGCAGCGCGGTGCGCAGACCGCGCCGGATCGGTCCCGGCTCGGTGGGCGCCGTGGTGGCGAACTTGCGTTCGGAGGCCGTTTCGGGTGCGTCGTCGCTGCTCGCGAGGAGGAACGAGTCGGGGAGGGCGAGTTTGTTGATGGTGCGCAAGCTCAGCAGGTACTGCCGGGGCAGCGGGCCGGTGGTGTAGGGCAGGTCGTACTTGTCGCACAGCGCGCGCACCCGCACCGCGATCTCGGCGTAGCGGTTGCAGGGCAGGTCGGGGAACAGATGATGTTCGATCTGATGCGAGAGATGGCCGCTGAGGAAGGCGAGCACCGGCCCGGCGTCGAAGTTGGCGGTGCCGAGCATCTGGCGCAGATACCACTCGCCGCGGGTCTCGTGCTCGATCGCGGCCGGGGTGAATTTCTCGGCGCCGTCGGGGAAGTGGCCGCAGAAGATGACGACGTAGGCCCAGAGGTTGCGCAGCGCGTTGGCGGTGATGCCCGCGGTGAGGGTGCGCCGCCAGTGCCGTCTGCTGAGGAGGGGGAAGAACAGGTAGTCCTTGGCGGCCTGCCTGCCGATCTTGCGGACCAGGGCCCTGGTGTGCGCGGACTTCTCGGCGTCGGTCGGCGCGCGGTCGCGCTCGGAGTACAGGCCGTGCAGGGCGATGCCCCACTCGAAAGTGGCTGCCAGGAACAGGTTCTGGAGTGGCTGCAGGAGCAGGCGCGGGCGCCACTGCTGATCCCTGGTGACGCGCAGGACACCGAATCCTACGTCGTCGTCCATGCCGACCACGTTCGTGAACATGTGATGGCGGTAGTTGTGCGAGTACCGCCATTGCGCGGACACCCCGGCCATGTCCCATTCCCATGTGCGGGAATGGATTTCGGGATCGTTCATCCAATCCCATTGGCCGTGCGACACATTGTGCCCGATCTCCATGTTCTCGACGCTCTTGGCGGTGGCCAGCGCCGAGGTGCCCGCCAGCCAGCCCAGCCGCGACCCGGTGCAGGCGAGCAGCAGTCGCGCGCTCGCGTCGAGGATGCGCTGGAACGCGATCGTGCGCCGGATGTAGTCGGCGTCGTGCGTGCCGCGCCGGTCCTCGATATTGCGGCGGATCGCATCGAGTTCCTCGCCGAGCGCGTCGACATCGGCTCTGCTCAGGTGCGCGTAGACGGCGACTTCGGTAATGGCCATGGGAGTCCTCGGCTGGTCGTAGACCCGATTCTACGGACTTCTACAGTAGTCGTCTACAACGTAGACGAACGATATAGACGTCCACGGAACCCGCCGGGTGACGCGGTCGGCGTGAGCCGGGTCAAAGGGCCGGGTCGGGGAGTGTCGCCGCAAGGCCGGTGAGCAGGATGTCGAGGCCACGCTCGAGTTCGGCGGCGCCGTCGTAGGCGGCCAGCGTCGGGGCGAGCTCGCGCACCAGCGGGAACTCGGTGATCGGCAACCGGTGCAGGCCGAGGCGCAGGACCTCGTCGGATTCCTCCGGCCGCTCCACCACCTCCTGGAGCTCGTTGAGCACGTGCCCGTAGAGGAAACCGAACAGGGCGCGGTAGACGTGCAGCGCGTCGGCGCCGGTGAAACCGGCCCGGGTGAGCAACTGCAGGATGTGCTCGAGCGGGCGGACCACCGCGACCGGGCGCATGCCGAGCGGCGTCGACAACGGCCGGGTCACCAACAGCGGAACGACATTCGGGTGCGCGAGCGCCACCGCGCGGAACGAGCGGGCGACCGCGCGCAGCTGTACCGCCCAGTCGGGGTCGTCCGCGTCGACCACCAGCTTTTCGAACACCAGCTCGGCCACGCCGTCGAGCACGGCGGCCTTGTTCGGCAGGTGCCGGTAGATCACCATCGGGTCGCGCCCGACAGCCTCGGCCAGTCTACGCATCGATAGCCCGTCGACGCCGTCGCGATCGACGATCCTGAGCGCGGCGGACAGTACGGACTCCCTGGTCACCACGCTGCCGAGACGGCGGGCGCCATCTGTCGAATCCTCGGCCATGGCGGCACCTCCGTCTGTTGGTTGTGGTTGCCAGTGTAGACCTACAACGTTGACAAGGGTGGGATATCGGCGTCTACTTGAGTGGTGCAGGTCCCCGGAGCTGGTGATCGCCGCCGACGCCCAGCTCCTGCATACCGCAGGCCGAGTCGCCCACGATCCGCCCAGCACCGGCTGACTATGCGCCATGAGTGCTCGGTGCTGTCAGTCGGGCTGCCGCCCCGCCAGGTGACCCCGTCCGAGCGGTGACGCCCCGCCCGGCGAGACCGGGCGGGGCGGCGGTTTCTTTCGTTCAGGCGGCGATGGCGCGGCGGCGGGGTTCCAGTGCCGCGGCGACCAGGTAGCTGCCACCGCCCGCGATGGCCAGGACCCAGTAGGGGCTCGCGCCGTCGAGGAACAGGGCGGCCGAGGAGGTGAGAGCCAGCCAGGCGCCGAGGGCGTATTGCAGGACGTCACGGTAAGCGGCGCCGCCGGCGAGGTAGAGCAGGCCGACGATGAGACCGGAGCCGGTCGGCCACAGCAGCATCTTCAGATCATCCTGTGCCAGTGCCGAACTCAGCGCGGTGATGACGAAGAACAGCGCGCCGAAACCGATCAGCCAGGACACGGCGAGCAGATTGCCGACCACCGCGTCCTTGCCGGTGACACCGCGCTGGGCCCTCATCGTCACGATGCTGGTGACGACCATCGCGATGGCCAGCCCGGCGATCAGCAGCACGCTCGGCACCGCGGCGGGCAACCGCAGGACGGGGTCGTCGCCGTGGGACAGGGCATACGCGCCGTGGCCGAGCAGCCACGCCATCCCGAAACTCAGGTACGACGGACGGTTGTCGAGCAGCACACGCAGCGCGGACGGCCGGGACTCGGTGGTGGAAACATGCTGGGACATAACGGTTCTCCTGTGCGGTGGTAGGGATTCAGGGGACGATGACGACTTTGCCGACGACGGTGCCCGACTCGGCGAGTTCCACGGCGCGGGCCGCTTCGGCCAGCGGGACGCGGGCGGCGACCTGCGCGCGCAGCTCACCCCGCGCGGCGAGATCGAAGACCTGGCCCAGGTCCTCGGTGATGCGGGCACGGAAGCCTGCCCGGTCGCGCTTGCCTGCCCACAGATTGAAGAAATGCGCACCGCGCTTGTTGGGCAGCACCTTCCACAGCAGGATCCGGCCGAGCAGCTTCAGCACCGGCAGCCGCGAATTGCCCGCGTCGTTCTTGGTGGCCGCGGTGCCGTAGGAGACCAGCGTGCCGTGCGGCGCGAGCAGCGCGAACGAGTCGGTGATGCCAGGGCCGCCGACGTGATCGAACACGGCGTCGACGCCGTCGGGGGCGATGGCCCGAACCTGCCGCGGCACATCGCCGCGATAGTCGACCCAGCTCGCGCCGAGCGCCCGCACTGCCTCGGCGTTGCGCGCCGACGCGGTCCCGATGACGTGGATTCCGTTGGCGCGGGCCAGCTGGACGAGCGTCGAGCCGACCCCGCCGTTGGCGCCGTGCACCAGCACAGTCTGCCCCGGCCGCACCTTCGCGGTCCGGAAGAGCATCTGCCAGGCCGTGATCCCGTTGACGACAAAGGTTTCCGCCTCGGCGGCATCGAGCGCCGCGGGCACCGCGACCAGGTCGGCCACGTCCAGCACGGCATGGCTGGCCCAGCCGCCGATCTTGGTCAGCGCGGCGACCCTGGCGCCGATCAGGCCGGGGTCGACGTCGGCTCCGACCGTGGTGACGGTGCCGACCAGGTCGTAGCCGGGCACGAAGGGAAAGGCGGGCTGGTCGTAGTACTTGCCGCGCCGCATCTGCTGCTCGGCGAACGAGACACCGCTCGCCTCTACCCGGACGAGGGCTTGCCCGGCGCCGGGCGCGGGCAGATCGCGCCGGGTGACCAGCAGGCCGTCGGGTTCGACCCGGCCGGGCAGAACGATTTCGGTGGCGGTGGTGGACATGAAAACTCCTAGTGTGTGACTGGTCAATCACTCGATGGGTCGAAAAAATGCCCCGCGAGGGGGCAGTCGGGGGTCAGTGCGCGTTGGGGTGGCGAATGCCCGCGGTGACGATCTGGGCCCAGGGACTGTCGTTGCCGTCCAGGCCGAGGGTGGTGATCAGATGGCAGAGCTGCCCGAAGGCGATGAACCGCTGGACGTACTCGTCCGCGGCGCCCGAGCGCTGCTTGGCGAGGTCGGTCACCCTGGCCAGCCCGTCCCGCATCGCCGCGCCGATTTCCGGCACGTCCGCCACGGATTGCGCGTGGACCTGCAGCATCAGCAGGCTCTTGTCGCCGATGAGCTCGGCGTAGGCCCCACCCATGTCGTACAGGATCTGCTCGGGACTCTCGGCATTCGACCGCGCCGCGCCCGCCGACATCGCCGCCACGATGCGATCGAAGCACCGCTCGAGCGCCGCGACGAACAATGCGACCTTGCCGGGAAACAGCTTGAACACGTACGCGGGCGAGATCTGAGCCGTCGCCGCCACCGTGCTGATCGGTGTGCCGTGATAACCGGTCCTGGCGAACTCGATGATCGCGGCATCGACAACGGCATCACGCCGCAGATCCGATCGGGAGAGGGTGACTCCGCTCTTGCTCATGTGAGTGACCGTACACTCACTCTTTGCGCGACGTCAACCCTGACGGTGCGGGGATCACCCGTTCCGGGTGATGTCGCGACCAGTCCGCGGGTGGTTCGCTCGATCCATGTTGGTGAGCGCGTACCCACCGATCGCCGAGCAGTGATCCGGTGTCGCGGACGAGCGGTCCCGATGTCACGAGCGCCCCGCGCGGGGTGCTGATACCGACTGGCGTCGGCGCAGTTCACACCGATCTCGCGTTGTCCGGTACCGCCGAAAACTAGGAGTCGTCATGCCGAAGTTGGAGATCAAGAGAAAGTCCGAACTCTCCCGAAAAGAGGTGTCCGATCGGCTGATCGCGATAGGCAAGGCTCTTGCGGGCGGATCGGAGGTGGAATTCGGCTCGGAGGGCTATTCGCTCGAAATCGTCGTCGCCGACCGGGTCAGCTGGGAATTCGAGATCGAGATCGACGGGACCGAGACCGAAATCGAGATCGAGATCAAATGGCGCGACGACCCGGTCGAGACACCGCCGGAACCGAAAGCCGCGGCGCCGGCCAAAACCACCCGTCGTACGCGGGCCCGTAAACCGCCCGCCAAATAGTCCACGATCTCGTGCTGGGCTCAGCCCGGTGAGATCGGCTCGAAGGAACGGATCGAGTCGGCACCGGCGCCAACCACCCCCGCCGACGATTCCGGCATTTCGTTCCACGCGCCCGGCAGGTCGCGCAGCGGCTCCGAGACCACGAATCGGGTCTCGGAGCCCAGCTCGCGCAATACCTCGACCTCGGGGTGCAGTGCCCGCAACGCGTCCAGTTCGGTCGAGAAGAACAGCGACCGCGATTGCCGCTCGCTGGAATAGCGGAAGACCCACAGGAATTCGCCGTCGGTTGTCGCGACGGTCATCTGCACCGGATGGTCGACTCCGTACGCGTGCCCGACGTCCTCGACGAAACCGACCGCACGGGCGACAGCACCGAAGGGATCGTCGACGAGACCGAACGTCAAAGCCAGGTAGAACAGGGTTTCGGAGTCCGTCGAACCCTCGATCTCGGCGAAGAGCGCAGGCTCGACCGCCGCCAGCAGGTCACGCCGGGTCTCGTGGAAGCCGCGCAGGGCGCCGTTGTGCGCCCACAACCACCGTCCGTGCCGGAACGGGTGACAGTTGCTGCGTTGCACCGCCGTCCCGGTCGAGGCTCGAACATGCGCGAGCAGCATCGGTGTGCGGACCTGCCCCGCGATCTCCCGCAGATTGCGATCGTTCCAGGCTGGTTCGATGCTCTTGAACACTGCGGGCTCGGGGCCGATGCCGTACCAGCCGACACCGAAGCCGTCGCCGTTGGTGGTGGTCGCGCCCAGACGTGAGTGCAGACTCTGGTCGATCAGGGAGTGTTCAGGGCGGAACAACAGATCCTCGGCGAGGATCGGCTCACCCGAGTACGCCATCCACCGGCACATGAATCCATTCAAGCAGAACGGCACCGCCGGCGATAGCTGTCAGGTTGCCGCGTCGGCGAGCATTGTCCGGACGATGGCTGCCCACTCGCGCAGGGTGGCACGGGCCGATTTCTCGGAGGTACGCAACACCCGGCCTGCCACGGTGCCGCGCAGCACGGTGATCGTGAGATCGCGGACCACCGGATAGCGCGGGTTGGCCACTGCCTCGGGGCCGAACAGTGCGTCGACGACGCGGACGAGGTCGCGGCCGGCGGCGCGTTCCGCGTGCTGGAGTGCGGCGGCCAGATCCGGGTCGGTGCGGGCGGCGGCCCAGAGTTCCAGTTCGGCCTGGGCGGCGGGGCGGGTCATCGACTCGTAGAGGGCCGCCAGTGCCCGGTCGACCGGGTCGGCATCCGCGTCGAACCGCGCCGCGGCGGCCAGCGCCGCCTGTTCGTTGCGCTGGACCAGGTTCTGCACCAGGGCTTTCGACAGTTCGGCGATGGTCGGGAAGTGGTGCAGCAGCGCGCCGCGGCTGAGTCCGGCCGCTTCCTGGACGGCGACGGTGGTCAGCGCGGAGTAGCCGCGCCGCACCAGCAGGTCGGTCGCCGCGTCGAGAATGCGGGCGCGGGTGGCCTGCTTCTGTTCTTCGCGCGTTGCCAACTCGGGCCCTTCTCGTCGTCGGCCGACGATTTCACAGTCACTATTGACTGTCAATGCTCCGACCCGCCATGCTTTCGACAGATTCTCCATCCCGGCACCTCGAATCCAGAAGGACCCCACCGTGTCGAACAGCAACTCCGGCGACCAGCCCGCGCCCTGGTACGAGAACTGGACCGAAGGCCCCGATTCGCCGTGGCGGCATCGCCCTGATCCGGACTTCGAGCGCGAGTACTCCACACTCACCTACGAGCGGGACGGACGGATCGCCAGGATCACCTTCAACCGCCCGGACAAGGGCAACGCGATCACCCCGTACACCCCGCGGGATCTGGCGCACGCGGTGGAGCGGGCCGACCTGGATCCGCGCGTGCACGTCATCGTGGTGTCCGGGCGCGGCAAAGGGTTCTGCGGCGGCTACGACCTGGACATGTTCGCCGAGCAGGGCTTCGCGGGCGCGGACGGTCCGGACGAGGTCACCGGCACCGTGCTCGATCCGGTGGTCAACGCCGTCAACCACAATCCACAGGGCATCTGGGACCCGATGATCGACTTCGCCATGATGAGCAGGTTTACCAAGGGATTCGCCAGCCTCATGCACGCGAACAAGCCGACCGTGGCGAAACTGCACGGCTTCGCGATCGCGGGCGGCACCGACATCGCCCTGCACGCCGACCAGATCATCTGCGCCGACGACACCAAGATCGGCTATCCGCCCACCCGCGTCTGGGGCATCCCCGCCGCGGGCATGTGGGCACATCGCCTCGGCGATCAGCGCGCCAAGCGCCTGCTGTTCACCGGCGACTGCATCAGCGGCAAGCAAGCCGCCGAATGGGGTCTCGCGGTCGAATCCTGGCCCGCCGACGAACTCGACGACCGCACCGAAGCCCTGGTGCAGCGCATCGCCCGGATGCCGGTCAACCAGCTCATGATGGCCAAACTCGCGCTCAACTCGGCCCTGCACACCCAGGGCGTCGCCAACTCGGCCATGGTCAGCACCGTCTTCGACGGCATCTCCCGCCACACCCGCGAGGGCTACGCCTTCCAGATGCGCGCCGCCACAGCCGGTTTCCGCGAAGCGGTCCGCGAACGCGACGACCCGTACGGCGACCACAAACGCGACCAGTTCGAGCGCTGATCCGCGGCGGTCATGGCGTGACGATGGGGAAGGCCGGGTCGAATTCGTCGAGCAGGGTCCCGAACGTGTCGAGCACCGTGCTGTCGCCGTCGACGGTGATCTTGCCGCCCTCGACCAGTTTCGCCGCGGTCTCGGGTTTGAGCAGGACCGAGGTCAGGAAGACCTTCGGGCCTCGCACCGTCAGCTGCGCGTCACCGGACTTGCCGCGCCGGGCATTGAGCACCCCGCGCCGGACCCACATCGTCCACTGCTCACCGGCGTCGGTGAAGTCGAAGTCCATCCGCAGATCCACGCTCGCCGCCTTGTCGCCGATGATGTGCACCGAGACGAAGTCGAACAGGATCTCGATCGGCATGGCCAGGATCGAGTCCTGGCTGGCCGTCACATACGGCGGCGGCTGCGTGCCCTCGCGCAATTCCAGCGCCGCGGACAGGAAGATGCCACGCCACTGCGGCCCCTCGGCCTGGTAACCCATCTGCTCGTAGGCATCGGCCTGCAGGTCCTTGGCCCGCTGATTGTCCGGCTGGGCGAACACCAGCTTGTGCAGGATCTCGGCCGCCCACCGGTAGTCGGCGGCATCGATCGCGCGCTGCCCCTCGGCGAGAATGTTGTCGGCGCCGGCGAACTCGACGAATCGCTCGGCCGACTCGACCGGCGGGTGCGGATGTAGCGAGACCGGGTCGCCGTCCCACATGCCCAGTTCCTTGGTGTACACCGCGCGGACATCGTGGTGCAGGGTGCCGTGGTATCCGCGGTTGGCCCAGTTGCGGCCGAGTTCGTCCGGGAGCTCGATCACCTCGGCCGCTTCCAGCGGTGTGTAGCCCTTGTTGGCCAGGCGCAGCGCCTGGTCGTGGATGTATTTGTAGGTATCACGCTGGGATTCGAGGAACGCGGTGACCTTGTCGTTGCCCCACACCGGCCAGGTGTGCGGCCCGTAATGCACCTCGGCCTCGTCGCCCCAGCGTTCCAGGGTCTCGTCGAGATAGCGGGCGAAATTGCGGGCGTCGCGGGTGCGCGCGCCACGCAGGGTCTGGATGTTGTGCAGGCTGTGGTTCGCGTTCTCCGCACAGGTCAGGGCCTTGAGCTGCGGGATCCAGATGTGCATCTCCTCGGGCGCCTCGGTGTCGGGGGCGTAGAGGAACTCGAATTCGATCCCCGCGATCTCGCGCCGCGTCCCGGTTTCGGTGATCAGATCCGTCGGCGAGATATAGGAGATTTCCGGCCCCTGGGTGGCGGCGATACCGATGCCGCAGGTGACGAAACCCCGCGGGCCGGGCGGCAGCATCGAACCGAACGCGTAGAAACTGCGGCGCGCCATCGCATTTCCGGCGACCACGTTCTCACCGATGGCGAACTTGTCGAACTGGTATCCCGGCGCGATGATCGGCACCTTCCCCGAGGCCACGTCCTCGGCCGACACCACGCCCTTCACGCCGCCGTAGTGATCGATATGGGTGTGGGTGTAGATCACGGCCCGCACCGGCTTGTCGGTGACGTGCTCGCGGATCAGCGCCATGGCCTGTTTCGCGGACTCGACGCCCGCCATGCAGTCGATGACGATGATGCCGTCGTCGCCCTCGACCACGGTCAGGTTCGCGATGTCGTTGTTCCGTACCTGGTAGACGCCCTTGGTCACCTCGAACAGGCCACCGGCGCTGATCAGCTGCGACTGCCGCCACAGACTCGGGTTCACCGTGTCCGGAGTCGGCGGGTCGTCGCGCAGGTAGTCGAATTCGGCCGGGTCGAAGACCACCTTCGCGCTGTCCGCGGCGGAATACACCGGGCCGGGCAGCGGCGCGATCAGTCCGCGCCGCGCATCGCTGAAATCGGCCCTGTTGTCCAGGTCGTAGAGCCGGGTAGCCGCGTGATTGATCTCCGCCGTCGCAGCGGTGGCGGGCTTCGCCGATCGGCACATGGGCGCTCCTGTCGAGGAATGACGGCCTTTCCCCGATCGTGGCCCGGCAGGACCGGCCCCACATCACCCGTCCCGGATGAACTCCCGCCACCCCTCCACGGAACTCTCTAGCCGTTGACGCCGGTGGGATCGCGGCGAAGACTTGGTGTCACAGTGCCCGTCGGCGGCCTGGTCGCCGCCGGCCGGAAGCCCGAGGAAGAAGTGGCACCGCCATGAGTATCAGCAAGAAGATCGCGCACTCCGCCGAGGCCACCAAGGGCAGGATGAAGAGGGTATTCGGCAGAGCCACGCACAACCGGAGCCTCGAGGCCGAAGGCTGGGCCGACCAAGTCAAGGGCAACCTGAAACAGTCCGGCGCCAAGATCAAAGACGCCTTCAAACGCTAGATTCCGGCACGATGCCTGACAACGCCGCCTCCCGGCCGTCCTACGACAGCTCGTCCACGGCCGTCGCCCGGGTGGTTCAGAACAGCGTCTTCGAACGATTCGCCCGCGCGGGCTTCGTGATGAGCGGCATCGTGCACCTGATCATCGGCTATATCGCCATCCGGATCGCGCTCGGCGGCGGCGGGGGAACCACCGACCAATCCGGGGCCATGGCGGAGCTGGCTGCCAAGCCCGGTGGTGTCTTCGCGCTCTGGGTCGGCGTCGTCGCGTTCACGCTGATGGCGCTGTGGCGGTTCGCCGAAGCGGCGCTGGGCAGCGCGTCCGAACCTGACGCCGACAACAAGAAATCCGAAGCCTTCAACCGGGTCAAGGCATTCTCCCTGGCCGTCGTCTATCTCGCTTTCGCATTCTCCGCCTTCGGATTCGCCCGGGGCGGTGGCAAGTCGAGCAGCGAGCAGAGCACGGGGATCACCGCTCGCATGATGCAATCCACCGCGGGCACGATCGCGCTCGTCGCCGCCGGGCTGATCATCATCGCGATCGGCGGCTATCACGTCTACAAGGGCGCGACCCAGAACTTCCTCGACGACCTGAAAGGCGCAACCAGCGACCTGGTCCGCCGGCTCGGCACGGTCGGCTACATCGCGAAAGGGCTGGCCATCGCCGCGATCGGTCTGCTGGTGATCCTCGCGGTCAGCCGATCCGAACCCGGGGAAGCCACCGGTCTCGACGGCGCGTTCAAAACCCTCGGGGCCCAGCCCTTCGGCGCGGCTCTGCTGATCGCGGCGGGTCTTGGCATCATCACCTATGGCTTCTACAGTTTCGCCATGGCCCGCTACACCAAGATGTAGCCGTCTCGGCCGCCGTCGCGGTGGTCGACACTCCGAACCCGGGTGCCACGATCGAAAGACCAACGGCTACTAGTCTTTCTGCCCATGGGGACGACCAGCGGAAAGGCCGTGGATGCACCGGGCGCGAATTCCGCGGAGCGGGTATCGAGCATGGTGGGGTGCAGCTATCGCGCCGAGGACGTCTATGTCGTGGGGCGGGAGAAGATCCGTGAGTTCGCGCGCGCTGTCCAGGACACGCACCCGGTGCATTGGTCGGAACCGGCGGGTGTGGAGTACGGCTACGGCGGGCTGATCGCGCCGCTGACGTTCTTCTCGATCCCCGCCTTCCACGCTCAGCTCGCGATGTTCGACGCTGTCGCCGGTGGCTACGACCTGAGCCAGATCATGCAAACCGATCAGGTCATCAACTACTACGAGCCGATTCGGTCCGGTGACGTCCTGTCCTTCGACGTCGGTCTCGAGTCGTTCCGCCAAGCTTTCGGCGGCGAACTCTTCGAGTTCAAGACCGTGATCACCGACCAGGACGGCAAGGTGGCGATCATCTCGCGGACGAGTTTCGTCGGTCGATCCGCAGCCGATACGAGCGCGATTCCGTTCGGCGACAAGCTGGTGACACAGGGTTTCCGGGACGTCAGGTCGGGTACCGTCCTGGCACTGCGAGCGACCGATGAACCGCGTCCGGAGCCTCATCCGCAAGTCGAGCCGGGCGCGGGCAGCCATGCGCTCGCCTTCGAGTCGGTCTCGGTGGGCGATCAACTCCCACCGCGACTCGTTTCACTCACCCCCGGTGACCTGGTCAACTACGCCGGTGTGGCGGGCGACCCGAACCCCATCCACTGGCACCCCGAAGCCGCACACGCGGTGAACCTGGACGCCCCGGTCGCCCACGGCATGCTGACGATCGGCCTGGGAGCGGGCTACCTCACCGCATGGCTCGGTGACCCCGGCGCCGTCATCGAATGCGCGGTCCGTTTCACCAGCCCGGTCTACGTCACGAGCGCGGGCGCGACCATCGAGTTCTCGGGAACAGTGAAGTCCGTCGATCCGCAAAGCCGGACGGCCGTCGTTGCCATCACCGCCAAGTGCGAGGGACGCAGGATCTTCGGCCGCGCGACGGCCACGGTCCGCCTCCCCGCGGCGTGACGACTCCTGCCCACGTGCCGGGTTAATTTCGCATCCCCGGGACGATCCTGGGCTCGCGTCCCGCATCTGCTCCGAATATGCTGCACGTCGTGTCGAATCTGCGGATCAGTGAAGTAGCTGCCTTGATGGGTGTCAGTGATGACACGGTGCGCCGGTATATCGACCAGGGCAGGCTTACGGCGATTCAGCTCGACAGCGGTCGCAAGGGTGTCGACGGGCGGGAGCTGGCGGAGTTCCTGCGGGAGGGCGCGGACGCGCCCGATCCGGGAACCACCGTCGCGAGCTCGGCGCGGAACCGGATGCGCGGGATCGTCACGCGGATCGTCAAGGACACCGTGATGGCCCAGGTCGAGATGCAGGCCGGGCCGTTCCGGCTGGTGTCGCTGATGAGTCGCGATTCTGTCGACGAGCTCGGTCTCGAGGTCGGCAGTGTCGCGGTGGCCTCGGTCAAGTCGACTCATGTTGTTGTAGATATCCCGGAAAGCTGATGAGGTTGAACATGATTCGTACGGTGCGCGCGTTCGCGGTAGCCGGCGTGGTGGCGCTGGCCGCGGTCGGCTGTGGGACCGACAAGGCCGATGAGCCGGCCGCCGCGGGGGGCGAGGTCACCGGGACCGTCACCGTCTTCGCGGCGGCGTCGCTGACCGAGACCTTCACCGAGCTGGGCAAGCAGTTCGAGGCGGCGCATCCCGGCGTGAAGGTGGTCTACAACTTCGGCGCCAGTTCGGCGCTGGCCGAGCAGATCAAGCAGGGTGCGCCGGTCGATGTGTTCGCCTCGGCGGCGCCGAAGAACATGCAGCAGGTCGTCGACGCCGGTGAGGTCACCGCCAAACCGGTGACCTTCGTGCGTAACCGTCTCGAGATCGCCGTGCCCGCGGGCAATCCCGCGCACATCACCGGTTTGGCGGACTTCGGCAAGACCGAGCCCAAGATCGCGCTGTGTGCCGAGCAGGTTCCGTGCGGTGCCGCGGCGAAGACGGTGTTCGAAGCCGCGGGTGTCAGCCCGCAGCCCGACACCCGCGAATCCGATGTGAAGGCCGTGCTGACGAAGGTGACCCTCGGCGAGGTCGACGCCGCGCTGGTCTACCGCACCGATGTGCAGGCCGCCGGGACCAAGGTGCAGGGCATCGACTTCCCCGAGTCGGGCAAGGCTGTCAACGATTACCCGGTCGCGCCGCTGGCCAAGGCACCCAATGCCGCCGCCGCTGCCGCGTTCGTCGAGTTCATCGGCTCGGACCAGGCCAGCGCGGTCTTCACCGAGGCGGGATTCGACACCCCGTGACCCGGGTCGCACGACGGCGGGCGGCAACGGGTCGGCGTCCGCTGATCCTGATGGTGCCCGCCGTGTGCGGTGTGGTCTTCCTGACCCTGCCGCTCCTGGGGATGCTGCTGCGCGCGCCGTGGCGGACGTTGCCCGAGCGGTTGGCCAGCGCCGAGGTCGGCCAGGCGCTGCGGCTGTCGCTGGTCTGCGCCACCTCGGCGACCGTGGTGTGCCTGGTGCTCGGTATCCCGCTGGCGTGGCTGCTCGCGCGTGGCGATGTGCCCGGCCTCGGGTTCGTGCGCGCGCTGGTCACGGTGCCGCTGGTACTGCCACCGGTGGTCGGCGGTGTGGCGTTGCTGCTGGTGCTGGGGCGGCGCGGACTGGTCGGCCGGTACCTCTACGAGTGGTTCGGGTTCTCGTTGCCGTTCACCACCGCCGGGGTGATCGTGGCCGAGGCGTTCGTCGCGATGCCGTTCCTGGTGATCGCGGTCGAGGGCGCGCTGCGCGGGGCGGATCCGAGGTATGAGGAAGCGGCCGCGACACTCGGGGCGTCGCGGTGGCTGACCTTCCGCCGGGTCACGTTGCCCTCGGTGATGCCCGGAGTGGTGGCGGGTGCGGTGCTGTGCTGGGCTCGCGCCCTCGGCGAGTTCGGCGCGACGATCACGTTCGCCGGTAGTTTCCCCGGCACGACCACGACCATGCCGCTGGCGGTGTATCTCGCCCTGGAAACCGATCCCGAGGACGCGATCGTGCTCAGTGTCGTACTGCTCGCGGTGTCGGTGGCCGTGCTCGCCGCGCTGCGAGACCGGTGGACGCGAGGCCCCCTGTGACCCTGAACGCCGAAATCCGTATCACCCGTGAGTCTTTCGAGCTCGACATCGCCATCGAGGTCGCCCGGGGCGAGGTCGTCGCGCTGCTGGGACCCAACGGCGCGGGCAAGTCCACCGCCCTGCGGGCCCTGGCCGGGCTCACCCCGTTGAACGAAGGGCGGATCGTCCTCGACGACCACGTCTGGGACGCCCCACCGGACCGGTTCGTCCCGGCGGAACGCCGTGAAATCGGCGTCGTGTTCCAGGATTATCTGCTGTTCGCGCACATGAGCGCACAGGAGAATGTCGCGTTCGGCCTGCGTGCTCGCGGACAGCACCGCACCGAGGCGCGCGAACAGGCAGCGCGCTGGCTCGAACGAGTCGGCCTCGGTGCCCATCTGCACGCGAGACCCCGTGCGCTGTCGGGCGGTCAGGCCCAGCGGGTCGCGCTGGCGCGTGCGCTGGCCACCGACCCGCGGCTGCTGCTGCTGGATGAGCCGCTCGCCGCGCTCGACGCGGGCACTAGACTGCAAGTGCGGGCCGAACTGGCCCATCACCTCGCCGACTACCCCGGGCACACCGTCCTGGTCACCCACGATCCCTTCGACGCGATGGTGCTGGCAGACCGGCTGATCATCGTCGAGAACGGCGCCATCGTCCAGGAGGGTGCGCCGACCGATGTCGCCCGCAGGCCGCGCACCGATTATGTCGCCGACCTGGTCGGGCTGAACCTGTATCAGGGCACGGCACAGGGAAACTCGGTCGATCTCGGCGGCGGCGCGGTCTTCACGGTCGCCGAACCCGCGCACGGCGCCGTCCACCTCGCCTTCGCTCCCACCGCGGTGAGCCTGTACCCGGAACGCCCCAGCGGCAGTCCACGAAACACCTGGCAGGTCACCGTCACCGGCCTCGAACAGCACGCGCACACCACTCGGGTCCGGCTGTCGGGCACCCCGGCCGTCCTGGCCGAGGTCACCCCGGCCACCGTCGCGGACCTGCGCCTGCACAGCGGCTCCCAGCTGTGGGCATCGGTGAAAGCGACCGAAATCCACACCTATCCGGCGTGATCGACACCGGCCGGAGCCTCGGCCGCCAGGACGTATACCCAGGCCTTCGCGCCTGAGCGCAGCGGCAGCAGAACCCGGGTGTAGTCGTCGACTTCATAGGCGTCGGCGGCCGCGAGATCCGTTGTGGTGAGGGTGAATACGGCCCCAGGAACCCCGGATTCCGCAGCGGCGGGCAGCAGCACGGGGTGGACGGCGCTGCCGCTGGTCGCGATGACCGCCGGATCGGTGATGGTCACTTCACCGAGCCGGTATCCGGCGATGGCGTCGGGTCGGCCGTCGAGCTCGCGGCCGAACACGGTGCGCTGCACTTCGGGTTGACGCAAGGTTCCGTAGGAGAACAGCAGGATGTCGGTCATAGTGTCGACTCAAGCAGATCCGCATCCGCGGCCGAACGTGATCTGAGTCTCCTCTTCTGCGGTGTTCGCTCACCTTTGCGCCGATGGCGCCCAGGCAATACCGGCCGTGACCTCGCGATTCGAGGCCGTCGCCCGAGCGACCGCACAGTGGTTGGCAAGTGCGGGTGAGAAGTCGGTGATGAACGAGCAATTGCGGTGATATTGGCCAGAAATATCCGATAATGAGGATATTGGCATGGTCGGAGTCGATGGGTTGGAGCAGGTCGCGGCCGGTGCCGTGGGGAAAACCACCGCGGATCCGGTACCGGAATGCGTCCCGCAGATCTCGGTCCCGGACCTGGCGCCGGCGATCCGGCGCGGACTGCACCCGGTCGCACCGACGACTCGACTGCTCTGCGACGCGGTCGGCGCGACCTTGGCGCGGCCGCTGCAGGCCCAGACCGCCGAACCCTCCGTCGACGCCGCGGCGCGCGATGGCTACGCCGTCAGCGGTCCCGGTCCGTACTGGGTGGTCCGAGCAGGGAAAGTGAGCTCGACGACGCCGGCGCTCGCGGTGGGGGAAGCCGCACGGATCACGGCAGGGACACCGACACCGCTGTGCACCACCGCCGTGATCCGCGACTCTCACGTGGAGTTCGCACGCGTCCTGGGCCGGGCGGTGCTGATGCGAGCCGCGGGAGCGCCGAAGTCCGACGACACCCTGGTCCGTGGTGCGCAGTGGCACGCGGGAATGGTGCTGGCTTCGGCCGGTGTCCGGGTCGGCCCCGCGGTGGTCTCGGTCGGCTCGAGCGCACAGGTCGGTCACGCCGCGGTGCGCGGCCCGCTGTCGGCCGATGTGCTCGTCGCCGGTGGCCGATTGGGTCGGGGCATCAACCGCAGCGCGCGGTGGGCGCCCGATGCGGTCGCCCCCGTGATCTCGGATTTCCTGCGGGCGTGCGATATCCGGTCCGGGAAGGTGTGGCAGATGAGCGACGGCGAATTGCTGCGCTCGTGGTTCACGCTACCGACCGAAGCCGAGGTCGTGGTTGTCGTAGGCGCGCTCGAGGAAGTCCGTTTCCTGCTGGCCGAGATCGCCGCCGACATCATCGTCGATGGTGTCCGGATGCGTCCCGGTGGCAAACAGCTCCTGGCCCGGCTGCCCGATGGGCGCACGCTGCTCGCGGCACCGGCTGATCCGTTCGAAGCGATCGCCGCGCTCATGGTGACGGGACGGTGCGTGCTGGCGGCGTTGACCGCGCGTGATCCGGTGGCGCCGATGCTCGGGCGCCTGGTCGACCGATCCGCCGCGACCGAGGACCTGACCGAAGTCGTTCCGGTCGGACAGGTCGGTGGCGGGGTATGGCGGGCCACCGGCCCGGTCGGCATCCCGCACCTGGCCCACCTGGTCGAGGCACAAGCTCTCGCGCTGTTACCGCCGGGCGGTACCCGTGGCGCGCTCGCCGAACTGATCCCGCTGCCGCGATGACCGAACCGATCCGCACGGTGTGCTCCTACTGCGGCGTCGGCTGTGGCATCGCGCTCGAGGTCGAGACCGGTCCCGACGGCGCCACGCGCGTACGCAAAGCCCCTGGCGACAAACAACATCCGGCCAACGGTGGACGCCTGTGCACCAAGGGCGGCAGCCACCTCGACCTGCTCGGTGTCGACGGCCGCCTCGACACCGCACTCGTGCGCGCCGAGCGTGGTGCCGAGCCGGTCGCGCGACCGGTGGACGCCGCCATCGCCGACACGGCACAGCGGCTCAGGCAGCTGATCGACACCAACGGCCCCGACGCGGTGGCGCTCTACGTCTCGGGTCAGATGACGCTGGAAGCCCAATACCTGGCGAACAAACTGGCGAAGGGGTTCATCGGGACCAACCAGATCGAGTCGAACTCGCGGTTGTGTATGGCCAGCGCGGGCAGCGGCTACAAGCTGTCGCTCGGCTCGGACGGCCCGCCCGGTTCCTACGAGGACTTCGATCACGCCGACGTGTTCTTCGTGATCGGCGCGAACATGGCCGACTGCCACCCGATCCTGTTCCTGCGCATGATGGATCGCGTCAAGGCCGGTGCCAAGCTGATCGTGGTCGATCCCCGCCGGACGGCGACCGCCGACAAAGCCGACCTGTTCCTCCAGGTCACGCCGGGTAGTGACCTGGCACTGCTCAACGGCCTGCTGCACCTGCTCGTCGAAAGCGGGCACGTCGACGAGGAGTTCATCGCCGAGTTCACCGAGGGCTGGGCGGGAATGCCCGAATTCCTCGCCGATTACACCCCGGCGACCGTCGCCGCACTGACCGGAATCGCCGTCGAGGACCTGCGCCGCGCCGCCGAGCTGATCGGCACAGCGGGGGAGTGGATGAGCTGCTGGACAATGGGATTGAACCAGTCCACCCACGGCACCTGGAACTCCAACGCCCTGATCAACCTGCACCTGGCCACCGGTGCGATCTGCCGTCCCGGCAGCGGCCCGTTCTCCCTCACCGGTCAGCCCAACGCGATGGGCGGGCGCGAAATGGGGTACATGGGACCGGGTTTGCCGGGACAGCGGTCGGTCCAGGTCGAGAGCGATCGCGAGTTCATCGAGAAACTGTGGCAGGTGCCCGCGGGCACGCTGCGCACCGAGGTCGGCAGCGGCACCATCGACATGTTCGCGCGCATGGCGGCGGGCGAGATCAAGGCATGCTGGATCATCTGCACCAATCCTGTTGCGACAGTGGCGAACCGCAAGACCGTGCTGGCCGGGCTGGAAGCCGCGGAGCTGGTGATCACCCAGGATGTGTTCGCCGAGACCGAGACCAACGCCTACGCCGATGTGATCCTGCCCGCGACGCTGTGGATCGAAGGCGAAGGGGTGATGATCAACTCCGAACGCAATCTCACCTTGATCCCCAAAACCCTCCCGGCACCCGGCCAGGCCATCCCGGATTGGCAGATCATCGCCCGAATCGCCTGCGCGATGGGCTATTCCGAGGCATTCACCTACAACAGTGCCGAGGAGATCTTCGAGGAGATCAAACAGGCCTGGAATCCACGCACCGGCTACGACCTGCGCGGCGCCACCTACGACCGGCTGCGGGAAGGCTCGGTGCAGTGGCCGGTCGCCCCGGACGGCCCGCGCCGCAATCCCATCCGCTACCGCAACGACGGGATCAGCCAGGAACTACGCACCCGCGAGGACGGGACCACGCCACGGCTGTGGTTCCCGACCGCGTCCGGCCGGGCGGCGTTCTTCGCCCGGCCGAATCTGGAACCGGCCGAGCTCCCCGACGACGACTACCCGTTCGTGCTGAATACCGGTCGCGTGCAGCATCAATGGCACACCCTGACCAAGACCGGCAAGATCGCCAAGCTCAACAAGCTCAATCCCGGCCCGTTCGTCGAAGTCCATCCCGAAGACGCCGCCCGGCTCGATGTGTCGGCCGGTGACTGGGTCGAGGTCGCCTCGCGACGCGGTCGCGCGGTGCTGCCCGCCGTCGTCACCGACCGCGTACGGGTGGGGGATGTGTTCGCCCCGTTCCACTGGAACGACCTGTTCGGCGAATACCGGGCTGTCAACGCCGTCACCAACGACGCCGTCGACCCGATCTCCCAGCAGCCCGAATTCAAAGTCTGCGCAGTGCGGCTGATGAAGGTGCCCGCGCCGATCGTCGTCGAGCCCACTGCCGACGGCCCCGCCATCGTCGACTCCGCATCCGCACCACCGGCACCCACCACCGCGCCGCCGGTGACCGTGCCCGGCGTCAGGGCATCGGCAGGCTCGGTGGCCGATGCCGCCGCCGCGCTCGGCCTTGGTGACCTGGCCGTTCCGGCACTGTCGGACACCGACCGGGCCTACCTTGCCGGGTTCCTGTCCGGCATCGATCGCCTCGACGTGGCTGTACTGCCGGTGCTGCCACCGAGCGCACCACTACCGACACAGGCCACGTCCTGGGTGAACGGGATGCTGGCTGGGGTTTTCGGGCCGCATCAGAGCGTGACCTACCAGCTCGGGACCGCCGTCGAACACACCCGCCCGGTCGAGGTCGCCGACTCCGCGCCTGCGGAGACCGCGGTGCGGCCGTTGGTGGTGTTGTGGGCCTCGCAGACCGGCAACGCCGAGGACTTCGTCGCAGGCACCGCCGTTCCCGCGTTGGTGGGCACCGGCCGCACGCCGCAGGTTCACAGCATGGATTCCGTTGTGGCGGGTGAACTTCCGCCAGGATGCGATCTCGTTGTCGTGTCGAGCACCTTCGGTGACGGTGACGCCCCAGACAACGGTGCCGAGTTCTGGGAATCACTGGCCGCCGCCGGTGACGCGGCACTGATCGGGTTCCGATTCGCCGTCCTGGCCTTCGGTGACTCCAACTACGACGCCTTTTGCGGCCACGGCAAGCGCTTGGACGAGCGGCTCGCCGCCCTGGGCGCCGAACGGCTACTGGATCGCGTCGACTGCGAACCCGACTTCGAGGACACCGCGCGGGCCTGGCTCGACCAGTTGCTGCCCGCCCTGGCAGTGACGCGGCTCGCGGCGGAGTCGACGGCGGTTCCCCTTGCCACGCCCGATCCCGCTCCACGGCCGGGGCCGGGGACCACCCGAACCGATATCCGCACCGAGACACCGACAGGCCGCCTGGTCGGCAACCGATTGCTGAGCCTGTCCGGCGCGCAGAAAGAGGTGCGCCAGTTCACCTTCGACCTCACCGGTTCCGACCTGCGCTACGACGTCGGCGACGCCCTCGGCGTGCGCCCCGCCAACGACCTCGGCCTGGTCTGGGAATTCCTCGCCGTCACCGGAATGGATCCCGCGGCGGTCATCGAGGTCCCCACAGCGGGCCCGATGCCGCTGTCGATCGCGCTCGAGGGCTACCTCGATCTCACCCGGCCCACGACGGAGCTGTTGCGCTTCGTCGCCGAGCAGACCGGGGACCGACAGATGAAAACACTGCTGCGACCCGACAACAAAGGTGAACTGGCCAAATGGCTGTGGGGCCGCCAACCGGTCGACATCGCGACCGAATTCGCCTTGGCAGCGGACCCACAGCAGTGGGCGACCCTGTTCAAACGCCTTCAGCCCCGGCTGTATTCGATCTCGTCCAGCCCACTGGTCGACCCGGCCATCGTGCGGACCACCGTCTCGGTGATCCGCTACGACAGCCCGGCCGGCCGGCCGCGCGGCGGACTCTGCTCGGCCTACCTCGCCGACGCCGAGCTCGAACAGCCGCTGGTTCTCCATGTTCAGCCCGCCCCGCACTTCCGGCCACCAGATGATCCGGCGACCCCGGCCATCATGGTCGGACCAGGCACCGGGGTCGCGCCGTTCGTCGGTTTCCTCGAACATCGTCGTGCCCGCGGCGACCAGGCCGCGAACTGGCTGTTCTTCGGCGAACAACATCAAGCCACCGACTTCTACTACCGGGAAGAACTCGGCGAACTGCAGGCCAACGGTGTCCTCGACCGACTCGACGTCGCCTTCTCCCGCGATCAGCGAGCCAAGATCTATGTCCAGGACCGGCTGCGTGAACACGGTGCACAGGTGTGGGGCTGGCTCGAAAACGGAGCCCACTTCTATGTCTGCGGGGACGCGGCACGAATGGCCAAGGACGTCGACGTCGCACTCCGCGAAATCGTGTCCCACCACGGCAGCCTGACCACCGAGGAAGCCGATGCCTACGTGAAGAAGCTCGCCACGGACAAACGCTATGTCCGCGACGTGTACTGACCGGAACCGGAGACCGATCGATCTAGGCTGAGCTATGCGCCTGAGCACCCGGAACCAACTCGACGGCACGGTCCTTTCGGTCACTCGCGGCGAGGCCATGGCCGTCGTCCGCATCCGCCTCACCGGCGGCGACGAGATCACCTCCTCGATCACCCGCGCCGCCGTGGACGACCTGGAACTCGCCGAGGGATCCGCGGTAAAAGTCCTCATCAAATCGACCGAGGTCACCCTCGGCATCGAGTGACACTCCCGGCCGGGACTCACGCCTATGGTTCGGTAGGAGCGGGGTCGTGGTCGCGGAAACGCTTCACGTCCGCGTAGTGCGCGCACTGCTGCGTACACGATTGTCCTGGAAGAGGGCACCGGCCATCACCTGCGTGAGCTGATCAGTGGGCGGCTGCTTGTCGCCATTTGGGCCCAGATGCGTCCGGCGCGACAAGTCCAGGCGCTGTGGGAGCAGCGGTTTCCGCAGCTGCGCGCGGCTGCCTGATGGATCTTCGCCAACTCGAGTTGGCTCGCATCGCGCTTCACACGGTGGGCAACCGCGGGTTCGTGCTCGGTGGCGGACATGCGGTCGCGTTGCACGGGATGGGTTCGCTCCCGTCCGAGGACGTGGACCTCTCTCCGATCAGCGCGGCAGTCCGGGCGAGGTCGCCGATGATGTCGCCGCTGCCTTCGTGCACGCGGGTCTCGATGTTTCGGTCGTGCGCCGAACGCCTGATTTGGTGCAGCTGACGGTTGCTTTCGCAGACGGATACGTCGCCAAGGTGGATCTCGGAGTGTTTGGAGATCAAAGTCGCCGGTCCTGCTCGAAGTCGGGCCGGTCTTGCATCCTGATGATGCGGTCGCGGGCAAGATGGATGCGCTGTTCAATCGTTGGGCGCCGCATGATTTCCTGGATATCGACGCGATCTTGTCGGCCGCGAGAGAACGATCGCGCTTCCTGCGTAGCCCGTCGGGCTGTCCGGGGACGACACCACCCGTGGCAGCTCATCGCGCAGGTCGGCTACCACGGGACTCTGGACGGGGGAGTCCCGGTGCCGAGGTGACACTTCGGCACCGGGACTCGGTCCGGGACGGAACCGCCCGCAGCCGTCAGGCGGCGTCGAGGGCGGCGGCGATCTTACGGGCCATCGCTGCCACAGCCGGGGTGGGCTGACCCTTGTTGGCCTGGGTGGCCGCTTCGACGGCGACCAGGACGGTGTCGCGGAAGTTGCCTGCTTCGGCCGGGGCCTGCTCGGCGAGCAGGCTCATGGCCGCGGTCAGGCTCGGCAGCACCTGGTCGGCGAGTGCGGCGACGGACTTGCCGGGCAGGTGGATGTCCTTGGACTTGGCGGCGAGCACGTGCCCGACCAGGCCGGTCGCCGAGGTCAGGGCGATGGAACCGTGCGAGATCCCCTTGTGCGGCGCACCGGCGGCGGCGATCAGCGAGACGGCGCCGTAGGCGGCGGTGCGCAGGGTGCTCTTGTCCTGGTCGGTCAGGGTGATGGTGGTGGACATGGTGTGTACTCCTCGAAATCTGTTGTGGCACTGACGGTGTCGGTGCCCGCTGGTTTGTTCGATGTACACACTGTGGTCGGGCCGGCTGACACCGAGCTGACACACACCTGACGTCTCCACTGACAGCGGCACCAGGCCCTGCTGCCGACCGGCGCCTGGTGGTGGAAGTCGATCGTGCTGTCCCTGCTCAATATCGGCGCGTTCTTCCCGCTCGTATTCATCGCCGCATCCCGGGCTCGGCAGCAGCCTGCCGACACCTACTGCTCAGCGCTTGCGGGGCAGGTCGGCGGCGAACGCCACGCCGCGTTCGACCCACTCGCGCAGCACCGTGTCGTCGGCGACGAGTTCCGGTACCACGCGCAGCCAGCCGGTCATTTCGCGGCCGCCCATCGTCATCGGCGCGACCGCCGCACCGTCGATCAAGGTCTCGCTCGCAGTGGGGTCGACCCGCACGAGCAGCCCGCCCTTACCGCTCACCGCGACAGCCATATTGCCGCCGACCAGAAAAGCGAGTCCACCGAACATCTTCTTCTCGTCGACGTCGCCACGCGGATACACCAGCTCCCTGACCCGATCGGCAAGCTCCGCGTCATACGCCATGAGCGCCAGTATGCGCCAGGGCACCGACAACCCCCTGTGACCTGGCACGCACGCCGGAAAATCTGTGCCTCCGCCAGTCCACCCCGAATCGCGGTACGTTTGTTAGGTAACGCTAACTATTGGAGGTTTCCTTGGCTCGCCCCCGTACCACCCTGACGGTGCTGCGCACCGAACGTCTGTCCCCGCATATGGTGCGCGTGCACCTCCTCGCTTCCGGCCTGGCGGTCGGCGCGACCACCGATTCCTACGTCAAGCTCATCTTCCCGATAGACGGCGCCGAGGTGCTGCGCACGTACACCCTGCGCTCGATCGACCGGGCCGCCGAACAGGTCGCGATCGACTTCGTCTATCACGGTGACGAAGGCATCGCCGGACCGTGGGCAGCGCAGGCAGCCCCGGGCACCACCATCGATGTCTATGGTCCAGGCGGTGCCTATGCCCCACGCGCCGAGGCGGACTGGCATCTGCTGGCGGGTGATGATTCCGCGCTGCCCGCCATCGCCGCCGCGCTCGAGTCGATGCAGGCGACGGCCGTGGGTATCGCCTTTGTCGAGGTGGCTGGGCCCGAGGACGAGCTCCCTGTCGCCAAGCCCGACGGGGTGGAGCTGACCTGGTTGCATCGAGGCGACCGTGCGCCGGGCGAAGCGCTGGCCGAGGCTGTGCGCGCCGCGGCCTGGCGGGAGGGACAGGTGCAGGTCTTCATCCACGGCGAAGCGCACGCCGTCATGCACGATCTGCGCCGCTACATCCGCAGAGAACGGGAAGTTCCCGCCGAGTGGGCCGCATCCATCTCCGGTTACTGGCGGCGTGGCCGGACCGAAGAGGGATTCCGGGAATGGAGGGCCGATCTGGCCACCCGCGAGTCCGCGCCCACTTCCAGCTGAGCGGCCATCCATCGCCGGGGGAGGTCCCGTGCCGAGTCGCCGCATCGATCGGCCGGAAACCGTGGACGTGCCCCTACCTGCGGTGGGAAGCTCGAAGGAGCCGGATCCCGACCCGAGGGAGCGTGCGACATGGTGGACCGGACGAACGGGGCGCAGCGACCGGAGAGCATCCGGAACGTGGCGCTGGTTGGCAGCAGCGGTGCGGGGAAGACGACGCTGGTGGAGGCGCTGGCGTTGGCGACCGGGACGGTGAACCGGGCAGGCCGGGTGGAGGACGGGACATCGCTGTCGGACTACGACGAGGTCGAACGGCGACAGCACAGATCTGTGCAGCTGTCGGTGGTCCCGGTGATGTGGGGCGAGGTGAAGATCAATCTGATCGATACGCCGGGATGCCCGGATTTCGTCGGCGAACTGCGGGCCGGGTTGCGGGCGGCCGACGCGGCCCTTTTCCTGGTGTCGGCTGCCGACGGAGTGGAGGGCGTGGCGGGGCCGACGCGGGAACTGTGGGCCGAATGCGCGCGGGTGGGGATGCCGCGGGCGATCGTGCTGACACATCTGGACACGGCGCGGGCGGAGTACGCGGAACTGGTGCAGACCTGTCAGGCGCTGCTGACCGACGGCGCGAGCGATACCGTGCTGCCCCTGCACCTGCCGGTCTACGGGCAGAAGAGCCCCGACGGGCACCGGCCCGCGATCGGACTGCTGGAACTGCTCGAGCGCCGGGTCGCCGACTATCGCAGCGGGAAACAGGTGCGCACCGAACCTTCCGCGGAACAGCTCGCGGTGATCGACCCGGCCCGCGACCGGTTGATCGAGGCGATCATCGCCGAGAGCGAAGACGAAACGCTGATGGACCGGTACCTCGACGGCGAACCCGTCGAACTCGACACCCTGGTCGACGACCTGGAACGAGCCGTGGCGCGCGGAAGCTTCCATCCGGTGCTGTTCGCGGCACCGGCCGCCGAGGACGCGGAGCAGGGCCTCGGCACGCTCGAACTGCTGGAACTGGTCACGGCCGGGTTCCCGACGCCGATCGAACACCCGCTGTCGGCCGTGCCGCGCGGCGACGGCGCCGGCCCAACCGCACTGCGCTGCGATCCGGCGGGGGAACTCGCCGCGGAGGTCATCCGGACCTCGTCCGACCCGTATGTGGGACGGGTATCGCTGGTGCGGGTGTTCTCCGGCACGCTGCACAGCGAGGACACCGTCCGCGTCTGCGGACCCGACCACGATGCCGACGACCGGGTCGGCGGGGTCACCGCGCCGTTGGGGAAACAACAGCGGACACTGACCGAGGCTGTCGCCGGCGATATCGCGCTCGTGAGCAAACTCGGCCACGCGGAAACCGGCGACACCCTGTCCGGCACCGGGAATCCCCTGCTGATCGAGCCGTGGCAGCTGCCGGAATCCCTGCTGCCCGTGGCTATCCGGGCGCAGGGGAAGGCCGATGAGGACAAGCTCTCGCAGAGCCTGACCCGGCTCGTCGCCGAGGATCCGACCCTGCGGCTGGAAAACAACGAACACACCCATCAGCTGGTGCTGTGGTGTCTGGGGGAAGCCCACCGGGATGTCGCGCTGGAACGGTTGCGCGGGCGGTTCGGGGTGCGGGTGGACGTGGAACCGTATCGGGTGGCGTTACGGGAGACGCCCGCCGCGGCGGCCGAGGGACGCGGCAGGCTGGTGAAGCAGTCCGGCGGGCACGGGCAGTACGCGGTGTGCCAGATCGAGGTGGAACCGCTGCCGGCGGGGACGGGATTCGAGTTCGTCGACCGGGTGGTCGGTGGGGTAGTGCCGCGGCAGTTCATCGGATCGGTGGAGAAAGGGGCAAGGGCGCAGGCCGCGCGCGGGGTCACTCCCGGATATCCGCTGGTGGATGTGCGGGTGACACTGGTTGCCGGGAAAGCGCATTCGGTGGACTCCTCCGACGCCGCCTTCCAGACCGCGGGTGCCCTCGCCCTGCGCGACGCGGCGGACGCGTCCGGAACCCTGCTGCTCGAACCGGTTGCCGCGGTGCGGGTCACGGTCCCCGACGACCAGCTGGGCGCCGTCCTCGGCGACCTGTCCACCCGGCGCGGCCGCATTCTCGGCACCGAACAGGCCGAGACCGGCCGCACCCAGATCCGGGCCGAGGTACCCGAACTCGAACTGAGCAGGTATGTCATCGACCTGCGATCGCTCACCCACGGGGCGGGATCGTTCGCCCGCGGGTATCTACGGCACGAGCCGATGCCCGCCGCCGTCGCCGAACGGGCACGCAAGGAAAGCGCCGCGGCGTCGGCCTGAATCACGTGTTCTCCGCCTGGATCGCCCTGCCGAGTATGCGGAGCGGCGTGGCTACGATCCCCTGGTGAATGTGGATGTGATTCCAGGCCGGATGATCGAGGTGCCGACGGCGGATGCGAGTGGCATGGATCGGCGGGCATTCGGTGAATTCGTCGGGCCGCAGGGTGAACTGGCGTCCTACGCGCTGGGGTGGACCACCGGGTCCGATCCACACGCGGGGCGGATCACCATCGGCATCGGGGCGGGCAATCCCGGAGGCGCGACCTTCCACGCCGTGGTCTTTCCGCACCAAGGCTCGCACGCGTACGGTCTCGTGGACGATCCCTTCGAGCAGGTTCCGCAAGGTGGTCCGGATCTGACCGCCGAACAGGCACGGGCGCACGAAGATCTGCCGTTCGTGTGGTGGGTGGTCGACCGGGTGATGGAGCGGGATCCCCGCGCATGGTGGATGCGGCATTGGGTCGTCGGCACCCAATGCATCCAGACCGCACAGGTATTCGAGCAGCAGGAACCGATCCTGCACGTCGGTCACGACGAGGACGGGTGGTGGCAGCTGATCGGGTTGTCCGACGCCGGGCCCGGCGGCAAGATCGGGCACCTGTGGCACGCCATCGATGAGGACCCGACCCTGCAGGACGTGCTGGATCTCCCCGCAGGTAGTCGCGCGACCCGCGAGGGTGTCGCGCGGAGGTGGACCAAGACCTGATCCGCCGGGGAGGGCGGGGGGTGATTGCAAACGCCAGTGTTCATGGCGTTAACCATGCGCAAGTCGTTGACAAGGCGGCATGCATAGCGGAGGGTATGTTATCGCAAGTTTGACTAGCTTTAAATCGAGAGGATTGGTCGATGCTGACCAGAAGAAGCTTCATCGTCCGTGCGGCCGGGGCGACGGCCGCCACCGCGGCGGTTGCCTACGCCGGGATGGGAAGCGCCTTCGCCTCCCCTGGAACGCCGGCAGCCGGGCTGCGGACCTACATCGATGGTCTCTTGATCGATCAGGGCAAGGTCGCCGAGTGGGAACGCCGCCGGCTGTCGGTGGCCGCGGCGCGGCTGCGCAAGGACTACGTCGGCCTGCTGACCGGTGAGCTCGACTCACTGCTCGCCCGCTTCGAGGTGAGCGTCGACGACATTCCCGCCGCACGAGCGGCGATGGCACGGGCTCGCGTGCTGATCGGCCCCGACGGATTGCGTGAACTGCTCGCCGCCGAGCTCGTCGCCTCCGAGGCCGCCACCCGCGCCACGCTCGCGGCGTCGGATGGCCGCTGGGTGGTGGCGACCGTCGAGATCGCCAGTGATCGCGGTAGCGCGCAGGGTTTCATCGACACCTTCGACCGGGCGCGGGTGAACAACGACCTGGCGTTCTGGACCGACGCGTGCCCGGACCACTACATCATCGCGACCCTGGACGACGGGCGGCAGGAGGTCATCGAGGTAACCGGTGGAGCAGTGCTCCCCAGCCGGTTCCTCGTCGACTACGCCGACCAGTCGAAGGTGGTGGTCCCCGCGGATCCGGCGTATCCGCTCTCGGTCGCCGGTGCCGCCTTCCTCCCCGACGGTGAGCTCATCGGCGGGGTCCGCCATCAGTTCCGTGATGAACCCGGTGGCGGGTTCCGTAGCCAGCTCAAAGTCGCATTCCCCGCGGCGGTGCCGGGCCTGTATGTCAGCGAGCACCAGTGGCATCTCGCGACCGAATTCGGCAACTGGATCGAGGCATATCTGCGCTGACCCGGATCTCACCGGGCAGACGCGTTGGCGAGAGCTACCGTGAAATCTGCTCCGGTGGCCGCGCGGACGTCGGATTCGCCGACTCCCGGCGCGGTTTCGACGAGCGTCAGCCCGTCGGGACCGACGTCCAGCACGGCCATCTCGGTGATGATGCGGTGCACGCAACCCAGCCCGGTCAGTGGCAGGGTGCACTCCTCGACGATCTTGGGTTCGCCGCCGCGGGAACGGTGTTCCATCATCACGATGACCCGTTTCGCGCCGTGGACCAGGTCCATCGCGCCACCCATGCCCTTGACCATCTTGCCCGGGATCATCCAGTTCGCCAGGTCACCGCGGGCGCTCACCTGCATCGCGCCGAGCACGGCCACATCGACGCAGCCGCCGCGGATCATCCCGAAGGACTGGGCGGAGTCGAAGTAGGAGGCGCCGGGCGCGACGGTGATCGTCTCCTTGCCCGCGTTGATCAGCTCGGGATCGACCTCGTCCTCGGTCGGATACGGGCCGACGCCGAGCACGCCGTTCTCCGAATGCAGCACGACCGTGACGTCGTCGGGCAGATAGTTCGGCACCAACGTCGGCATACCGATGCCGAGGTTCACGTACTGGCCGTCGCTCAACTCGGCGGCCACCCTGGCTGCCAGCTCCTGGCGTGTCCACGTCATGCCCGTACCGTCCTGTTCTCGATTCCGACCTCGACCTTGCCCACGTGCACCACGCGCTGCACGTGGATGCCGGGGGTGTGTACTTCGTCCGGGTCCAGTTCGCCGGGTTCCGCCAGCTGCTCGACCTGGGCGATGGTGATCCGGCCTGCCGCGGCCGCCGGTGGATTGAAGTTGCGTGCGCTGCGCCGGTAGACGAGGTTGCCGTGCCGGTCGCCCTTCCACGCGTGGATCAGCGCGAAGTCGGTGACGATCGCGTGTTCGAGCACGTAGGGCACGCCGCCGAAGACCCGCGTCTCCTTCGCCGGGCTGGCCAGCGCGATGCCGCCGTCGCCGTCGTAGCGCAGTGGCAGACCGCCGTCGGCGACCTGGGTGCCGACACCCGCCGGGGTGTAGAACGCCGGAATGCCTGCCCCGCCCGCCCGCATCCGCTCGGCGAGGGTGCCCTGCGGCGTCAGCTCCACCTCGAGTTCGCCCGCGAGGAACTGGCGCGCGAACTCGGCGTTCGAACCGACATAGGAGCTGGTGGTGCGCCGGATCCGGCGTGCCTCCAGTAGCACGCCCAGTCCGACACCGGCTGTGCCGCAGTTGTTGCTGACGACCTCGAGATCGGTGGCGCCGTGGGCGAGTACGGCGTCGATGAGTACCTGGGGCACTCCGACCAGGCCGAACCCGCCGACCGCGAACGACGCACCGTCGTGAATATCGGCGACGGCCTCCGCGGCCGTCGCAATGACTTTGTCCATCACGCCAGCGATGCTAGACGAGATGTTCGCATGGCGCACCTACGTTCGTATTGCGAACACTTGCGCCGAGCGGAGTCATGGACGTAGCGTGTTCGATATACGGACAAACGTTCGCATTGTGAACAACGATGCTTCGCGCATGCCGAGCCGCCGATCGGACCGTCGCGACGTAGCCTCGGGCCCGGCCCGGTGCACCGACGTCCGCCGCGGGGTGGACGCCATCGGGCCGACAGGGAGAAGGAGTTACGGCAGCCATGACAGAACCGTCGCCGGATTACGTGCAGTCCCTCGGACGCGGCTTGGCCGTCATCCGGTCGTTCGACGCCGAGCATCCCCGCCGCACCCTCAGCGAGGTCGCCCATGCCACCGACCTGACCCGCGCCACCGCGCGGCGTTTCCTGCTCACCCTCGTCGAACTCGGCTACATGCGCACCGACGGAAACCAGTTCTGGCTCACGCCAAGGGTTCTCGAGCTCGGCTACAGCTTCCTGTCCAGCCTGAGCCTGCCCGACCTGGCGGGCCCGCACCTCGAGGCGCTGGCAGAGAAGGTCCGTGAGTCGACCTCGGTGTCGATCCTGGACGGCGCTGACATCGTCTATGTCGCCCGCGTTCCCGTGAGCCGGATCATGACCGTCTCGATCAACATCGGTACCAGGTTCCCCGCGTTCGCCACCTCGATGGGCCGGGTTCTGCTCGCCGACCTCGACGCCGGCGCACTGTCGGAGTACCTCGCGGGGATCGAACTGACGCCGCTCACCGACACGACCGTGACGACGAAGCGGCAACTGCGCGCCGAACTGGCCCAGGTGCGCGCCGACGGGTACTGCGTCGTCGACCAGGAGCTGGAACAAGGACTGCGCTCGATGGCGGCACCCCTGCGCGACCAGCACGGCACCGTCGTCGCCGCGGTGAACATCTCGACCCAAGCGGCCCGCTACACCCTGCGCGAGGTCCGCGACTCCCTCATTCCCGCCCTGCTCGAGACCAGTGCCGCGATCGAGCACGACCTGACCCAGATCCGATCCAACACCTGACGTCGACGAGGAATATCCATGCCCGAAGCTGTTATCTGTGAACCTCTGCGCACCCCGGTCGGCCGGTTCGGCGGAGTGTTCAAAGACATCGCCCCCCAGGAACTCGCCGCGACCGTGATCATCGAACTGATCGCGCGCACCGGCCTCACCGCCGAGGCCGTCGACGACGTCATCCTCGGTCAGTCCTCGCCCAACGGCGAGGCGCCTGCGATCGGCCGCATCGCCGCGCTGGACGCGGGGCTCGGCATCGGCGTGCCGGGTGTCCAGGTGGACCGGCGTTGTGGATCTGGTTTGCAGGCCGTGCTGCAAGCCTGCATGCAGGTGCAATCCGGGGGCAGCGATCTCGTCCTCGCTGGCGGCGTGGAATCCATGAGCCGCGCCGAGTTCTACGCCGACGACATTCGCTGGGGCATCCGTGGTGACGGGCCTGTCCTGCACGACCGCCTCGCTCGTGCGCGAATCACCGCTGGTGGCAAGAACTTTCCGGTCGACGGCGGCATGATCGAGACCGCGGAGAACCTGCGCGCCCAGTACTGCATCAGCCGCGCGGACCAGGACGCGCTCGCCGTGCAGTCGCACCAGCGCGCCGTCGCCGCGCAACGCGACGGCCGCTTCGCGGCAGAGCTCGTGAGTGTCGCTGTGCCACAACGCAAACGGGAACCTGTGCTGGTGCACGCCGATGAGCACCCGCGAGCCGATACCGACTTCGGCACGCTGGCCCGGCTACGCCCGATCCGCCTCGGCGTCGATCCCGAATCCACCGTCACCGCGGGAAACTCCAGCGGGCAGAACGACGGCGCGGCCGTCTGCGTTGTGACGACACCGCAGCGTGCGCGGGCGCTCGGGCTGCGCCCGCTGGCTCGGCTGGCCTCGTGGGCGGTCGCGGGTGTGCCGCCTGCGATCATGGGCACCGGACCGGTGCCCGCCACCGAAAAGGCGCTGGCGCGACTGGATCTCACGCTCGACGACATGGACGTGATCGAACTCAACGAGGCCTTCGCCGCGCAGACCCTGGCCGTGCTGCGGACCTGGAAGATCGAACCCGACGACCCGCGCGTCAACCCCAACGGTTCGGGGATCTCGCTCGGACATCCGGTCGGCGCCACCGGCGCCCGGATCCTGGCCACCCTGCTGCGCGAACTGACCCGCCGCGAAGGCAGATTCGGCCTGGAGACGATGTGCATCGGTGGCGGACAAGGTTTGGCCGCCGTTTTCGAACGCCTCTGATCCGGTAGCGCCGGGCCTGATTCAAAGTCCGCCTACTGCTTCGAGATAGGTCCTAGCTGTCGCGGCCGTGTCTTGTGGCGGGTGGTCGCACGGTGGTGGCACCGAGCAGATCCAGTGCGTCGACCGCATTCGTCACGCGCAGGGGTGATTCGGTGCCGGTCTCACCGAGCTGTGCGGCGACCCACGCCCGGGTGGGGCCGGACTCGTGGCGGCCCGCGACGAACCACACACCCCGCGCGGGTTCGTCCGACTGGTTCACGTACATGTGTGGCCGGGTGGAATCGAAGCACAGCGAGTCGCCCGCGCCGATGGTGTACCTGTCGAAGTCGAGCAGCAGCGTCAACTCCCCGCTGAACAGGTAGGCGTATTCGGTTCCGGAGTGACGCATCGGCATTCGGTCCACCGAGCTCGCGGCACCCGGCTCGTAGGTGACCAGCAGGGCGTCGACGCCCGCGTCGGGGGCGACCGCCAGCTTCTCCCACCGGACCCCGTTGGCCATCTCCAGCACAGGGTTGTCCACGGCGCGTTGCACCACCCCGCCGGACCGGCTCGTGCCCGGCTCCCCGGACGATCCGGCGCTCGGTCCCGCGGCGGAATCGTTGCGGCCGTACCGGATCCCGAGCAACTCGTCGAGGGAGACCTCGAGGTGGTTGACGAGGGCATACAACGTGCTCACAGACGGCTGGGACTTGTTGTTCTCGATCTGTGACAGCTGGCTGGCGGAGATCCCCGCCGCGGCCGCCAGCCCGCGCAGGCTCAGCCCCCGATCCAGGCGCGCCTGCTTCAACGCCGGCCCGATCCTGTCCTGCATCAGCGCACCTCTGTCCACTCGCCGAATCAAATCAACTATCAGTGAACGCTACGTGTTCACTTTCTATGAACAGTACCGGCGGCTGGTGTGGACCGCGAGACCTTGCCCGGACCGGCGAGTATGGCGACGTCATTAGCGCTCATGGGTGCCGGGTCGCCCGCTTCTTGGTGCAAGCAACTGTTGTGTAGTGGTTGACATCACTCGCTGAATGTTTAATTATACTGAACACATTCTCGGTGGCTTCCGCCCCGTTCCCCGTCACCGACGACGAAGGAGATCCGTGTCATTCTCGATTGCGCGACTTCGGTCGACCTGCCCGCCACCACTGTCCGCGGCCGCTCGCCGGTTCGGCGCGACGACTGCCGCAGCGGGGGAGATGCGGCAGTGCTGATCGGATTCGCGGGCCTGGGCCGAATGGGCAAGCCGATGGCCGAGCACCTTGCCGCGGCAGGGCATACCGTCCTCGCCTACGACCCACTGGCCCACCCGGGGCTCGAGCGGGTCACCCGCGCCGACACCGCCGACGCGCTGGCCGGGACCGAGCTGTCGATCAGCATGCTTCCCGACGGCGACTCCACTCGCGCCCTGGTCGTCGATGACCTGCGCGCTGCCGCGCCCGGCCACCTGCACATCGTGATGGGCACCGTCGGCCCGGAAGTCGTCCGCGAACTCGCCGGCCTACCGCATCTCGCGGTGATCGACGCACCTGTGTCGGGCAGTGTGTCGATGGCCGAAACCGCCTCCATCACCACGATGGTCGGTGCAACGCCCGACCAGTTCGAGCGGGTGCGACCCGTGCTGGCGGCGATGACCGCGGCGCAATTCCACGCCGGTCCGGTCGGTGCGGGATCGACGGCCAAGCTCGCGGTCAACGCGGTGCTGGCCGGCCTGAGTCAGGCTGTCGCGGAAGGGGTTCTGCTCGCCGAGGCCGGAGATCTCGACCCCGCCACGTTCTACGACATCCTGCGCAACAGTGCGGCCGGGGCACCCTACGTCGGCTACAAGCAGCAGGCCTTCCTCGCACCGGAGTCGACCCCGGTCGCGGCGCCTGTCTCGCTCATCCGCAAGGACCTCGGCTTGGCGCTGGAGCTGGCCCATCGCCGCCGGCTGACGCTGCCCGGCGCCGAAGCGGCGCTGGCCGTGCTCGACGACGCTGTCGCCGTCGGGCTGGCCCAGGCGGATATGGCCGAGGTTCTCACCGCTCTGCGCCGCAGCAACCAGCTGGTGCTGCGCGAAACCCTCTCCACCCCACAGCAGACAGGAGCACGCTCATGACCGGCGACACCCTCGCCACCGTCGAGATCGAATCGACGATCCGCTCGCTCGAGGACGCCCGCTACGCCGCCGTGGTGGCCGGTGACATCGACGGCTTCGCCGCCCTCGCTCATCCCGGCCTCGTCTACACCCACTCCAACGCCGAAGTCGACACCCTCGACAGCTACCTGGCCAAACTCCGTGCGGGACACTACGTCTACCACCGCATCGACCACCCGGTCGACCGGATCGTCGTGGTCGGCGACACTGTCGTGGTCTCCGGGGAGATGCACGCCGACATCACCGCGGGTGGAGTGCGCAAGCGACTGGCCAACCGTTCGGTCGCGGTCTGGGTACGCGAGGGCGACCGGTGGCTGCTGCTGGCTTACTGGCCGACCGTCATCCCGGGGGAGATCCGCTGATGGCGTTCACCTATGACGGCCTGCCCGGCCGGGTCGTGTTCGGCGCGGGCGTTGCACGCACCAGGCTGCTCGGCGAGCTCGATCTGCTCGGCGCCGACCGTATCCTGCTCATCGCGTCCGGCGCCGAAGCCGAGATCGCCACCCAGCTGTGCGCGTCGTTCACCGACCGCGTGGCGGCCACCTTCACCGAGGTCCGCCCGCATGTTCCGGTCGAGGTCGCCGAGCTCGCCAGAAAGACGGCCGCCGAAGCCGACGTCGACCTGGTGCTGTCGGTGGGCGGCGGATCCACCACGGGCACGGCCAAAGCCGTCGCGCTGACGACCGGGCTGCCAGTCCTCGCCGTCCCGACGACCTACGCCGGTTCCGAGGTCACCCCGGTGTGGGGCATGACAGAGCGGGGCCGCAAGACCACCGGGACCGAGCGCCGGGTGCTGCCGCGCACGGTGATCTACGACCCGGAGCTGACGCTCACGCTGCCCGTGGATCTTTCGGTGGCCAGCGGCCTGAACGCCATGGCGCATTGCGTCGAAGCGTTCTGGGCACCCCGGCGCAGCCCGATCTCCAGCGCGGTCGCCGAAGACGGCATCCGCCACCTCGTCACCGGGCTGACCACGATCGGTGCCGCCCCGACCGGCCTGGCCAGTCGCGGTGAGCTCCTGCTCGGTGCCTATCTCGCCGGATCGGCGTTCGCCGTGGCCGGTTCGGGCCTGCACCACAAGATCTGCCATGTACTCGGTGGCGCGTTCGATCTGCCGCACGCGCAAACGCACGCGATCGTCCTGCCGTATGTCCTGGCCTACAACGCCCCCAACGCCGACGACGCCACCGACCGGATCGGCCGGGCACTGGGCCGCACCGACATCGTCGAGGCGCTGCGCGAACTGGGTGCCGGACTCGGCGGCCCCGCTGGCCTGCGCGAACTCGGCATGGACGAATCCGACATCGACACGGTGATCGACGACATCCTGGCGATCGCCCCCGCCGACAACCCGACGCCGGTCACCTCCGACGGGGTACGCGCGATCCTGCACGGGGCGTGGGCCGGATCCGGCCCGGCGGGGCCCGCGTCATGAGCGGCGACCACACCATCGCCATCGATCGGGAACATGCCGTCACCGCCGAGGTGCTGGCCAGCTTCGACGCCACCCCCGATCCCCGGCTGCGCGAAGTCCTGCACAGCCTCGTGCGGCACCTGCACTCCTTCGCCCGCGAGATCCGGCTCACCGAGACCGAATGGACGATCGCGATCGAATTCCTCACCCGCGCCGGGCATATCACCGATGACCGGCGCCAGGAGTTCATCCTGCTGTCCGACGTACTCGGCCTGTCCATGCTCACCGTCGCCATCAACGAAGCCGCCGCGCCCGGCGCCACCGAGTCGACGGTGTTCGGGCCGTTCTTCGTCGACGACGCCCCCGAGATTCCGCTCGGCGGCGATATCGCCCGGGGCGCAACGGGTCTGGCCTGCTACGTGTCGGGCCAGGTGCGTTCGGTGACAGGGGAGCCGATCGCGGGTGCGCGGATCGAGGTGTGGGAAGCCGACGCCGACGGCTTCTACGACGTCCAATACCCCGACGGCCGCTCGGCCGGTCGCGGCAGGCTGCGCTCCGGCGCGGACGGCGAGTACCGGTTCTGGTCGGTCCTGCCCGCGCCCTATCCGATTCCCCACGACGGTCCGGTCGGCGATCTGCTGGCGGCCACCGGCCGCGGACCCATGCGGCCCGCGCATCTGCACTTCATGGTCACCGCACCGGATTTCCGGCCGCTGATCACCCACATCTTCGTCGCCGGTGACCCTTATCTGGACTGCGACGCGGTGTTCGGTGTGAAGGAGAACCTCGTCGTCGAGGCCGTGCACCACACCGACACTCCCGCCCCCGACGGTTCCCATCCGCGGGGCGGCTGGACGAGCATCACCTTCGACCTGGTGCTCGCGAGCCACTAGCGCGGCGATAAATATCCCGGGATTCGCACCCCGGTTCGCACACGACCGGACCCGTCGAGGTCCGGAACTTCGAAGATCACCGCTGCCAGGGCCCGAGCCCGGCAGCTCACACTGGAGGTACAACGATGCGACGTACTCGTTGGATCGTGCTCGGCGGGTGTTTCCTCGCCTACCTGTTCGATGCCCTGGAGATCGTCCTGCTGTCCATGGCGCTACCGTCCATTCGCGAGGACTTGGGCCTGACGATCACCCAGGGTGGGCTCCTCGCTACCGCCACCCTGGTCGGCATCGGCGTCAGCAGCGTCTTGGGCGGTTATGTGGCCGACAACTTCGGTCGCAAGAAGGCACTGCTCGCCTCACTGGCCACCTTCGGCGCCTTCACCGCGGCGATCGCGGTCGTGCCGAACTTCGAGCTGTTCCTGCTGCTGCGGTTCCTCGCCGGTATCGGGCTCGGCGCGGTGTGGAGCGTGGTCTCGGCGTATGTGGTCGAGACCTGGCCGGAGAAGCACCGTGGCCGCGCGGCCGCGTTCGTGATCAGCGCCTTCCCCGCCGGCGGCGCGATGGCCGCCACCATCTCCGGCTGGTTCCTGCCGGATTGGCGGCTGATGTTCCTGGTGGCGGGCACCGCGGTGGTGCTGCCGATCGCGATCGTGGTGATCTTCTTCGCCGAATCCGCCAGCTGGGCGGCGCAGAAGGCAGGCAATGCGGGCGACGTCGTCTCGGTGCGCGATGTCCTCGGCTCCTCGCTGCGCCGCCGAACCCTGCTCGGCACCCTCATGGCGGCGCTGGCGCTGTTCGGTTACTGGGGAGCGATGACCTGGCTGCCCACCTACCTCACCACCGAGCGTGGGTTGCCGTCGACCTCGGTGGCCCTGTTCGTCACGATGGTGAATCTGGGAATGTTCGCCGGCTACAACGGTTTCGGTTACCTCGCCGACCACATCGGCAGGCATCGCACGATCATCATCACTTTGCTCGGCGTCGCGCTGACGCTGCCGATCTACGCGCTCACCACCCAGGAGACCGCCCTGTTGTGGATGGGACCGCTGTTCGGCGCGTTCACCGCCTTCTTCGGCCTCTTCGGCTCCTACCTCGGCGAATTGTTCCCGACCAGGGCTCGCGCCACCGGTGCCGGATTCTGTTTCAACGTCGGTCGCGGCGTATCGGCGCTGGCGCCGTTCGCCCTGGCGGGGCTGGCGGCGAGCATCGGTTTCCAGGGCGGGCTGATTGTGTGCGCGGGCTTCTTCGGCCTCGCCGCGGTGGTGGCATTGTTCTTGCCTCGCAGCAGCACTGTCGCCGATGACCGTCTCGCCCAACCGGTTACCGACCCCCGCGACGACGCACCCGCCACGGTGTGACACCGCTGACCCGGGTCGGTCGACCGGCCCGGATCACGCACCGGCGCCCGACTCCGATCCACCATCTCGACGAGGAAGACACTGCTGTGCCATCGACGATGCAAGCCGCCGTCTATTACGGCGCCCGCGACATCCGGCTCGAAGAAGTCGGCATCCCCACCCCGGGAACCGGGGAAGCGCTCGTGCGCGTGCTGCGATCGGGAATCTGCGGGACCGACGCCTCCGAGTGGACCGCCGGGCCGAAAACCTTTCCCGTGCACCGCCGTCACCCCAGCAGCGGTCACGTCGGCCCCATCATCCCCGGCCACGAATTCGTCGGCGAGATCGTCGCGGCGGACCCGCGATCCGACCTACCTGCGGGCGCCCTGGTCGCCAGCGGTGCCGGGGTCTGGTGCGGGGACTGCAGGCGATGCCGCGAAGGTCGCACCAATCAGTGCGCGCGGTACCGCACCCTCGGACTCAATGTCCACGGCGGCATGGCCGAATACGTTGCGGTGCCGACGAAGACGCTGCGCCCGTTGCCCACCGGGCTGCCGGTGGACCACGCCGGACTCGCCCAGCCTCTCGCCGTCGGCATCCACGCGGCCCGCCGGGCCGGTGCGCACGAGGGCGACAACGTCGTCGTCATCGGCGCGGGCGCGATCGGCTCCTTCGTCCTCGCCGGTCTGCGCCACCTCGGCGACTTCGACATCACCGTCGTCGACTTTCCCGGCAGCCGCCTCGAACGCGCGCGACGCCTCGGCGCCGATCGCACTCTCGTTCCGTCGGAGTCCATCGCGGCCGATGTCGCCGACGCGCTCGGTGGCCGCAAACCCGACGTGGTGATCGAGGCGAGTGGGGCGCCGGGCCAGCTGGCGGCGGCACTCGAGATGGTCGTCGACGGTGGCCGTGTCCAAGCCGTCGGCATTCCCAAGGAGAAGCCCGCCCTCGACCTGCACTCGATGATCTTCCGGGAGGTCACCCTCGACACAACGCTGGCGCACGTCTGCGAGACCGATCTGCCTGCCGCGCTGCACATCCTGGCAGGGCATCCCGTGCTCGGCACCGAATTCGCCGAAGCCCCGGTAGGACTCGCACATCTCGGTGCGTCGCTCGACCGGCTGGCCACGGGCCGGGTGGAAGGCAAAATCCTCATCGATCCCGGAGCCTGACCGCGGCTCACCTCGCCCGGCCGGACCGATGCGCTACGACGTGGCTGTGAACGGGGCGGCCGCGATGATCCAGTTGCTGAATTCGCAGGCCAGGTGCCACTCGTGCTGGGTGATCAGCCGGCCGGGCAGCGTGGCGGGGAACTGCACGGTCAGCTTCGCTTGGAGGGTGCCGTCGCGGTCGCGGAACTGGTGGCGGACACCGCCGATGGCCAGGCCGTCGTCGAGCAGGGCGACACCGGCGATCTGAAGGGGATAGCCGGGGTCGATCGGGATCGTCAGGGAGTCGGTCCGGGTGTAATCGACGACGAAGCGTGAGGCGGCCGGGGATCCGCCGGTGGTCTCGACGACTTCCTGGCGGCCGTCGTCGAGCCCGCGCAGCAGATAGTGGTCCGGGTGCGCGTCGACCATCTCGGTTTCGGCGTTGTGGGCGACGAGGTTGTCGAACCAGGTGGCGAAGAGTTCGGCGGAGCAGCCGGGGACTTCGAGGTGGGTGATGGATTGCTTGGTCCGGCCCCGGCTTGCCGCGATGCCGACGCGCGCCATTCGTTCGGACAGCGCGAGTTCGTGCCGGAGCATCGCGTAGACGCCCGCGTGTCCGAGCCTGGTCTTCATGGTGGTCAGTGCCCCGCGTCGCGCGTCGAGCGGGCCGGCGAGCAGCTCGTCGAGGGTCTGCTCCGGCATGACCTCGGCCATCCCGTAGCCGCCCAGCCGCGAGGCGAACTTCTTCAGGACCGTGTTGGCCCGGCGGGATTCCCATGCCCTGACCTGGTCACGGGACACCTGCTGGTTTCCCACGATCGCGTGGATCTCGATGGGATCGGCCATGGCGATTCTGCCTCTCTCGTTGTGGCTCAACTCGGCGAGTGACGCCTATTGTTAAAGCTAGCACAACTTGCATTAGCGGCCTGGCGGGCGCGCGCCGGTCTCCGGGTGGTCCGCGGCGGTGGGCATCGAGTAGAACGGGTCCATGGTCGAACGAGAGCCCAGCCTGGAGAGCGACTCGCCCCCCGAGCCGCGACGGCGGACCGGCGGGCGCTCGGCCCGGGTGCGTGAAGCCGTGCTCGCGGCGGCGCTGGATCAGGTCGCCGAGCACGGCATCGAAGGATTGACGATCGGCGACGTCGCGGCCCGCGCCGGGGTCGCCGAGACGACGATCTACCGCCGCTGGGGCACCCGCACCGCACTGCTCGCCGACGCCGTCACCGAACTCGCGGCCGTCGGCAACCCGGCACCCGACACCGGAAGCCTGCGATCGGACCTGCGACAGCTCGCCGACCAGATCTCGCACCTGATCTCGCGCCCCGGCATCGCCAGGCTGCTCGGCACGGCCATCGCGCTGTCGGTCGACCCCGAGGTCGCCACCGCCCGCCGCCGCTTCTGGGACAACCGCTTCGAACGCACCGCACCCGTCATCGACAAGGCGGTCGAACGCGGCGAACTCCCCGCAGGCACCGACCCGAGTGAGGTCATCGAAACCCTGTCCGCCCCACTGTATTTCCGCCTGATGGTCACCGACCTACCCCTGGACGACACGTTCGTCACCCGCTGCATCGACCAGACCATCGCCCTGTACGGGAAGACAGACTGACCCGGACCGCCTCCCGACGTGATGGCCCCCGCGACCACCAGCTTGCGGTCAGCGCCGGGATCGAGGCGACGGGCCGCAGTATGGCCCCCCGCGGTGAAATCCAGGGCACAGCGGGCAGGTCTTCGGACTCGCGGGCACCGGCCTGGCTCGGCCGACCTACTGGCCGTCGCTTCCCGGGGGAGGCACCGAGGCCGTTCGGTATCCCGGCCCCTCCGGGTATCGGGGCGCGGATGGCCGTATGCTGTCCGGGCAGCTGGTTCGCCGGTGGCGAGGACGACGGGAGCCCCCGCGCCGCCGCCGGTGTCGACACCTGGCGCGACAGAACTGTCGTGTGGTGGAGAGGGAACCCGGTGGAAATCCGGGACTGTCCCGCAGCGGTGAGCAGGAACGAACGCCGTCAACGGCACTGGGCTACCCATGCCCGGGAAGCGATGGTCAGTAGGTCGGCCCGGGGGAGCCCCGGTCGGCGCCCGCGAGTCCGAAGACCTGCCACTGTGCCGGGCGCGCCGCGTCCGGCGGTCGTCGCCTCGTGGATCGGGCGTACACCGGCGAACTCTCGAATCGTGTTGTGCGAGTGAGGTTCGCTGTGGTGCGTCGCTAGGGCGGCGGCCGTTGCTGCCAGTCGACGGAGAACACATCGTGGCCAAGTTCGCTACCACCGCCCGCTCGGTGAATACCCAGTCTCTCGGTGAGCTCGATCCCGAGTTGGCCGCCGCGATGGCGGGCGAGCTCGCCCGCGAACGCGACACCCTCGAGATGATCGCTTCGGAGAACTTCGTGCCGCGCGCGGTCCTGCAAGCGCAGGGTTCCGTGCTCACCAACAAATACGCCGAGGGCTACCCGGGCCGCCGCTACTACGGTGGCTGCGAAGCCGTCGACGTGGTGGAAACCCTGGCCCGTGACCGCGCCAAGGAACTCTTCGGTGCCGAGTTCGCCAACGTCCAACCCCACTCCGGCGCCCAAGCCAACGCCGCGGTGCTGATGGCGTTGATGAACCCGGGCGAAACCCTGCTCGGCCTGGACCTGGCCCACGGCGGTCACCTCACCCACGGTATGCGCCTGAATTTCTCGGGCAAGCTTTATGACGTGCACTCCTACGGTGTGTCCAAGGAAGATCACCGCATCGACATGGACGAGGTCCGTGACATCGCGGTCAAGGCCAAGCCGAAGGTGATCGTGGCCGGTTGGTCGGCGTATCCGCGGCATCAGGACTTCGCGCGGTTCCGTGAGATCGCCGACGAGGTCGGTGCCTACCTGTGGGTCGACATGGCGCACTTCGCCGGTCTGGTCGCCGCCGGTCTGCATCCGTCGCCGGTGCCCTATGCCGATGTCGTGTCCTCCACCGTGCACAAGACCCTCGGCGGCCCGCGTTCGGGTCTGATCCTGGCCAAGCAGGAATTCGCCAAGAAGCTGAACTCGGCGGTGTTCCCGGGTCAGCAGGGCGGCCCGCTCATGCACGTGATCGCCGCCAAGGCCGCCGCGTTCAAGATCGCCGCGACCGAGGAGTTCGCCGACCGTCAGCAGCGGACCCTGTCGGGCGCCCGGATCCTGGCCGAACGTTTGACCGGCGCCGACGTCAAGGACAAGGGTGTCTCGGTCCTGACCGGCGGCACCGACGTGCACCTGGTCCTGGTCGACCTGCGTAACTCCGAACTCGACGGTCAGCAGGCCGAAGACCTCCTGCATGAGGTCGGTATCACCGTCAACCGCAACGCGGTCCCGTTCGACCCGCGTCCGCCGATGGTGACTTCGGGTCTGCGGATCGGTACCGCCGCCCTGGCTACTCGTGGTTTCGGTGATACCGAGTTCAGCGAGGTCGCCGAGATCATCGCCGCTACCCTCGCGGGCACCTCGGACACCGAGTCGCTGCGGGCGCGGGTGTCCAAGCTGGCTCAGAGTGTCCCGCTTTACCAGGGCCTCGAGGACTGGGCGCTCATCTGAACCGCTGCGCACTGCCCGATGCCGGCCGAGCGAGTACGGGCGAGCCGAGGACACGATGGGGCTGAGGAGACCAATCATGACGACAACCAGTTCGGGGCGGCCGTACTGCGGTGAAACCGGCGGCGGCACCGGCCATTCGGTGGCCGGTAGCCTGCGGATCCACGCCGGCGCGATCGGGCGCGTGCCGTTCTCCGTGGAGTTCAACCCGCCACGCGATGCCACGGGGGAGGCCCGGCTGTGGCGAGCGGTGCGCGAATTCGAGCGGATGCACCCGGCTTTCGTCTCGATGACCTACGGTGCGGGTGGCTCGACCAAGGACCGCACCGTCCGGATCACCGGGGAGCTGGCGCGTGAGACGACGCTGCTGCCCGTGGCGCATCTGACCGCGGTCGGGCACAGCGTCGAGGAGTTGCGCGCGCTGGTCGGTTCCTACGCCGACTCCGGCATCCGCAATCTGCTCGTCCTGCGTGGGGACCCGCCAGGTGACCCACTCGGCGACTGGACCAGGCACCCCGACGGCGTGGAGTACGCCGAGGAACTCGTGCGGATCGTGCGCGATCTGGGTGACTTCCACGTCGGTGTCGCCTCGTTCCCGCAGGGGCATCATCGCTCACCGGATCTGGACCACGACACCCGCTTCCTCGCCGCGAAACTGCGTGCGGGCGCGGAGTATTCGATCACCCAGATGTTCTTCGACGTCGAGCACTACCTGCGGCTGCGCGACCGGGTGGTGGCCATGGACCCGATCGAGGGCGCCAAGCCGATCATCCCGGAACTGATGCCGATCACCTCGCTGCGCACGGTCACCCGTGCCGAGGAGCTGTGCGGTCGCCGGTTGCCGGCCGCGGTCATGACCAGGCTCCGCAAAGCCGCGGGTGATGGACCGGAGGAGAACCGCGCCGCCGTGCGTGCCGAAGGCATCGAGATCGCCACCGAGATGGCGCAACGTCTGATCAGCGAGGGCGCGCCCTGTCTGCACTTCATCACGCTGAACTTCGCCAAGGCGACCAGCGAGGTGCTCACGAACCTCGGCTACGGCGTGACGGCGGCCCCGATCGGCGCCTGACGCGTCGACCACCGGGCTGATCACGCACGGGCAGTTGCTGATTCAGCTCTCGTCGCCGGTCCGGTGGTCCGCGGGCGTGTACGGGACATTGGTGGCCCGGTTGTCGTCGACCCGGATCGAACGGCCGAGCTGGGGGAAGGCGCGCTGCGCGCAGTTGGGGCGCTCGCAGACCTTGCAGCCTGCCCCGATCGGCACGGCCGTCGACTCGTCGTGCAGCGGTAGTCCGCTCGAATAGACCAGACGCTCGGCGTGCGCGATGTCGCAGCCGAGCCCGATCGCGAAATCGCGTTTGGGAGAGAGGAATCCGGGAGTGCTCTCGTCGGTCGTGCGAGCCAGCCACAGATATTTGCGGCCGTCGGGCATCTCCGCGATCTGGGTACGGATCCGTCCCGGCGTGGTGAACGCGTCGTGCACCACCCACAGCGGACAGCTACCACCGACCCGGGAGAAGTGAAAAGCGGTGGCGGACTGTCGCTTCGAGATGTTTCCCGCGCGGTCGGTGCGGACGAAGAAGAACGGAACGCCGCGCTGATTCGGGCGTTGCAGCGTCGAGAGCCGATGGCAGACCGTCTCGAAACCGACCTCGAACGTCGACGACAGCAACTCGATGTCGTAGCGCAGTTCCTCGGCGGCAGCGCGGAACCGGCCGTAGGGCAGGATCAGCGCGCCCGCGAAGTAGTTCGCCAGCCCGATCCGCAGCAGATCCCGTGACTCGGCGGGCATACTCACCGTCGACGTGATGGCCTCGATGGTGTGGCTATGCGACAGGAAGGCGAGCTGCGTGGCGAGCTGGAACGCGCGCTGCCCGGCCGAGAGCCTGCGCGCCAGCACGATGTGCCTGGTCACCGGGTTGTAGACGCGCTTGGGTCCCGGGTCGGCGGGATTGTCGGAGCGGATCGTGACGGTGACGCCGTATTGCTCGCTGAGCAGCCGCGACAATTGCAGGTCGAGCCCGCCGATGCCGAGCCGGTTCTCGGTGAACAGGGCCTCCGCGGCGAGATCGAGTTCGGGGATGTGGTTGCGGCGGTCGTAGAAGAAATCGCGCACGTCCTCGTACGGAGTGACGGCCCCGCCCGGTGGTGACTCGATCCCGGCGGCGAACTGCTCGATCTGCTGGGTGCTGCTGCGCAGCCGGCGATGCAGGCTGACCAGCAATCGAGCCGCGGCGGGGACCCGCACGGTGAGATCGTCCAGTTCGGCGTTGGTGATCGTGGTGGCGTCCGGATCCTCGGCGAAGATGTCGTGCAGGTCGGCCAGCAGTCGCGCGTCGGTATCGGCCGCGAAGAAACCCATGTCCAGATCGAAGGTGGCATTGAGTTTGAGCAGGACCGGCACAGTCAGCGGGCGCTGGTCGTTCTCGAGCTGGTTGATATAGCTCACCGATAGCTCGAGCAATTTCGCCATGGCCGTTTGCGACAGGCCACGCTGGTCGCGCAATGTGCGCAGCCGGGCGCCCGCGTACATCTTCTGCATACGGCCAATCTAGCACCGGCGACTTTCACAACTTTCACAGATTCACCGGTCACGTTCCGCAAATTTAGGCATTTGTGAGGCATTTTGCTGGGGTTCTGTGCTGTGTAACGTGCGAAATGTCCGGTGAATATTCGACGTCTTGGAGGCCACCGCTGTGAAGCATCACCTCGTTCGCACCTACCGTTCCGCTGAGGACTTCCCGCGCACGGAGCACCTGGCCTGGCGGATCGCCGAGGTAGCGGCCGACCCGGTCGCGGTCCCGGCGGACGCCGAGGAGATGATCGTCAACCGCATCATCGACAACGCCTCGGTGGCCGCGGCCTCGATCACCCGCAGGCCGGTCGCCAACGCCCGCGCTCAGGCACTGGCCCACGCGTACGGTCCTGGCGCGACCGTGTTCGGCGTGCCCGGCCGGTTCTCGCCGGAATGGGCCGCCTGGGCCAACGGCGTCGCGGTCCGCGAACTCGATTTCCACGACACCTTCCTGGCCGCGGAGTACTCGCACCCTGGCGACAACATCCCGTCGATCCTGGCCGCCGCCCAGCACACCGGCCGCAGCGGCGCCGACCTGATCCGCGGTCTGGCCACCGGGTACGAGATCCAGGTCGACCTGGTCCGCGCGATCTGCCTGCACGAGCACAAGATCGACCACGTCGCCCACCTCGGCCCCTCGGCCGCGGCAGGCATCGGCACCCTGCTCGCCCTGGACACCGAGACGATCTACCAGGCGATCGGGCAGGCCCTGCACACCACGACCGCCACCCGTCAGTCGCGCAAGGGCGAGATCTCGAGCTGGAAGGCCTACGCACCGGCCTTCGCCGGGAAGATGGCCGTCGAGGCCGTCGATCGCGCGATGCGCGGTGAAGGCGCCCCCTCGCCGATCTGGGAGGGCGAAGACGGTGTCATCGCCTGGCTGCTCGGCGGCCCGAACGCGGAGTACTCGGTGCCGCTGCCCGCACCCGGGGAGGCCAAGCGCGGCATTCTCGACACCTACACCAAGGAGCACTCGGCCGAGTACCAGAGCCAGGCGCCGATCGACCTGGCGTTCCGCCTGCGCGAGCGGGTCGGTGATCTGGACCAGATCGCGACCGTCGTGCTGCACACCAGCCACCACACGCACTACGTGATCGGCACCGGCTCGAACGATCCGCAGAAGTTCGATCCCCAGGCCTCGCGCGAGACCCTCGATCACTCGATCATGTACATCTTCGCGGTCGCCCTGCAGGACGGCACCTGGCACCACGAGCGTTCCTACGCCCCCGAGCGCGCGCAGCGCCCCGACACCATCGAGCTGTGGAACAAGATCTCCACCGCCGAGGACCCGGAATGGACCCGGCGCTACCACTCCACCGACCCGAACGAGAAGGCCTTCGGTGCCCGCGCCGAAATCACCTTGAAGAGTGGTGAAGTCATCGTCGACGAGCTGGGTGTCGCCGACGCGCATCCGCTGGGCGCCCGTCCGTTCGCGCGGGAGCAGTACATCGCGAAGTTCCGCACCCTGGCCGATGGCGTCATCGACCCCGCCGAGCAGGACCGCTTCCTCGACGTCGCCCAGCGCACGCCGGAGCTGACCGCCGAGGAGCTGGGCCAGCTGAACTTCACCGTCTCCGACGAGGTCCTCGCCCGCGCGCCGAAGCTGCCGAAGGGGCTGTTCTGATGAGCGGCCTGCTGGCATCGCCGACCTCGGCCGCCGACAAGCGCAGCGCGTTCAGGGCAGGCCTGGCTTCGGACCGGATCCAGCGCATCCCCGGCGCGTTCAATCCGCTGGTGGCCAAGCTGATCCAGGAGATCGGCTTCGAGGGCGTCTACGTCTCGGGCGCGGTGGTCTCCGCCGATCTCGCGCTGCCCGATATCGGGCTCACCACGCTGAGCGAGGTCACCGAGCGCGGGCGCCAGATCGCCCGGGTCACCGACCTGCCGGTCCTCATCGACGCCGACACCGGCTTCGGTGAGCCGATGAGCGCGGCCCGCACCGTCACCTTCCTGGAAGACGCGGGCATCGCCGGTGCCCACTTCGAGGACCAGGTCAACCCGAAGCGGTGCGGTCATCTCGACGGCAAGGCCGTTGTCCCCGTCGAGGAAATGGTGCGGCGCCTCCGGGCAGCGGTCGCGGCGCGGCGCGATCCGAACTTCGTCATCTGCGCCCGCACCGACGCCGCGGGCATCGAAGGCATCGACGCGGCGATCGACCGAGCGAAGGCCTACACCGACGCGGGCGCGGATCTGATCTTCACCGAAGCCCTGCACACCCCGGCGGATTTCGAGAAGTTCCGTGCCGCGGTGGACATCCCGCTGCTGGCGAATATGACCGAATTCGGCAAGTCCGAGCTGATCCCGGCCTCGACGCTGGAGAAGATCGGCTACAACGCGGTGATCTACCCGGTCTCGACGCTGCGGCTGGCGATGTTCGCCGCCGAGGCCGGGCTGCGCGAGATCTTCGAACAGGGCACCCAGTCCGGTCTGCTCGACCGGATGCAGCACCGCAGCCGCCTCTACGAACTGCTGCAGTACGAGCGCTACAACGAATTCGATTCCGACATCTTCAATTTCGCGCTGAGAAGGGATCAGTGATGACCGACATCGCTGTACCGACCATCTACAAGGGACTCGCCGGCGTCGTCGTAGACACCACCGCGATCTCGAAGGTGGTGCCCGAGACCAACTCACTGACCTACCGCGGCTACGCCGTGCAGGATCTCGCCGCGCACTGTTCCTTCGAGGAGGTGGCCTATCTGCTCTGGCGCGGCGAGCTGCCCAGCCACCTCGAGCTGGAGCGGTTCTGTCAGCAGGAGCGGGCGTCCCGGCGCGCGGATCGGTCGCTGCTGTCGCTGGTGTCGAAGATGCCCGACAACTGTCATCCGATGGACATCGTCCGCACCGCGATCAGCTACCTCGGCGCCGAGGACCCGGCCGAGGACGACAACTCGGCAAAGGCCAACCGCGCCAAGGCTCTGCGGATGCTCGCGGTACTGCCGACCATCGTCGCGGCCGACCACCGGCGTCGCCGTGGCCTCGACCCGATTCCGCCGCACTCGCACCTGGGGTACGCGGAGAACTTCCTGAACATGTGCTTCGGCAGCATCCCGTCGCGGGAGCTGGTCAAGGCGTTCGAGGTCTCGCTGATCCTCTACGCCGAGCACAGTTTCAACGCTTCCACCTTCGCGGCTCGGGTCGTCACCTCGACGCTGTCCGATATCTACAGCTCGGTGACCGCCGCGATCGGCGCGTTGAAGGGTCCGCTGCACGGCGGCGCCAACGAGGCGGTCATGCACGACATGCTCGAGATCGGCGATCCCGCCCTGGCCGAGGAGTGGTTGCGCGACAAGCTGGCCAAGAAGGAAAAGGTGATGGGGTTCGGCCACCGGGTCTACAAGAACGGTGATTCCCGGGTGCCCACGATGAAGAACACGTTCCTCGACATCGCCGCCGCGACCGACGGCGGCAAGTGGGTCCAGATGTACGAGATCCTCGAACGCACCATGAACGAGGCCACCGGCATCAAGCCCAACCTCGACTTCCCGACCGGCCCCGCCTACTACCTGCTCGGCTTCGACATCGAGGTGTTCACCCCGATCTTCGTGATGAGCCGGATCACCGGCTGGACCGCGCACATCATCGAGCAGGGCGAATCCAACGCCCTGATCCGGCCCCTGAGCGAGTACGTCGGGGTGCCGCAACGGTCGGTCGTGGCCTGACCCGCGGCTAGTCCCTCGTCGGCGGTCCGCACCACTGTGCGGACCGCCGTCCCGTTCCGGCGCACCACCCCTCGCGCCCCCGACTCGACAAGGTCGACCGAGCAGATGTTTTCCCAAGTCCTGGTAGCCAATCGCGGCGAGATCGCCATCCGTGCCTTCCGCGCGGCATACGAACTCGGCGCCGGAACGGTCGCGGTGTTCCCACACGAGGATCGCAACTCACCGCACCGGCACAAGGCCGATCAGTCCTACCAGATCGGGGAACCCGGTCATCCCGTGCGGGCGTATCTGTCGATCGAGGCGATCATCGACGCGGCCAAGTCGGCGGGTGCCGACGCGATCTATCCCGGTTACGGGTTCCTGTCGGAGAACCCTGATCTCGCGGCGGCCTGTGAGCGTGAGGGCATCACCTTCATTGGCCCCTCGGCCTCGGTGCTCGAGATGGCCGGTAACAAGGCCACCGCCATCGCCGCCGCCAAGGCCGCCGGGCTGCCGGTGTTGAAGTCGAGTGAGCCTTCCGCCGATATCGACGCGTTGCTGGCGGCGTCGCAGGAGTTCGAGTACACATGGCGGGCCTGCTGCGGGCTCCGTCGGCCGCGAAACTCGTGACGGCACTGCGCAGCAACTTCGACCTTCCCGTCCATGTCCACACCCACGACACACCGGGTGGTCAGCTCGCCACCTACCTGGCGGCGTGGCAGGCGGGTGCCGATGCCGTGGATGGAGCCAGCGCGGCGTTGGCAGGGACGACCAGTCAGCCTGCCTTGTCGGCGATTGTCGCGGCCGCCGCACACAGTGAATTCGATACCGGCCTGAACCTATGGAAGCGGCGATCACCGCGCCGCGCGCCGGGACTGTGCGTCGACTGGCGATCAGCACCGTCCAACAGGTCGAAGGCGGTGACTTGCTGGTCGAACTCGGCGAGTAGTGGACCTCGGCGTCGCGTTACATCCTGGAATACAAGGCCATGCTGGGCGCCCGTGAATGAGCTGCGGCCCACGCATGGGCAGGCTTTTCACCGTGTCGCCGCGGTGAAAAGCCTGCCTGTGTGGAAGCGCTAGGAGCTTGCGATGGTGAGCTGCTTGGTCACCCGGAGCACCTCGTTGCCGTCTCCGTCGTCGAGCCGGACGCTGAAGTTGCCGGTGTGCCTGCCGCGAAGCTGTCCGAGCGGGGAACATGGTGCCAATCATCTGTGTTGGCCGTCGTCGCCCTTCTTGTCACAGCCGAACGGTAGCGTCCCGAATGGAATGATCGTTCGTGGCGAGCCATCTCGGACCAGGGACCCATCTTTCCTACCGGCACAGCGCATTTCGATTCCCAGAAAGACCCCATGGACCTGCATCAATCCGCCACCCGCTACTTCGGCGTGCCCGTACCCGCTCGTGTGGCCGGCGCCATCGACGATCGGCTGCTCGAGTACTGGGTGGGCGACCGCGGCTCGCTCGTGGACGCCCACGTGGCGATCAACTACCCGTACTTCGGAGCGATCGACAAATCGCTGAGCGGCTTCGTCGTCATCGATGACGAAGGAGACGACTACACGCTGCTGGATCTTCGCGGCAGCGGCGGGGTGTGGTGGCAGAATCACGAAACACGGGAACTGGAACTGTGGTTCGGCTCTTTCGACGACTGGCTGGCCTACCGGGACGAGCTCGAGCGCGCCGAGGCGAACGACGAAGACGAGCGGTCGACATTCGATATTCGCGACTCCTTCCGCCCGCCGACGTCCGCCGCTGACTCCGAACCCGCCCCGACCAGCGCCGAACTCGCGGAGCGCTATCAGTGGCTCGTGTGGCTGCTGGCGCAGCCGTTGCTGCGCGACGGAAAGCCCATGCAGTCCGCGGAGGACCTGACCTCCAGCGCCGCAGGGCACTTCACGCACCTGTGGAGCGACACCGACGCCGCACGGAAGGTGTTCGAGGCGGAATTGCCACTGCTGCACCAGGATCCGCATCTGGCGATCTATTGGCTGCTGCACACCTCCCTGCTCGTGCAGGACGACGAACGCGCCCGCGTACTCGCCGAGATCGGCCGCGCCGGAGATCGTTCCGATCTGCTTGGCGCCTTCGCCGAGGTCTTCGGCACGCTGGCGATCGACGGCGACGTGGCGTCCGTGCCGGAGTTCCGCGTCCGCCGTTCGCTGCTACAGCAGTTCGTCGCCTCCGGTGACGACGCGCGAACGCGGGCCGCGCTCACGGCCATGGAGATGGCACCGGAGCACCTCCCGCTGAGCCGGGCGAGCTGGATCGTTCACGGCCTGAACAACGGAACGCTCACCGCCGAACAGGTGGGCACCACCCTGGATCGTCTACCCGTCACGACGGGCACGGCACTGACGCGCGCCGAAGCGGATCGGCAGGCGGGCCGCGATCACAGCCCGGCCGCGGACACCCTCGTCCGTTTGCTGCCCGCGTCCACCTGCGCCTGGCCGCTCCGTGTGTGGGCGCTGTCCGCGGTGACGCCGCTGGTACGCGACGGCGCCGCGCTCGCCGCGGCGGCCGGAGAGCTGCTCGGCAAAGACCCGTACAGCGGCGCGTGCCTGACCGCCCTGCGTCGAGCCCACGAACTGTGCGAGACCGAACCGGTGCTGACCCGTGCGGAGCTCGACCTCCGGCTGGCCGACGCCCAGACTTCGTCCTCCTACCTGCAGCGGCTTGGCGAAGGCGACCACGCCGCCGTTCTGGCCGAGATCGAGGGTGCCGGTCTGAGCGAGCTTGTCGCACACCGTGTTCTGCTGCGCGCGGACATCGATGAATCGCACGCCGAAGTGATCGAATGGGCGCTGAACGCCATGCTCGGCAGTGCGCACCCCGATCGGGCCGCGCTGGCCGCGACCGGTATCGAGTACCTGCCCGCCCCGGTGCGCACCCGCGTGGTCCAGGGGCTGCGGGTGGACTCCCCGGACAGCGCCTTCGTTCCGGTGCTGCTCCGGCTGCTCGAGCACACACCGGAGCCGGATGCCTCCGACATCGTCGCCGAGATGCACAACGACGAACTGAAGAAGGCGGTCTGCCTCGCACTGGCCCCGGTGGCGCATCATCCGCCGGTGTTCGATGAGCTGCTGCGGCTGGCGGACCTGCCCGCTCCCGCCAGCACGGTCGAAGCGCTGTGGCAGCAGCTGTTCGATTCGCTCGACGAGCAGTCTGTGCTGCACCGGGCGTCGCCCGAGCAGGCCGTGCGGGCCGCCGCCGCCATGATCGACACCATCGTGTCCCATCCCGGGATAAGCGCTCGCAATGTCGCGGGCCACCAGCTGTATCGCTTCCGGCACCCTGGTGCGCAGGACTTTCTCATCGCGGCGCTCGACGACTACGGACGTCGCTACGCCGATTCCGACCGCGCTCACAGCGTGGTGCTCAGCCACGGGCGGACGGTGGACGATCAGCTCGAGGATGTGGTCGCCAACCTGTATTCAGCGGTGCGGAATCTGAACTCCGACACCGCGCGCACGGCGTTGATCGAGCGGCTGTTCACCGAACGACGCAGCATCTGGCGGATGGGAAACGCGCTCGGCGAGATCTTCTCGGCGGAGGTGCACCGGGATGTCATGGAGCGGTTGAGCGATCGGTACGACCATCGCGCTGCCGCGCACTACGCCAATGCCGTCACCGATCACGTGAAGCAGCGATGGCCCCTGGTCGAACTGCTGCGTGAGATCATCGACTGGACCACACCGCTGGACGAGACCGAACAGCGGGTGTTCAAGTACGCGCTGGCCGTCGGCATCATCGCCGCGGTGGAAGCCGATGAGTACGACCTGGTCCGCATCGCCTACGCCAGGTGGGAATCCCTCGCGGTCGACGCCATCGAGCCCGACAACCTGTCCCGTGGACGGGGGTGGGACGATCCGCTCATCTCCGACGACATGCGCGCCCGGCTCGCCGGCGTGCTGTCGGGAGAGGCCGATTCGGCACGGCGCGCCCTGCTCGGCAAGGGCGAGCGAGCCCGTGCGGCGGGGCGGCCGCTCGCCCGGATCAGTGACGACGACCTCGGGACCTTGGCGGGCACCACCGTGCGGCGACGTCTGCTCACCGACCGTGGCACGGGAGAGGTGTGGTTCCTCGACTCGGACGGCGATATCCACGCCTTCGACGGATTCGGAATGTGCGACGTTCCCTTCCAGCCGAGTCCGATCGGTTATCACGGGATGCAGGGCTTCCTTGGCGAGAGCAGCGAGCAATCCGAGCGCGCGTTGCTGTGGACAGCGTCGGGCAACGAATTCGTCGAATTGGTGCGCTATCTCGACCAGATCGTGTACCGGTGGGGCGTCAACAACGGCCGCTTCGACACGATCGGGCTCACTTTTCCTGGCGAGGCAGCCGCCGAAAACGCCTTCACCCGAATGAAAGCCACCTGCGTGGCGGCGAAATACGCCGAGTCCGATCCGTGGTACCTACCAGGTCGGGCGGCGATCATGCGCACCTTCTACCGGCCCGAGGCCGACAGTGAGCTCCTGGTCGCCTTCGACCGGCTCCACTTCGCGGTGGACGCGGAACTCGCGGCGGCTCACGAACGCCGGGAGCTGGAGTTGTACCGCGCCGGTGCGGCGCTGTCGACCCTGGAGTGGGTGACTTGGAAGGGCTATCGGACACGCGAGGAACTGACTGTCGCCGAATGGGTCCGCGCTCGCATCCGCGACGACAATCGCGACCCGGCCTGGCATGTCGCCGCCCTCGGCGAGATCGCCGAATACCTTGTGGCACAGGGATTCACCGAGCATTCGCCCGGTCTGCACGGGTTCGAGGTGGAAATCGGCCCGCCCGCCACGCCAGCGGATATCGACGCTCTCGAAGCCGAGCTCACGGCACCGCTACCCGCGACACTGCGCACGCTGTGGGAGCACATCGGCTACGCCGGGTGGCGGATCGGAGAGATCGGTCTGCGGCTCCTCGGCCCCGCCGAGGTGCGGCAGGAGCGGGGGCGCATGCGCGAACTCGGGGCGAAGTACACGGCCGCACTGCGCCCTGACGAGCAACTCGGGTGGGACCCCGTGCTGTCGACCCTGAGCGCGCTGGTGGTCGGCCGCGACGGGACGGTCGACACCGTATTCTCCGATGTGTCGCCGAGTTCCGACGGCCGGGTCTTCACGCACACGGATGGGCCTCCGTCCGAAGCGTGGTGGGAGAAGTCGCTGTCATGGATCCTCGCGACCTCGTTCCTGAGTCTCTTCGCCGACCACCTCGAACAGGCCGCGCCCGAAACCATGATGCTCTTCGGCGGCCAGCGGCGCGGCCCCGGACTCACTCGCCGATACTTCGAAGCCGCCGGTCCGCACGGCACCAAGTTCTGGGAGATCGTCACCGATCCCGGCCTCGATACCGTCGCCACCCGGCACGGCAAAGAAGGCACCGTAGGCACCGTCAACACCAAACGCCACCGCACCCCGGCCGATGCCGCCGCCCATGCCGCGAAAACAATTGCCGCCAAGGAGAAGAGCGGATACCAGGAGGCTGTCGGCTAGGCCCTCTTCTGGTCGGTGAACTCGGCCTCGAAGACGGCACCACCCTCATCTGGATCGCGAGGGTGGCTGGTCTGACGCTCTGATCGATGTTCGACCGTGGGAGGAAGTCCGAATGCGGCAGTGGAGCACATTGATTCGACAGACCACGATTGCCATCTTGTTGTTGAGCGTGATGAGCTGCGGTGTGCTGGACGATCCGCAGCCAGCTTTCCAGACAACCGCGGTCACCTTCGTAACCGCGGACGAGGGCTGGATTCTCGGCTACCGGGAGGGCTGCGGCAAGGCTACGTGCAAGGAGTTGTTCCACACCACCGATGGCGGGCAAAGCTGGCGGAAGTCGACACCGCCACCGTTCGCCGTGACTCGCCTCGTGTTCGCGGATTCCCGTAACGGATGGGCCTATCACCCCGGCACAGGCGTAGAACGCGAGCGCGAGTTGTACTCCACTCATGACGGCGGCGGCAGCTGGCACCGGGTCGGTGTGCCGGTGGGAATGGCACCGACCGAGTGGACCGACCCTGTGATCTCGGACGGCACCGTGCAGATCGCGCTCTTCGACCCGCGCACCAGTGAGGTTCGAATGCTCAGCAGTCCGGTCGGCGTCGATACCTTCACAGCCTCGCAACCGTTCCAGATCGATGTCGCCTCCAGCGCTCACCGATCAACCTATGTCGAGCTGGGACTGACGCGAGCCGGATCGTCGAGCTGGTTCGTTGTCATGGTCAGCAGCCCTGACAATTCCCAATCTCCCGCCGGTGGCGCACGTTTCGTCGATGGCAGCTGGTCGTCGTGGACTTTGCCGTGCGTCAATCCGAACCCTCCGCGGCTGGCGGCGGTCTCGCAGGCCGAACTGATAGCGACATGCGCGGTGGCGGGTGAGGCTGATCCGTCGTCCGGGGAATTCCATCTGTTCTCCTCCACCGACAGTGGCGTGACATTCACCGACCTCGGTGCTCTCGCACCCCCGCGCATTCCTGCCAAATTGATCGGAGCCACCAGCACTCACGACCTGGTCGTGGTAATGCCGACTGGTGACGGCGATGCCCCGACGGCGCTGCGCACTACCCACGACGGCGGGCGCACCTGGGCGACAACACTGAACCCGCGCACGGACATGTATCAGACACCGACCCTCGCGAAGGGGGGATTCTTCACGCCTGAACTAGGATTCGCGGTCCTGGAGTACGCCTCGGTTCCTGACCGCGAGGATCGCCTATACCTGACCCACGACGGCGGCGACACCTGGACGCAGGTCACCCCGGACTGACCCGCCAGTGCACGGTAATCGGCATGAGCGTGCGTTCGGCAGGCACGCCGACGCAGTGGGGACACGCCAACCGATGACGTCAGTTTTCGCCGATGCCAACGGACCTCAACCGTGCAGCGCGACGTCACAGGTGAGGTTGTCCACCCCGGGCGCTACGACCACGCCACCAAGGCGCGGTGGGACCGGTAGTGCGGAGGCGGCTTCGTGCGAGTCGGATAGCCTCGCGCCATCGACAACTCAGGGGGAGTCCCCGTGCCCATCGAGCACGAAGCGAAGATCCTCGATATCGACCTCAACACGATACGAGAACTGCGCGTCTAGCGACTGCTCCCGCCTCCCGCCGCAAAGCTCACGAACAGCACAACCCCAAAGTCTCGGGTCGCTCATCACAGCGTGAGCATCCGGCGCCTCTGTCGTGCAACGGCTACGGCGAACACTCATCATGGTTGTGCTGGTCAATTCTGGCGCAGTTTGTCGGTGAATCGGTCAGCTTGGCGGCCGCGGCAGGCACGGGCCATCAGTGGCGCGCGAGCCCCATCGATCTCGACCCTCACGAACGCCGCAGTTCGTGACGGTCTTTGCCGTGACCCCAAGACTTTTGGGGCGACCTCGCGTCCATGCGCTGCGGTATCTTCCATGCGATCGCCGCACCTGGTCGGCGCGCAGAGGAAGCACACACCACATGTTCAACAAGTCCTTTGCGGCCGCCGCGCTCTCGGTGAGCGCCGCTGCCGTCCTCGTGGCACCGCCCGCCGCCGCCGACCCGGTCAACTGGGGCGCCGCTTCCCTCAGCGTGTGGGGCAACGTCTACGCGTTTTCGGTCAACCACCCGACGGAAGCCGACGCCATTCGAGCCGCCGACCGAGCGTGCAAGGGTCAAGGCATCATCGACTGCCGGATGGTGGTGACGTTCGCGAACGGCTGCGGTGCAGTCGTGACGAGTCCGCTCGCGATCGTCGCAGGGTTCCCGATCGTGGGCTTCGGTAAAGGGACGACCCCAGGGGAGGCATACGCAGACGCCACCCGTAACCTCCCCACCGGCACCGGAAGCGCCGGCTCGTTCAATGGCGACCACGCCTGCACCCGGCCTTGATCCAGTTCCCGCACGGTCCTCGATAAGAATGTCGGGCTGACACCCCTCCATACTCGGCGCACGGCCGCTCACGACCCATCTTCTGCGTCACCATCAAATGGCAACGGACACTGGCATCGGCCGAACAGCAGAAGTCACTGTGCATGAACCGCGCCAGCCAGCGCACTTGGATTTCACGCCGTCGATGCGCACCTGAGCGAGTGAAGCCGAGGGCGGTGGGCTCGGTCAAAGACCGTTCCGGCCACAGTGATTTCGAGTAGATCGAAAGGGGTTCCGTAGGTACGCGCGGTACCCGCCGACAAACGTGCCCGGACGCGCGGGATCACCTCGGCGAAGGTCGGGGCTGCTGGTGCGGTGTCGACGAGGTCGGCGGCAGTGATTGCCATCGGTCGCCTCGCGCACGAGAATCAGCCGGTCCTCCGGACACGACACCGTCAGCCGGGTGCCCGGTAGCCAGCCCAGCGCCGCGAGCGCCGCGCGGTCGGTGACGCGGCCCGCATCACCCACGACAGCGAAGCCGTAGATGATCTCCGGGTCGGTTGTGTGGCGGATGAAACGCACCGGCAGCGGGCCGTGGATGCGTTCCTGAAGAGGGGTCCGCGGCGGGATGACGGGCTCGATCACCGGCGTCCACCGGACCCGGCACCGAGGGCGCCGAACAGGCTGAAAGTGGCATAGCTGCCACCTGTGTTTTACGTACATGCAGGTCAAGGACGTGCAAGGTGTTCTGCTTCGTGTGCGAGTGCACTCGAACACGCTGGAGCCCCGAAAGTGGCACGTGTGCCAGGAATCTGTGCGCGAGAGGGGACTTGAACCCCTACGTCCGTGGACACCAGAACCTAAATCTGGCGCGTCTGCCAATTTCGCCACTCGCGCTGGATGTGTACGACCGTCCAAACTCTACCGGGCAAATCCGGCTACGCGAAGCGTTGGGGCGGCATGTCGTACTCGTCGGTAACACGACCTGGGATTATAACGATTTGGTAACCCTCAATGTGAGGGCCACTCATGTTTGCGAAGCGAAGTAACAGGCCCCACCTGCGCGTTCAAACATGAGGCGGGGTCATGTTTCAGATAATTTTGGTACGGACGTGCCTAAATACTCGGCGGTAGCCGGCGTAGGGGCGGGAAACGTGAGGCTTTCCTCATGATTTTGTGCGATCGTGGCTCTCAACAGGCCCGAGGGGCTGCCGGATACGTGTGCGTGCCGTCGGTGGGCGGAGCGCCAGGAGAAGGAAGTCGAGCGTCTTGACGATCAACGAGAGCACCGAGATGGGCATGGAGTCGACCGCGAAAGCTGGTCGTGGCCAGGCGTCGGGTGTCCGTGCGGCGCTGGTGGAGCAGCTGTGCAACGGGGCCGGATATGCGTTGGCCTTCGGTGGGCAGGGTGCGCAGTGGCTGAGCGAGCTCGAGGAGATCGGTCGCGACAGCGCGCTCGAACCCGAGCTGACCGCGCTGGTGCACGAGGCCGCGACGCTGATCGAGCCGGTTGCTTCGCAGTTGCTGGTGGTGCGTCCCGGTGGCTTCGATCCGATGGGCTGGATGCTCGAGAGTGAGCTGGACGAGCCGGAAGAGCCCTCGTCGGTGCCCGCGGACTCCGTGCTCCGTTCGGCCGCTGTGTCGATGCCCGGCGTGCTGCTCGCCCAGCTCGCGGCCACCAGGGCGCTGCGTCTGCAGGGTCTCGACACGGCCGAGCACCCGCCGGTCGCGATCGTCGGGCATTCGCAGGGTCTGTTCGCCGCCGCCGCGGTCGAGGCGGGTGGCGCGCGCGACGCGGAGCTGCTGGCCATCGCCCAGCTCGTCGGTGCAGCCGCCGGGCTCGTCGCGCGCAGGCGCGGGCTGATGCCGGTGGGCGAGCGCTCGCCGATGGTCGCGGTGTCCAATGTCGATCCCGAGCAGCTGCGGGCGATCGTCGCCGAGGTCGCCGATGGTGTCGATCCCGCGCTCGCCGCGGTGGTGTCGATCCGCAACGGCCGCAGGCGGGTCGTGCTGTCGGGCGCTCCCGCCCAGCTCGATCGGGTGCGGGCCAAGTGCGCGCAGCTGCACGACGAGCAGACTCGCGAGCGGGAGAGCAAGATTCGTGGCGGTGCGGTGTTCGCGCCGGTGTTCGAGGACGTCGCCGTCGACATCGCCTTCCACCACCCGGCCCTGGCCGAGACCGTCGACCTGGTCGCTGGCTGGGCCCGGCAGTGTGACCTCGACGCCGAGCTCGCCGCCTCGCTGACCCAGCAGATCCTGGTCGACTCGATCGACTGGGTCGCCACCGTCGACTCCGTCGTCGAGGCAGGCGCGGAGTGGATCCTGGATCTCGGCCCCGGCGACCTGCTCTCGCGGGTCACCGGCGGTTCGCTCAAGGGCACCGGCGTCGGCGTTGTCGCCGCCGCCACCCGCCCCGGCCAGCGCAGCCTGCTCACCCCCGGCGCTGCCCCCGAGGCCGCCACCCCGTGGTCGGCCTTCGCGCCGAAGCCGGTGCGGCTGCCCAACGGGCGCATTGTCGTGGAGACCGCGTTCACCAAGCTCACCGGCCGCTCGCCGATCCTGCTCGCCGGCATGACCCCGACCACCGTCGACGCGAAAATCGTCGCGGCCGCGGCCAATGCGGGTCACTGGGCCGAGCTGGCCGGTGGCGGTCAGGTCACCGAGCAGATCTTCGCCGACCGGATGACCGAGCTGCGCCAGCTGCTGCAGCCGGGCCGCGCGGTGCAGTTCAACTCGCTGTTCCTCGACCCCTACCTGTGGAAGCTGCAGCTCGGTGGCAAGCGCCTGGTGCAGAAGGCGCGCGCGGCGGGTGCGCCGCTGGACGGCGTGATCGTCACCGCGGGCATTCCCGAGCTGGACGAGGCCGTCGCGCTGATCGAGGAGCTGACCGAGGCCGGCATCAGCCACGTCGCGTTCAAGCCGGGCACCGTCGCCCAGATCCGCGCGGTGCTGCGCATCGCGGACGCCGTGCCGGACTACCCGGTGATCATGCACATCGAGGGCGGCAAGGCCGGTGGGCACCACTCCTGGGAAGACCTGGACGACCTGCTGCTGGCCACCTACGCCGAGCTGCGCAACCGCGCCAATGTGGTGGTCTGCGTCGGCGGCGGCATCGGCACCCCAGAGCGGGCCACCGACTACCTGACCGGCACCTGGGCCACCAACCACGGCTACCCGGCGATGCCGCTGGACGGCGTGCTCGTCGGCACCGCCGCCATGGCGACCCTCGAGGCCACCACCGCCCCCGAGGTCAAGCAGCTGCTCGTCGACACCCCCGGCACCCCCGACTGGGTCGGTGCGGGCACCGCCTCCGGCGGCATGGCCTCGGGCCGCAGCCAGCTGGGCGCCGACATCCACGAGATCGACAACGCCGCCTCGCGCACGGGCCGTCTGCTCGACGAGGTCGCCGGTGACGCCGAGGCCGTCGCCGCCCGGCGCGCGGAGATCATCGCGGCGCTCGACGCCACCGCCAAGCCCTACTTCGGCGACGTCGCCACCATGACCTACCAGCAGTGGCTGGAACGCTATGTCTCGCTCGCGGTCTCGAGCGAGGTCCCGATCTCGTTCGACTGCGGCAGCGACATCGGCGACGCGATCCGCGAGGCCACCCGCTCGGACTGGCTCGACATCAGCTGGCGCGACCGGTTCGCGGAGATGATGCGGCGCACCGAAGCCCGGCTGCACCCCGCCGACAGCGGCGAGATCGAGACGCTGTTCGCCGACGACGAGGCCTTCGAGCACCCGGTGCAGGCGCTGTGTGAGCTGAAGAAGCAGTACCCCAGCGTCGCCGAGACCGTGCTGCACCCGGCCGACGTGCCGTTCTTCGTCTCGCTGTGCAAGACGCCGGGCAAGCCGGTGAACTTCGTGCCCGTCGTCGACGCCGACGTGCGTCGCTGGTGGCGCTCGGATTCGCTGTGGCAGGCCCATGATCCGCGCTACTCGGCCGACCAGGTGTGTGTCATCCCCGGCACCGTCGCGGTCGCGGGCATCACCCGGGTCGACGAGCCGGTGGGCGAGCTGCTCGACCGCTTCGAGCAGGACACCGCCTACAGCTTGGTCCGGGCGGGCGTCGTGCCGTCGCCGGTGGACGCGCGCCGCGTCGCCGGTGTCGTGACCGGCCCGATCGACACCGTGCTCGCCGCCCCCGACGTGCAGTGGGCCGGCCGCACCACCGTCAACCCGGTGCACCGCCTCGGCGCCGTCGGCGAGTGGGTCGTGGAGCAGGGGAGCGCGGTGCATCAGGGCACCGGCGCGACGCTGACCGAGATCTCCGGTCCCGAGGCCGATTTCGGCTACGTCGAGCTGGCGGTGCCGCTGCTGGGCCGGGACGCGGTGAAGATCCGCATCACCGTGCCGGTGAGCATCTACTCCGGTGGCGCGCCGGTGATCACCGAAGCCGATGCCGAGACCGCCATGTCGGCGCTGCTCGGCGTGGCCGCCGGTCAGTCGCTGCCCGAGGTGAAAGCCGGTGTGGCGCACCTCAACCTGGCCTGGATGCCCGACCTGGTCGCCGACCACGCCGGTGTCACCGGTTCGGGTCTGCCCGCCACGCTGAGCACCCTCGGCCGCACCGCGCCCGACGTGCTCGTCGGCGCCTGCTGGCCCGCGGTGTTCGCGGTGCTCGGCGCGGCGCGCACCGGCAAGGGCGGTTCGGTGATCGAGGGCATGCTGGATCTGGTCCACCTGGACCACCAGATCGAGCTGCTGAGCGAATTGCCCGCGGAGACCGGCATTCTCGTGGTGCGGGCCGAGAGCGGCGCGGTCGTCGACACCGATATGGGCCGGGTCGTCGAGGTGGCCGTCACGGTCGGCCTGATCCTCGATCAGGGGCTCGAGGCGGCGCCGCTGGCCAGGCTGGTCGAGCGGTTCGCCATTCGCGGCCGCAACGGCGCGGGCGAGCTCACCGATCCGCCGCGCGCGGCCGGTGCGGTGTCCGACGAGGCCACCGACACCCCGCGCCGCCGTCGCCGCGACGTCACCATGGCCGCCCCGCGCGCCATGCACGCCTTCGCCGCGGTCTCCGGCGACCACAACCCGATCCACACCTCCGATGCCGCGGCCAAGCTGGCCGGCCTCGGCAGCCCGATCGTGCACGGCATGTGGCTCTCGGCCGCCGCCCAGCACGCGGTCGTCGCGGTGGATCCCGAAAGCTCCGTTCCCGCACGCACTCTCACGGCATGGACCACCCGGTTCCTCGGCATGGTGCGCCCCGGCGCGACCGTGGACGTGCGGGTGGAGCGGATCGCGGTGGACGCGGGCAGCGAGATCGTCGAGGTCTCCTGCCGCGTCGACGGTGACCTGGTCATGACCGCGACCGGGCGCACCGCCGCCCCGAAGACCGTCTACGCCTTCCCGGGCCAGGGCATCCAGCGCAAGGGGATGGGTCTGGACGCGCTGACCCGCTCGAAGGCGGCCAAGCAGGTGTGGGAGCGTGCCGACGCGCACACCCGCGAAGCCCTCGGTTTCTCGATCCTGGCGGTGGTGCGCGACAACCCGACCTACCTCAAGGCGCGCGGTGTCGAACACCGGCACCCGGACGGCGTGCTGCACCTGACCCAGTTCACCCAGGTCGCCATGGCGACCCTCGGCGTCGCCCAGGTCGCCGAGCTGCGCGAGGCGGGCGCCTTCGTCGAGGGCGCGATGCTGGCGGGTCACTCGGTCGGTGAGTACAACGCGCTCGCCGCCGTCGCCGGGGTGCTGCCGCTGGAGGCCGTGCTCGAGGTGGTGTTCCAGCGTGGCTCGGCCATGCACGAGCTGGTCCCGCGCGACGCGCAGGGCCGCAGCGACTACCGGATGGCCGCCATCCGCCCGTCGCAGATCGGGCTGCCGGATGCCGAGGTCATCGACTTCGTCAACGGCATCGGCGCGGCCACCGGTGAGTTCCTCGAGGTCGTTAACCTGAACCTGCGTGGCTCGCAGTACGCCATCGCGGGCACGGTCGCCGGGCTCGAGGCGCTCGAGACCGAGATCGACCGGCGTCGCGAGGAATTCGGTGGCAAGCGGGCGTTCATCCTGGTGCCCGGCATCGACGTGCCGTTCCACTCCTCGGTGCTGCGCGACGGTGTCCCGGAGTTCCGGCACAAGCTCGAGCAGCTGCTGCCGACCGAGGTGCGCCCGGAGGTGCTCGTCGGCCGCTACATCCCGAACCTGGTGCCGCGCCCGTTCTCGCTGGAACGTGAATTCCTCACCGAGATCGCCGAACTCGTGCCGTCCGAGCCGCTGGCCGCGGTGCTGGCCGACTTCGACAGCTGGGCGGCGCGCGAGGCCGAACTGTGCCGCGTGGTGCTGATCGAGCTGCTGGCCTGGCAGTTCGCCAGCCCGGTGCGCTGGATCGAGACCCAGGACCTGCTGTTCACCGATCCCGCGCACGGCGGCCTCGGCGTGGAGCGGTTCGTCGAGATCGGCCTCGGCGCCACCCCGACGGTGGCCAACCTGGCCTCGCAGACGCTGAAGCTGCCCGCGTTCGGCGGGGCGACGGTCGAAGTGGTCAATGTCGAGCGCGATGCCGCGGTCGTCTACGCCACCGACACCGATCCCGCCCCGGTCGACGACATCGAGGAGACCCCGGCCGAGGCGCCTGCGGCAGCCCCTGCCGCCGCACCGGTAGCCGCGGCCCCGGTCGCCACCGGTGGCCCGCGTCCCGACGACATCTCCTTCTCCGCCGCCGACGCCACCCGCGTGCTCATCGCGCTGTGGACCAAGCTGCGGCTCGACCAGATCGGCCCGGTCGACACGATCGAAGGCCTCTGCGACGGCGTGTCGTCGCGCCGCAACCAGCTGCTGGTCGACCTCGGCTCCGAGCTCTCGCTCGGCGCCATCGACGGTGCCGCCGACGCCGACATGGGCGCCCTGTCGGCCACCGTCGAGCGCCTGGCCCGCACCTACAAGCCGTTCGGCACCGTGCTCACCGATGCCATCGGCGACCACCTGCGTAAGGTCTTCGGCCCCTCCGGCAAGCGGCCCGCCGCCATCGCCGACCGGGTCAAGAAGGTCTGGGAACTGGGCGACGGCTGGGCCAGCCACGTCACCGCCGAGGTCTCGCTCGGCACCCGCGAAGGCGCCAGCGTGCGCGGCGGTGACCTCGGCGGGCTCGTCGGCGGTGCGCTGAGCGACGCGGCCTCGGTCGACGCGGCCATCGACGCCGCCGTGCAGGCCGTCGCGGCGCGACGCGGTGTCGCGGTCTCGCTGCCCTCGGCGGGTGGCGCGTCCGGCGGCACCGTCGACGCGGCGGCGCTGGGCGAGTTCACCGAGCAGATCACCGGCCGGGACGGCGTGCTCGCCACCGCGGCCAGGGTGATCCTCGAGCAGCTCGGCCTCAGCGAGCAGGTCAGCGCGCCCGAGGCGACCGAGGACACGCTCGTCGACCTGGTCTCGGCCGAGCTCGGCACGGACTGGCCGCGGCTGGTCGCCCCGGCGTTCGACGCCCGCAAGGCCGTGCTGATCGACGACCGCTGGGCCACCGCCCGCGAGGACCTGGCCACCCTGTGGCTCGGCGACGACGCCGCCACCGCCGGGCAGCCGATCACCGGCTACGCCGGCGCGGGCGAAGCCGTTGCCGCGCAGGCGAACTGGTGGCGTCAGCGGGCCATGCACGAGGCCCGCTCGGTGCTGGCAGGCGTGTACGCCCAGATCGCGGAAGCCGCGCTCGACACCACCGATGCCGGTCTGTGGTCCGACGACGTCGCCGTGATCACCGGCGCCAGCAAGGGTTCCATCGCGGCCGCGGTCACCGGCAAGCTGCTCTCCGGTGGCGCCACGGTCGTGGTCACCACCTCCCGCCTGAACGACGAGCGGCTGCGGTTCTACCGTTCGCTGTACCGTGACAACGCCCGCCACGGCGCGGCGCTGTGGGTCGTCCCGGCGAACATGGCTTCCTACCAGGATCTGGACGCGCTGATCGAGTGGGTCGGCACCGAGCAGGTCGACAACGCGGGCGGCGCCAAGATCAAGGTCAAGGACGCCATGACCCCGACGCTGCTGCTGCCGTTCGCGGCACCGCGCGTCGCCGGTGATCTCGCCGACGCCGGCGCTCGCGCCGAGATGGAGATGCGGGTCCTGCTGTGGTCGGTCGAGCGGCTGATCGGCGGGCTGTCCGCCCTCGGCGCCGATCACGACGTCGACGCGAAACTGCATGTGGTGCTGCCGGGTTCGCCCAACCGTGGCCTCTTCGGCGGCGACGGCGCCTACGGCGAGTCCAAGGCCGCGCTCGACGCGGTGGTCACCCGGTGGCGGGCCGAGAAGTCGTGGTCCGCGCGGGTCACCATGGTGCACGCGCTGATCGGCTGGGTGCGCGGCACCGGGCTGATGGGCCACAACGACCCGATGGTCGAGGCCGTGGAGAAGGCCGGTGTGCACACCTGGTCGACCACCGAGATGGCCGACGAGCTGCTCAAGTGGTGCACCTCGCGGGCCCGTCAGGTGACCGAGACCGGGCCGCAGCAGATCGACCTCACCGGTGGTCTGGCGCGCGCCAAGCTCGACCTGCCCGCGCTGGCCAAGCAGGCCCAGGAGGCCGCGGCCGCGAGCGAGGAGGAAGCGGCCACCGCCGCGACCATCGCCGCGCTGCCCGCGCCGCCCACCCTGAGTTCGGTACTGCCCGTGCCGGAATGGGGTGCGGTGACCGCCGACCTCAGCGACATGGTCGTCATCGTCGGCGCCGCCGAGCTCGGCCCGTACGGCTCCTCGCGCACCCGCTTCGAGATGGAGGTCGAGGACAAGCTCTCGGCCGCGGGCGTGCTCGAGCTGGCCTGGACCACCGGTCTGATCCGCTGGGAGAACGACCCGAAACCGGGCTGGTACGACACCGAATCCGGGGACTTCGTGCCGGAGGGCGAGCTGGCCGAGCGCTACCACGACACCGTCGTCGAGCGTTGCGGCGTGCGCCGCTACGAGGACGACGGCGCGATGCTCGACAACGCGGCGCCGCTGCTCACCTCGGTGTTCCTCGACCAGGACCTGACCTTCACGGTCGCGGGCGAGGCCGAGGCGCGTGCCTTCCACACCGCCGATCCCGAGCACACGGTGATCAGCCCGGTCGCCGATTCGAGCGACTGGACCGTCACCCGTCAGGCGGGCACCGAGATCCGGGTGCCGCGCAAGGCGAAGCTCTCGCGCGTCGTCGGTGGTCAGATCCCGACCGGCTGGGACCCCACGATCTGGGGTGTCTCCGCGGATATGGCCGCCTCGATCGACCGGGTCGCGCTGTGGAACATCGTCTGCACCGTCGACGCGTTCGTCGGCGCAGGCTTCAGCCCCGACGAGCTGATGAGCTGGGTGCACCCGAGCCTGGTGGCCAACACCCAGGGCACCGGCATGGGCGGCATGTCCTCGATGCGCTCGCTCTACGTCGACAACCTGCTCGGCGAGCCGCGCCCGAACGACATCCTCCAGGAGGCGCTGCCCAACGTCGCGCTGGCGCACGTCGTGCAGTCCTACGTCGGCAGCTACGGCGCCATGGTGCACCCGGTCGCGGCGTGCGCCACGGCGGCGGTGTCGGTGGAGGAAGCCGTCGACAAGATCCGGCTCGGCAAGGCCGAGGTCGTGGTCGCCGGTGGTTTCGACGATCTCGGCATCGAAGGCATCGTCGGCTTCGGTGACATGTCGGCCACCGCGGACTCGGCGGCCATGCGCGCCAAGGGCATCAGCGACCGCTACTTCTCCCGCGCCAACGACCGCCGTCGCGGCGGGTTCGTGGAATCGCAGGGTGGTGGCACCGTGCTGCTGGCCCGCGGTGACGTGGCCGTGGAGATGGGTCTGCCGGTGCTCGGCGTGCTCGCCTTCGCGCAGTCCTTCGCCGACGGCGTGCACACCTCCATCCCCGCGCCGGGTCTCGGCGCGCTGGGCGCGGGCCGTGGTGGTAGCGGCTCGCGCCTGGCCGCCGAGCTGCGCAAGCTCGGTGTCACGCCCGACGACATCGCGGTGATCTCCAAGCACGACACCTCCACCGCGGCCAACGACCCCAACGAGTCGGAGCTGCACGAGCGGCTCGCAGGCGCGCTGGGCCGCACCGACGGCGCTCCCATGTTCGTGGTCTCGCAGAAGAGCCTCACCGGCCACGCCAAGGGCGGCGCGGCGGCCTTCCAGCTCATCGGCCTGTGCCAGGTGCTGGAAAACGGTGTGGTGCCGCCGAACCGGAGCCTGGACTGTGTCGACGAGAAGATGGCTGCCTACCCGCACCTGGTGTGGGCGCGCGAACCGCTGCGCTTCGGTGACAAGTTCGCGCTGAAGGCGGGTCTGGTGACCTCGCTCGGCTTCGGCCATGTGTCCGGTCTGCTCGCGGTGGTTCATCCGCAGGCGTTCCTGGCCGCGATCGAACCGGCTGCCAGGGCCGAGTACCAGGAGCGGGCGCAGGCGCGTCAGCTCGCGGGCAGGCAGCGTTTCGCCGAGGCCATGTGCGGTGGCGCGGCGCTGTACGAGAAGCCCGCGGATCGTCGCCTGGGCGCCGACGGCACTCCGGCCAAGCAGATCCGTCAGCTCGAGGCCGACATGCTGCTCTCGCCGGAGGCCAGGCTCGACAGCGAGGGTGTGTACCGGGCGAACGGATGGGGTTGCGGCGCTGGGCAAATCGCTCCGCAGCCGACCGAAGCGTCGTAAGCTGCCGCTTCGTGACGATTCTCGGTATCGGTTTGGACTTGGTGACCATCTCCGAGTTCGCCGAGCAGCTGCAACGGTCGGGGACGACGATGCTCAGGGAGAGCTTCACCGCTGGTGAACGCCGCTACTGCCAGAGCAAGCAGACGGACCCGGCCCGCAGCTTCGCCGCACGCTGGGCCGCGAAGGAGGCGGTGCTCAAGGCTTGGGCATCGTCTCGCTTCGCGCGCAGCCCGCAGATCGGGGACAACCCGTATCCGCTGATCGAAGTCGTCAACGACGCGTGGGGCAGGCCGAGCATCAAACTGCACGGCCTGGCCGCGGAGTTCCTGCCCCGCGCGCGAGTCCACCTGTCCCTGACCCACGACGGTGACACAGCAGCCGCGATGGTGGTGCTGGAAGACCCGGGCGAACTCGCCGACCTGATCGAGGGGCGACACTGACCGCGGGCCGCCGCAACAACTGATCTCGTGAGTACATGGGTAACTCGCCGGGAACGCCCAGAACCCGGCGAGTTGTTCACCGCAGGCCCGGTCGCCGACGTGCGGCGCGACCTAGCTGTCGGCCGAAGACTCGGGGTGGCGGTCGGTCCGCGATTCTTTTTCCGCGACAAGCAGGTATGCGACCATCAGCCGCTTCAGCTCGGCGACCGCGTCGGCATTGGACTGCTCGTCCTGCACGGAGAAGTTCAGCATCGAGTAGACGACGTGCACGAGCACCTCGGCCATCATCGTGCGCCGGGCGCGCGGGGTGCGCGGGGTCAGTGGCCGCAGCATCTGCGAGACCACCTCGGCGAATTCCTTCTCGTGCAGCGCGCCCGTCGCCCGGGTGGACGGGGTCGACTGCATGGCAAGCCACACTTCGCGCCGCGAGGGATCGGTGGTCCACAGATTCGCCAGATGATCGACGAACTGGTTCATGTGCCGCAACCAGTCCAGCGACGGGATCTCGCCGTGGAAGTCGGCCAGCTCACGGGAAACCGCAACCAGGTCTTGCCGATTGAGCTCGCAGACGATCACGTACTTGTTGGCGAAGAACTGGTAGAGCGTGCCGATCGGCACCTCGGCGCGTTGCGCGACCTCTTCACAGGTGAACGATTCGAAGCCGACCTCGACGAGCAGTTCCCGCGACGACTGCAGCAGCGCGTCGAACTTGCGCTTGCTGCGCTCCTGGGTCGGCCGCTTGCGCGGCATCAGCTCCTGCGGGTCGTCCTGCAACTCCAGCGCAGGGTCCGGACGGCTCTGCTTGGACCGGGCCTGCGCGTGTACTTCCACCCATCCAGGCTAGCGGTATCCACACATCCGCGACACGCGTCTACCGACAGCGTGTCAACAACTGGGCGAAATTCCTCCCATCCGGGCCCGGGCTGGTGACGAATCATCAGATGAGCGTGCGTGCATCCGCACGCTAATTCGCGGTGATCTCTCGCCGCAACCGACCTACCGCGAAGTTATCTGCCCCCGTGGGAAGGCAAGACTTGTGGCTGCAGGATCTGTGATCACTCTCGGCGTCAGCACCGAGCGAGGCGCCGTGCACGCGGTGGCCTTCGCGGAGACGGGCGACACGCTCACCGACCGGATGCTGCTGCGGCGCACTGTGCGTGCGGGCGGGGACAGCAAGGCGGAGATCGCCGCGGCGGTGCAGGTGGCACTGGACACGATGGCCGCCGAACTCGACGACGAGCACGAGATCGCCGGGGTGGCAGTGAGTTACCGCGATTCCGTCGAGCGGCGCGCGATCGTCACCCGGCTCGCGGCCACGCGATGGCACACGGCCTCACTGGTCTCGGCCAAGTCGGCGCATCTGTTCGTCGCGGGCGCGATGACCTGGCTCGACGAGTTCGACAACCTGCTGGTCTACGAGGCGGTGCCCGGCTACCAGGCGATGACACTGCTCGATCCCGGCAGGCACCGGGTACTCGCAGCCTTCTCGCAGACCGGCGCGCCCACTCCGGACGCGCTGCGCACGGGGGTGTCGGCGGCCCGGGATCAGTTCGAGGCGGCCTCGGTGCGGCCGGGCGCGGTGGTGCTCGTCGGCTCGTCCGCCGACGCGCCCGCGGTACGCGAGGCGGCCGCCGGATTCGGCGTGCCGGTGCTGCCGTGTCGGCTGGCGCCGTTCGCCCCGGCCGCGGGCGCCGCGCTGGTCGCGCTCGGTGACGCCACCGACGTGCCGGTCGCGGTCGCGGCGCACTCCAAACGGGGTGCGGCGATCGTCGTCGCGGCGGCGAGCCTGCTGGCGGGTGGTCTGGTCGCGGGCGGCGCGTACGCGGTGATGAACGACGGGACGCAGGGGGTCGACAACACCGCGGTCTCGTCGGAGCCGGGTGCGAGCCCCGCCGGTTCGATCGCGCCGCTGGGCCCCGGCATGCACGAGACCGCCGACACCGGTCCGGCGGAGACCGGCTCGGCGGGCGGTATCGGCTCCGGCAGCGGGCTGGAGGTGAGCCCGGCGACCGAGCCGACGGACACCTCGCCGTACGAGACGGTGTCGCCGAACCCGCAGCTGATCGACCCGAGCCAGTTCCCGCTCGGTTACCCCACCCAGCTGTACGGCGATGCGCCGCAGGATGATCCGCTGCCCCTGGAACCGGCGGCCCCGGTCGTCCCGCAGACGCCCGCCGCGGCGCCGACCCTGCCGGGCACGGGAATACCGATGGGGATGCAGCCCGCCCAGGCACCGGTGCCGGAGATCCCGCGCACGGAATCGGCCTACTGACACCCGCATCCGGCAACGGCCGAACGAGTCAGCTCCCGCGAGGGGCCGCGCGAAATAC
>NZ_JBSGVD010000035.1:0-74637 GCF_053608285.1 Nocardia sp. NPDC055053 | reverse complement strand
GCCGCCGCGGGTCGGTAGTCCGCGGCGGCCGTCGAAGCGCGGTGAGCTAGCCGGCCGAACCGGTCAGCAGGCCGCCGAGATCGGCCGATCCGGTGCCGCCGCCGGGGGTGGTCGGCTTGGCGCTGACCTCGACGGTGACGGTCTTGGAGCTGATCAGCTCCTGGACGGCCTTGATCTCGTGCGAGCCGGGGGTGGACGGGGTCCAGGTGATGGTGGCCTTGCCGCCGGAGACCGAGACCGGCTCGCCGATCTGGGTGCCGTTGTCGGTGAAGGTCACCTTGAACAGGAACGATGTCGCGGTGACATCGGCGGTGACGGTGTAGGCGGTGCCCACGTAGTGGGTGGTGCCGCTGACCGTCACGCCCTGCACGAGCGCCGAGGCCTGCGGTGCCACCAGCACCGTGGCCGCGGCGACCGCGGTGAAAGCTGTGAAGCCGAAGCCGGCCCGCCGTGCGTTGGTCTTCATGGTTGTCTCCTGGTTCGCGCTGTCCCACCGCTGTGGGTGTGGGCGACACTATCGAGCCGATCGCCGCGCTGTCCGGGAAACAGAAAAACGAATGTTTAAAACTAGGGCGGGCCGGTTCGCCGCAGGTAGCGCCGGAATCATCCCGTGCGGATGAGGCGATCGCCGCGGTGCGCGTCGACACTGGGACACATGCCGACATCAGGTGCGGTTCGCTATCAGTTCGTCATCGAGGGCGAGCTCACCGACCGTGCCGTCGGGGCTTTCCCCGAACTCCGGCGCAGCGCGCATTCGGCCACCGGCACCACCACCCTCTACGGCGAGCTCGCCGACAACACCGCCATGCGCGGCGTGCTCGCCCGCATCGATGTCCTCGGGCTCACCCTGCTCGGTATGTCCCGGCTGCCCGACTGAACACGACGATTGCCGATCGTTAGCCGACGTCGGTAACCCGCCATGATGACGACGATCTGATAACGAGCATCGCGACGACGCACGACCCGCAAACGCGCAGGTCGGGTTTCGCCTACCGTCGAACCTGCTGGTGGATCGGCCCCGCAGGGTAGACGGACGAGCTCAGGAGTGTGGTCGTGGCAACCTCGTACCGAGCGATAGCTGAAAGACCGTCGGACGTCGATGCGAGCATCCCGGAACTGTCGTTCGCCTCCGTCCGATCAGCTGAGATCAATGCCAGGCTCGACCGCGCCAACGCCGCCGCCGGGCACACCGTGCTGGTCTCCGGACCGGCGGGCAGCGGCAAGACCGTAGCCCTGGTCGACTGGGTGACCCGGTCGCGGCGCCTGCGCTCGGCCGCGGTCGGCTGGCTGACCGTCACCGACCGCATGGCCGACCGCGGTGACCTGATCCCGGCGATCGCGCAGATCCTCGACCCGTCGGCCGATGTCGTCGCCGACGGTGCACTGCGCACATCGGTCGACCAGGCGGCCGACCTGGTCGACGCCATGACGATCACCCTCGATCGCTCGGTCCTGGTCATCGACGACGCCCACCTGCTCACCGACCCGTTGCAACTGGCCGGTCTGGAGTATCTCCTCGCCCATCTGCCCCCGACGGTCACCGTGCTGATCGCGGGCCGTTTCGATCCGCCGTTGCGCTGGCACGCGCTGGAATTGGCGGGCAAGCTGACCCGGATCGGCGTCGCCGAACTGACGCTGTCACCGGAGCGGATCGCCCAGCTGTTCGTCCAGCACGGCTGCCGGCTCGACGACACCGAACTGGACATGGTGCACACCCTCACCCGCGGCTGGGCCGCGCTGGTGCGGATCGCGGCGATCTATCTGGCCGCCAACGCCGATGACCGCGACACCGCGCTCACTACCCTGGCCAGGCCCTCGCACGCGGTCGCCGATTTCCTCGTCGCCGAGCTGATGCAGTCGCTGCCTGCCCGCACCCTCGAATTCCTGCTCGTCACCGCGATTCCCGGCCGCTTCAGCCTGCCGCTGGCCGAGGAGCTGGCGGGAGAGCACGCGGGACGGATCATCGACGAGTTGCTGCGCGCCAACTTCCCCATGCACACCGTCGCGCACGCGGGGGAGCTGTGGCACACCTACCACCCGCTGCTGCGCGCGTACCTGCTGGCCGAGGCGACGCACACCAGGGCCGACCGGTTGCCCGCCGTGCACCGCCGGGTCGCCGAGTGGTTCGGCGCCGCGGCGATGCCGGGTCCGGCGCTCGACCACGTCCTGGCCGAACCCGGTGCGCCCGGCCTGGTCCCGTTCCTGCGGGATTGGGGCCTGCGGATGGTCCTCGACGGCACCGGGCACCTGCTGCTCGCCGCGCTCGAGCACGTGCCCGAGCTGGCCGAGGACACCTTCGTGCGCCTGCTGCGCGCGGCCGTCGCGGTGGAGGCGGGCGAGATCGCCACCGCCGAGGTCTATCTCGAAGCCGCCCACGTCGGGCCCGAGCAGGTCTCGCGGCTGGTCCCCGTCGGGTGGACCGATGCGCTCGACCGGGCGGTCAGTGCGGGAGTCGCTGTCCTGGTGGGTGATTCGGCCTCGATGAGCTGGCCGCTGCCCGCGGTGACCGGCCAGCCCGATCTCGACTGCTACGCGGCGCTGCACTGCGGCACCGCGCAGATCTCCGGCGGTGAGATCGACAGCGGCACGGCGGCGTTGCGGCACGCGATCGTGCACGCCGAGGAAACGGGACTCGGTCGCGTCGCCGTGCGCGCGCGGACCGCATCGGCCATCGCGGCGGGATACGCGTGCCGGGTCGGTGAGCTGCGCGCGCTGGCCGACGCCGCGATCGACTGCGCCGACAACTACGACCTCACCCATTCGCCCGAGGCCGCGTTCGCCCGGGTGATCGCGGCCTACGGCGCCTACCACCAGGGCGAGTCCGCCGAGCTGCCACAGCCAGGGATGCCCGGTGGCCCGCTGGTCGAGGCCACCGCACCCGCGCCGGTGCGCCAGGCCGCGGTCATCACCGGCGTGCTGATGTTCGACGCGACCCCGGACCGCGCGGCCGCCGCGACCGCACTGTGCAAGCAGGTGCACCGGCTGCTCGACGATGCCCCTGGACTACTCGGCCTCGGCGCGCTGGTCACCGACGTGCTGTGGCTGCTGCTGCGTCTCCAGGCCAGGGCCGACGCCCAGCACCTGGTCGACCACGCGACCCGCGTGTTCGGCCCGACGCCGCAGACGGCCGTCGCCGACGCGGGCCTCGCCGTCTACACCCATCGCCCCGCCGCGGCGCTGACGCTGCTCGAGCCCCTGCTCACCGGTCCGCCGCAACTGGACACCCGATCGCTGGTCACGGCGTGGCTGCTGGTCGGCGTCGCCGCCGACCGCCTCGATCGCCCACGCAAGGTCGACGACGCGTTCGAGCAGGCGCTCTCGCTGGCCTGCGGGGAACGGCTGATCCGCCCGTTCCTCGATGTGCCGGGCGCCGCCGAGGTCCTCGACCGGCTTGGCGGGCGCTTCGGCCGCTTCGACGCCTTCGTCGACCTGGTCCGCTCCCACCGCGCGCCCGCCGCCGACGCACCCCAGCTCACCGACACCGAACTCGCGGTCCTGCGCCAGCTCCCGTCCGGCATGACCGCGGCCACCATCGCCGCGAACATGGGCGTCTCGGTGAACACCGTCAAGACCCACCTGCGCGGCATCTACCAGAAACTCGGCGTCAACGCCCGCGCCGACGCCATCACCAACGCCCGCCGCGTCGGCCTGATCTGAGCCGCGCGGCCGCTTCGGGGAAAGGGATCTGATGACCAGTCAGCAGGATGCCTCGGCCGGCATCGAAGCAGGCAACGACACGGCCTCGCGCACGCTCCCGTTCGACGACACACAGGATTTCGCCGACGCCGAACGCGGATTCGTCGCCGCGCTGACTCCGGGGGTGGTGCGCAATGCCGCGGGGGACGTGGTGTGGAGCAGCGACGCGTTCGCCTTCCTCGACGGCGAGTGCCCGCCCACGGTGCATCCGAGCCTGTGGCGGCAGTCGAAATTGTGCGCGATGCAGGGGTTGTACGAGGTCACCGACGGCATCTACCAGATCCGCGGACTCGACCTGTCGAACATGACCCTGGTCGAGGGCGACACCGGCGTGCTCGTGATCGACCCGCTGATCTCGGTCGAGACGGCCGCGGCGGGGCTGGCGCTGTACCGCGAGCATCGCGGTGACCGCCCGGTGACCGGGGTGATCTACTCGCACTCCCACATCGATCACTTCGGTGGCGTCAAAGGCGTGACCTCGCAAGACGATGTCGACGCGGGCCGATGCCCGATCATCGCGCCGGTGGGATTCGCCGAGCACGCGGTGGCGGAGAACGTGTACGCGGGCACCGCGATGGGCCGCCGGGCCGCCTACATGTACGGCGCTGCCCTGCCGACCGGACCGCTGGGTTCGGTCGGCGCCGGTCTCGGGCCGACGACCTCGATCGGTCAGCCGACGCTGATCACGCCGACGATCTCCATCGAGCACACCGGCCAGGCCGAGACCGTCGACGGGGTCGCCATCGAATTCCAGATGACGCCGGGCACGGAGGCGCCCGCGGAGATGAACTTCTACTTTCCCGACCGGCGAGCACTGTGCATGGCCGAGAACGCCACCCACACCTTGCACAACCTGCTCACCTTGCGTGGCGCGCTGGTGCGTGACCCGCACGTGTGGTCGAAATATCTCACCGAGGCGATCAACCGCTACGCGGGCCGCTCCGACGTCGTGTTCGCCTCGCACCACTGGCCGACCTGGGGCACCGAGCGGCTCACCGAGTACCTCTCGATCCAGCGCGACCTCTACGGCTACCTGCACGACCAGACCCTGCGGGCACTCAACAAGGGCGCCACCGGCATCGAGATCGCCGAGAACATCGAACTGCCGCCCGCTTTGGCGAACTCGTGGTCGGCCCACGGCTACTACGGCTCGGTCAGCCACAACGTCAAGGCGATCTACCAGCGGTACATGGGCTGGTTCGACGGCAATCCGGCGAACCTGTGGCAGCACACCCCGGTCGAATCCGCGGTCCGCCACCTGGATTTCATGGGTGGCGCCGACGAGGTCGTCGCCAAGGCCCGAAAGTCCTACGCCGACGGCGACTTCCGCTGGGTGGCCCAGGTGCTGAACTACGTGATCTTCGCCGAGCCGGACAACGCCGAGGCCAAGGCGTTGCAGGCCGACACGCTCGAACAGCTCGGCTACGGTTCCGAGAACGGCACCTGGCGCAACTTCTTCCTGACGGGCGCCTACGAGTTGCGCAACGGAAGCGTCGGTACCCCGACGGTGACCGCCTCGCCGGATATCGGCGCGGCGCTGACGGTCGAGCAGCTCTTCGACGCGATCGCGTTGCGCGTCGACGGTCCGCGCGCCTGGTCGGCCACCCTCGTCCTCGACTGGAAGATCGCGGACACCGGAACCGTCCACCGCACCCAGCTCCGCAACGGCGTGCTGGTGCATTTCGACGTCGAGGGCGATGCCGGACCCGCCGACGCGACATTCGCCCTCACCGACGCGGACCTGCACGCCGTCCTGATCGGCGGCGCGGACCTGGGCCTGCTGATCGCCGACGGCCGCGTCACGATCGATGGCGACGCCACGAAACTGGCCGAACTGGTCGGCTACCTGGATGCCCCCGACCCGGACTTCGCCATCGTGACGCCCTGAGGCTGGGACTTCGGGTCCCGATCAGCGCCCCCGGTCGACGAGACCGGGGGCGCTTCGTCCGGGGAGTTCTCAGCCGAGCAGCTGATTCTTGGCCGCGGCGAATTCGGCATCGGAGAGCGCACCAGCCGAATGCAATTCGCTCAGTTGCTTCAACCTTTCGACCAGGTCGACCGGCGGGGCGGCGGGCGCGGGCGGCGGCGGCGCATAGGCCGCCTGCTGTTGCGCGTAGGCCTGCTGCTGGGCGGCGGCCTGCTGATCGGCATAGGCCTGCTGTTCGGCCGAGCGCCGGCGTGAACGATTGTTCATCGCGTTGGATGTGGCGGTGGCGGTGCCTGCGATGACCGCGGTCCTGGCCATCGTGCCGAGAAGTCCGGGCCGCCCGATGCGGCCCTGTCGTAGTGGCATGTCGCTTCCTCCTAGCCCGTCGCCGCGGCGGACACCGCGGACTCGACGACATCACGCGGTATCGGCACGTGCAACGCGACCTCGCCCTCGGCGTCGCGCACCGTCGAGGCCAGCCGCGACGCCCAGGTCTGTTCGAAGACGAGGATCACCGCCGTGCTGCCCGGCACCATCGACGCGCGCACGACCTCCACGTCGGCGTCGCTGACCAGGTCGATGTCGGCCGCGGTCAGGCCGGTGAGACCCACCTCGGCCAGGTCGTCGTCGACCTCGGATTCGGTGACCGAACCCGAGGCGTCCATCGTCAGCACGATCAGATCCAGCAGGGTCACCAGGCCCTTCCCGACGACCTCGGCGAGTGCGCCGGCGACCGTCTCGTCGACGGCGGTGCCGGGAAAGGTGAGGACGAGGAAATCGACCGGTCCCAGAGCAGGTGTTGATCCCATGGCGTGATCGTGCGCCGATCCGGCCACGCCCGCCTCACCCGAATCGGGTGAACCGGCGCGGCCTCCTGCGCTCTAGCGTGGAGTTGTCGAAAGGAATGCCTCATGAACGGCATCGTGGTGGCGGTGGTCGGCGCACTGCTGTGCTTCTACGGCATCAGGTCGGTGAACCTGGGCGTCCTGGCGATCGGGTTCGGCCTCGGCTGGCTGATCGCCGACCTGTTCAATGCCACGTTCTGGTGGCTGGTGCTGATCGGGCTGATCGGCGCGATCTCGGCGTGGGTGGTGACCTCACTGGTCTTCCGCTTCGCCTCGTACTTCATCGGCGGCCTCGCCGGCGCGATGATCGGCACGAAGCTGGCCACCGTCCTGCAGCCCGGCGACAAGAACGTCGCGCTGAGCATGATCGTCGCGCTGGCCATGGCTGTGGCCGGCGCGTTCCTCGCCGAGAAGTTCCGTGCCCGCGCACTGCTGTGGCTGACTTCCATCGGCGGCGCCAGCATGCTGCTCAGCGGCCTTGGCCGGATGAGCGATTCGCTGGCGTTCCTGCGTGAGCCGGAGACCGGTTGGCAGCAGGTCACCTCGACCCTGGCCTGGATCGGCCTTTCGGTGCTCGGCTGGATCACCCAGCGTCATCTGTTCGCCGAGAAGCTCGGTATCCAGCACCTCGCCGGTGACGACGACAAGGCCGCCGAGCAGCGCAAACGCAACGGTGGCTGGCCGACGCGCTAGTCGGCGGGTGCTTGCAGCGCCGGAAACCAGACATCGGTGAGGACCGTGGCGGCCTTGTCGGCGGTGACGTCGATGGTGCCCTGCATGGCCCACCGGGTGAAGAACCGCTCGAGCTGGGCGACCAGCAGTTCGATCCGCAGCCGCGCCTCGTCGCGGCGGTGTTCGGGCCAGCGGGCGAGGTAGGCGGGCATGCTGTCGGCCAGTGTCATGATGCCCTCGCGGGCCACCGCGCGGAACTCCGGTTCGACCGCGGTCGCCTCGTCCCAGGCCGGGAGCATGTCCTTGTTCACCAGAAACCAGTAGATCGCCCGGGTCATCCACTCCTCGAACGCCGCCCGGGAACCGGTGGTGAGCACCCGGTCGAGGTCGGCGTAGAACTCCCGGACGCTGGTCAGCGTCCCCTCGTTGGCGATCGCCCGCAGTACCTCGCCCTTGCTGGTGAAGTGCAGGTAGAACGTCGCCCTGCTGCACCCGACGGCGGCGGCGATGTCGTCGACGCGGACGGCGGAATAGCCCTGGGTCTCGAACAGGGTGCGCGCGGTCTCGACGATCCTGGCCTTGGTGAGGCGTTTCTGCTCCTCGCGCAACGATCCACGGCGGGCGGGTTCGGGCGTCATGCGTTTATCCTAGACGATCCGCTCATTCACTAGACATCATGTCCAGCGAAGCGCTATCGTGTGTTCCACGTCACGCGGCATGGTCATCGGTGACCGAGGCCGCTCAGGAGTTGTGCATGGATACACGCGAATTGCCAAGGGTGTGCGTCATCGGCGCCGGACCTTCGGGTATCACCGTCGCCAAAAGGCTTGCCGAGTACGGCATTCCGTTCGACTGCTACGAAGCCTCCGACGAGGTCGGCGGGAATTGGTACTACAAGAACCCCAACGGGATGTCGGCCTGCTACCAGAGCCTGCACATCGACACCTCGAAGTACCGCCTGCAGTTCGAGGACTTCCCCGCACCCGAGGACTGGCCGCACTTTCCGCACCATTCCCAGCTGCTGCAGTACTTCAAGGACTACGTCGACCACTTCGGCCTGCGCGACCGGATCAGGTTCAACAGCCTGGTCACCGCCGCCGAGCGCGACGACGCGGGCCTGTGGCTGGTGACGACCGCGTCGGGCGAGACCGAGGTCTACGACGCGCTGATCGTCTGCAACGGCCATCACTGGAACCCCCGATTCCCCGACTACCCGGGCGAATTCGACGGTGTGCTGATGCACAGCCACGCCTACAACGATCCGTTCGACCCGATCGATATGCGCGGCAAGCGGATCGTGGTGGTCGGCATGGGCAACTCGGGCCTCGACATCGCCTCCGAACTGTCCCAGCGCTTCCTCGCCTCGAAGCTGTTCGTCTCGGCCCGGCGCGGTGTCTGGGTGCTGCCCAAATACGTGAACGGCCAAGTGGGTGACCGCCGTTCGATGCCCTCCTGGATTCCCCCGAAGCTCGCGCTCAAGCTCAAGCAGCGATTCGTGCGGAAGAACCGCGGCGACATGCGGAACTACGGCCTGCCCGCGCCCGATCACGAGCCGTTCGAAGCGCATCCGTCGGCGAGCGAGGAGTTCCTGCACCGCGCGGGCTGCGGTGACATCGAGTGCAAACCCGCGATCACCCGGCTGGACGGCGGCACAGTGCATTTCGCCGACGGGAGCAGCGAGCAGGTCGACGTGATCGTGTGCGCCACCGGCTATCACATCAGCTTCCCGTTCTTCACCGACCCGGCGCTGGTGCCCGACGCGGCCAACCGGTTCCCGCTGTTCCAGCTGATGGTGCAGCCCGGCGTGGACAACCTGTTCTATCTCGGCCTGGCCCAGCCGATGCCGACGCTGGTCAATTTCGCCGAGCAGCAGAGCAAGCTGGTCGCCGCCTACCTGACCGGCCGCTATCACCTGCCCCCGCGCGAGCAGATGGAGCAGGTGCTCGGCGAGCAGGAGGCCAAACGTGCCGGGCGCTATTACGATTCGCCGCGCCACACCATCCAGACCGAGTTCGAGCCGTACGTGCGCTCGATGACCAAGGAGCTGGAACAGGGGGCGAAACGGGCCGCCGCCACGGGCAACAGCCTGCCGGTGCCCGCGCGCGCGACGGCGGGGGCGGTGTGATGGGCGAAACCTCCTCGGGCTTCTGTCTGGACGAATTCGCCGGTGTACGTGCGGTATTCGACGAACAACTCACCTCCGGCGTCGAACTCGGTGCGGCGCTGTGCGTCACCGTGGACGGCGATCCGGTGCTGGATCTGTGGGGCGGGTACGCCGATCCGGCGAAGACAACGCGGTGGGGCGCCGACACCCTGGTCAACGTCTTCTCGGTGACCAAGACGATGACAGCGCTGTGCGCCTTGCTGCTGGTCGACCGCGGCGACCTCGACGTCGACCAGCGCGTGGCCAACTACTGGCCCGAGTTCGCGGCCAACGGCAAGGCGGACATCCTGGTCAGGCAGCTGCTCTCGCACACCTCGGGGGTCTCCGGCTGGGACAAGCCGATCGCGCTGTCCGACATCTACGACCACGAGGAAGCCGCGGCCCGGCTGGCGAGCCAGGCACCCTGGTGGGAGCCGGGCACCGCCTCGGGCTATCACGCCATCAACTACGGCCACCTGATCGGCGAACTGGTGCGCCGCATCACCGGTCGCTCGCTCGGCCGGTTCTTCGCCGAGGAACTGGCGGGCCCGCTCGGCGCCGATTTCCACATCGGCACCGGACCCGAACACGCCGACCGGATCGCCACCCTGGTCCCGCCGGAACTGCCCGAGTTCGACCTGTCGACCCTGGACCAGGACAGCGTGCTCATCAAGACGCTCACCAGTCCCTGGCTCGAGGTCGCCGAGACCGCGACGCCGGCCTGGCGTCAGGCCGAGATCGGCGGGACCAACGGCCACGGCAACGCGCGCTCGGTGGCCCGGATCCAGTCGCTGATCGCCAACGGCGGCGAGCTCGGCGGCAGGCGGTTCCTGTCACCCGCCACCATCGACCTGATCTTTCGCGAGCAGGCCGACGGCGTCGACCTTGCCCTGCTGACCCCGCTGCGGTTCGGCATCGGTTACGGCTTGCCGCGCCCCCAGACCTTCCCGCACATCCCCGACGGCCGGGTCTGCTGGTGGGCGGGCTACGGCGGCTCGATGGTCGTCAACGACCTGGACCGCCGGATCACCTTCGCCTACACCATGAATCGGATGGCGACGGGCCTGATCGGCTCCGACCGCTGCGACCGGTACCTGAAGGCCACCTTCGACGGAGCGGCCCGATGACCATGCGTGCGATGCAGCTGACCGCGCCGGGCACCCTGGAATTGCGGACGGTCCCCGTCCCCGACATCGGCCCCGACGATCTGCTGTTGCGGGTCGGCGCCGCCGGGATCTGCCACTCGGATTCGTTCGTGCTGAGCCTGCCGTTCCCGATGAGCGACAAGCCGCTCACCCTCGGCCACGAGATCGCGGGCACCATCGACTCGGTCGGTTCGCGGGTGGCCGGGCGCCATGTCGGCGAACGCGGGATCGTGTATCTGTGCTGGTCCTGCGGCGACTGCCGGGAGTGCTTGCGCGGCAACGAGAATGTCTGCCTGGCCGCAGGGCGCACGGCTATGCCACCGTGCCCAGGACTCGGCCCGGACGGCGGCATGGCCGAATACGTCCGGATTCCCGCGCGCTCCTTCGTGCCCATCGGCGACCTGGACTTCGCGCAGGCCGCGCCCCTGGCCGACGCGGCGCTCACCCCTCTGCACGCCATCCGCGGCGCGCTGGATCAGCTGTGGCCGGGCGCCACCGCCGTCGCCATCGGCATCGGCGGCCTGGGGCACGTCGCCGTCCAGCTGCTGAAGGCGATGACGGAGACCAGGGTCATCGCGGTCGACGTCGACGCCGACAAGCTCGCCCTCGCCACCGCCTGCGGCGCCGACATCACGCTCCAGGCCGGTGACGACACCGCGGCCACCATCCTCGAACTCACCGGCGGACGCGGCGCCGAGGCGGTGTTCGACTTCGTCGGCGCCGACGCCACCGCGAAACTCGCCGTCGAAACCGTCGCGCCCAACGGCGCCTACCGAATGGTCGGACTGGCGGGCGGCGTGCCCGGCATCGACTCCGGTCCGGCGGGCGGACCCGGCCTGCCGTGGGGCGCCACGGTACGGAAGTCCTACGGCGGCACCAGAACCGACCTGCTCGACGCGGTGGCGCTGGCCGCCGCGGGCAAGGTCCGCGCCGAGATCGAACGTTTCGACCTCGCCGACGCACGCACCGCCTTCGACCGACTCGACTCCGGCGCGATCCGTGGCCGCGCCGTCCTCATCCCCTGATGGAGAAGAACATGTCCGAAGCCGTAGACCCGCAGGAATTCGTGGCCAAGGTCGCCGCGGGCCTCACCGCGCCCGGCGCGCCGTTCGAGCTGACCGTCGAACCCGTTCTCGGCGTGCCGATCCCGGTGCTGGCCCAGCGCCGCCGCAGCCTGCGCGAACTCCTCGAACACTCGCTGACCTGGGGCGAGCGCGACTACCTCGTCACCGAGGACCGCCGGATCTCCTTCGCCGAGCACGCCGCGGCCGCAGGCGCGCTGGCCACCGCGCTGGCGCGCCGCCACGGCGTCGGCAAGGGCGACCGCGTCGGCATCCTGGCCGCCAATGGCCCGGACTGGGTGATCGCGTTCTGGGCCGCCCAGTGTCTCGGCGCGATCCCGGTCGGCTACAACGCCTGGTGGGCGCCGCCGGAGATCGCCTACGGACTCGAGCACACCACACCCACCGTGCTGATCGCGGACGCGAAAAGGGCCGCGCTGGTGCCCGAAACCGACATCCCGGTGCTCACCATGGAGACGGGCCTGCCCGCCCTGATCGCCGAGTTCGGCGGCGGCAAGATCCCCGCGACGCCGGTCGAGGAAGACGACCCGGCCGTCATCCTCTACACCAGCGGGACCAGCGGCAGGCCCAAGGGCGTGGTGCATTCGCAGCGGAACATGGTGGGGGTCAGCGACTATCACCGTTTCACCGACGCCATGCTCGCCGCGTTCGCGGGTCAGCCACCCAGCGACGCGCCGAGCGATCGCCGGTACCTGGTCACCGCGCCGCTGTTCCACATCGCCAGCCTGCACAACCTCGTCGTCCCGCGGCTGCTGACCGGCGCCACCGCGGTGTTCCCGCACGGCGCGTTCGAGGTCGGCCGGGTGCTGAACCTGGTCGAGCGCGAGCGGGTCACCAACTGGGCCGCCGTGCCGACCATGGCGGCCCGGCTGCTGGAACACGATGTCGCCCAGCATGATCTGTCCTCGCTGGCCGCGCTCTCCCTCAACTCCGCGCCGTCCTCGCCCGCCCTGCTGGCCAGTCTGCGCGAAAAGATTCCATCCCTGCAGTTCGCCCTGACCACCAGCTACGGACTCACCGAGAGCGGCACCGCGGCGACGGTCGCCACCCCGCTGGACCTGGTCGCCGACGACGCCTCGGTCGGCAAGCCGATCTTCGGCGTGGCGGTGCAGATCCGCGACACCGACGGCAACGCGGTCCCGGACGGCGAGGAAGGCGAGATCTGCATCCGCAGCCCCTACGTCATGCTCGGCTACTGGAACGACGAGGCGGCCACCAAGTCCGCCATCGACGACGAACGCTGGTTGCGCTCCGGCGATTTCGGCACGCTGCGTGACGGCAGGCTCACCGTGTCGGGCAGGCGTACCGACCTGATCCTGCGCGGCGGGGAGAACGTGTACCCCACCGAGATCGAGAACGTGCTGAGCGAGCACCCCGCGGTCGCGGAATGCGCGGTGTTCGGGGTCGCGCATCCCGACCTCGGCCAGGAAGTGGCGGCCGTTGTGGTCGCCGAGCCGGGCGCGGTCGACCCCGAGGAACTGCGGGCCTTCGTCGCCGCCCGGCTCGCGTACTTCAAGGTGCCCGCCCGCTGGCGGGTGACGTCAGATGCCTTGCCGCGCAACGCGACAGGGAAGGTCACGCGGCGCGATCTCGCGCTGTGAGGGGTGGAAGAATGTTCGACAGCATCATCACCGGTGGCCGCTGGTTCGACGGTACCGGCGCGCCGTCGGCGATTCGGCATCTCGGCATCAAGGACGGCAAGGTCGCCGAGATCTCGGCGACACCGCTCGACGAGACCGGCTGCCCCAGGGTCGTCGATGCCACGGGCAAGTGGGTCGTGCCGGGCATGGTCGATATCCACACCCACTACGACGTCGAGGTGCTGCTCGATCCGTCGCTGTCGGAATCGGTGCGCCACGGCGTCACGACCGTGCTGCTCGGTTCCTGCTCGCTGTCGACCGTGCATGTCGACGGGGAGATCGCCGGTGACCTGTTCGGTCGCGTCGAGGCGATTCCGCGCGCCCACGTCGTCCGCGCGGTCGAGGAGACCAAGAGCTGGCACTCCGCGGCCGAGTACGCCGCCGCGCTGGACGCGCTGCCACTCGGTCCCAACGTGGCCTGCTTCATCGGGCACTCCGACATCAGATCCGCGGTGATGGGCCTGGACAGGGCCACCCGCAAGGACACCACGCCGACAGCGGCCGAACTCGCCGCGATGGCGGGCAAACTCACCGAGGCGCTCGACGCCGGATTCGTCGGCATGTCCTCGCAGCGGCTGCTGTTCGACAAGCTCGACGGTGAGCTGTGCCGGTCCCGCACCCTGCCGTCGACGTATTCGACCAGGGCCGAACGCCGCACGCTCACCACGATCCTGCGCACGCGCGGTCGCGCGCTCCAGGGCGGACCCGATGTCAACCGGGCCGACACGATGATCGCGATGGCGGCGAGCAGCATCGGCCTGTGGCGCGAGCCGCTCAAGGTGAGCCTGCTCTCCGCGGCCGACATCAAGGCGATTCCCGGTGTGGCCAAGGTGTTTCCGCTCCTGGCTCGCGCCGTCAACGCCTTGCGGGGCGATTTCCGCTGGCAGCATCTGCCGGTGCCGTTCGAGGTCTACTCCGACGGCATCGACCTGCCGATCTTCGAGGAATTCGGTTCCGGCGCCGCGGCTCTGCACCTGGCGAACCACATCGACGAACAGCGTCACCTCATGCAGGACGAGCAGTACCGGCGCGCGTTCCGCAAGGACTACGACAAGAAGTACGGCCCGCGCGTGTGGCACCGCGACTTCTTCGACGCCGATATCGTCGCCTGCCCCGACCCCACCGTGATCGGCAAGACCTTCGGCAAGGTCGGAATCGATCGTGGCGGTCTGCACCCGGTCGACGCCTTCCTCGACCTCGTCGTCGAACACGGCGCGAAACTGCGCTGGCGCACCACCATCTCCAATCATCGGCCCGAGGTGCTCAACGTCCTCGCCGCCGATCCCGGCGTCCAGCTCGGCTTCTCCGATGCCGGTGCGCACCTGCGCAATATGGCCTTCTACAACTTCGGCCTTCGCCTGCTGCGGCGGGTCGCCGACGCCGAACGCGCCGGTACCCCGTTCATGACGATCGAGCACGCGGTGCACCGGATCACCGGCGAACTCGCCGACTGGTACGGCATCGACGCCGGTCACCTGCGCGTCGGCGATCGTGCCGACGTCGTCGTCATCGACCCGGCCCACCTCGACGACACCCTCGACGCCTACGCGGAGAACCCGATTCCGGAGTTCGACAACCTCCCGCGCATGGTCAACCGCAACGACGAGACCGTCACAGCGGTATTCGTCGGCGGGCGGTACGTGTTCGGTGCCGGCATAGCGGATCCCGTCCTCGGTGCCGAGCGCACCGGCCGGTTCCTGCGCGCCGGGTAGCCGCCTGTCGGGCGGGGCGGTTGGCGGTGCCGGCACCGCGATCTGGGACAGTCGAGGCAAGTCCGGGTGGTCGTCGACCTGCTCGCGGTCCCCGGAACGCCGCACGTCAGCGAGAGGATTCGACATGTCGGACGCGAAACGGATCACCTGGGGCAAGCCACGCCAGCCCAGTGACGCCGACCGCGATGCACTCCGCGACGACTTGCTAGCCCGGGCACGAACAGTGCGCAGTGACGGCTGGGCCGACCACCGCACCCAGTGGCCCGCAGGCCAGGTCGCCGTGGTCGCCTACCTCCTCGGCGACGCCGAGGTACTCACCGACCTCGAGGAAACCGAGAGCACAGTCTTGAGCCGCTACGCCGCCGACCTCTTCGGCTTCGTCGGCGGCCGCAAAGACAACGAATCCGGCCTGGTCAAAACTCAAGCATGGTTCGGCACCGTCCGAAAAGCACTGGACCACCCCGCGACGTGAACCGTCATCGAACGAACACCTGGACCGATGATCACCACGCCCTGGTGGCGTTTGTTTCTCGGGCGATACTTACCTGAGAGCGTGGTGATCAACAGTCCAACTCGGTGTCTAGGTGGGTGCGTCGGTGCGGAGGACGCACCGGGTGGTCGAGTAGATGGTGGGCATGCACTCGTTGCAGTGGGTGCAGAGGGACTTGGTGTCCGCGTCGGTCCGCCAGCGCCGGATCAGGTCCGGTTCGCGCAGGAGCGCGCGGCCCATGGCGACGAAGTCGAAACCGTCGTCGATGGCCCGCTGGGCGGTGGGGCGGTCGGTGATTCCGCCGAGCAGGATCAGCGGCAGGGTCAGTTCCTGCCGGAATCGCTTGGCCTTCTCCGCGAGATAGGCGGGGCGATAGGGGTATTCGCGCAGGAACTGCTTGCCGACCACCTGGAAACCCCAGCGCACCGGTATCGGCAGGGTCTTCGCGAAGTTCTTGCGCGGCGCGTCGCCACGGAAGATCGCCATCGGATTGAGCAGCGAACTGCCCGCGGTGAGTTCGAGTGCGTCGATCGCGCCGTCGTCCTGCAACCAGGTCGCCACCTGCAGCGACTCCTCGATCGAGAACCCGCCCCGCACCCCGTCTTCCATGGTGAGTTTGGCCGTCACCGCCATGGTGTCACCCGCCGCGTCGCGCACGGCCCGCACCACTTCCCTGGCCATCCGCGCCCGGTTGACCAGCGCACCGCCGTAATCGTCCGTGCGGCGATTGAGCATCGGGCTCAGGAACGAGCTCGCCAGATAGTTGTGCCCGAGATGAACCTCGACCGCGTCGAACCCGGACTCGCGCGCGAATCGCGCCGCCCGCGCGTGCGCCGCGACGACCTCGGCGATCCCCAGCGCGTCGGGCACCTTGGTGAACCGCATCCCGAGCGGATTGAACATCCGGCTCGGCGCCAGCGCGGGCACCTGATTGGACTTCGCGTTCGCCACCGGCCCGGCGTGCCCCAGTTGGGCGCTGACCGCGGCGCCCTCCGCGTGCACGGCATCGGTGAGCCGGCGCAATCCCGGCACCGCCTCGTCGCGCATCCAGATCTGATGCCGATCGGTGCGCCCACCGGGGGCCACCGCGCAGTACGCGACGGTCGTCATCCCGACCCCGCCCGCGGCCACCTCGCGATGGAACTCGACCAGCTCGTCGGTTACCAGCGCATCCGGCGTCCGCCCCTCGAACGTGGCCGCCTTGATCACCCGATTCCGAAGGGTGAGCGGACCGAGGGTGGCGGGCGCGAGGATATCGCTCATGCGCAAAAGTGAAACACGTTACAGTTCGAACGGCAATGGGGAAGGTCCGCTCAGAGGGCAACAAAAACGACGACGGCGCCCACCGAGCCGGATCGGAGGGCGCCGTCGAGGGCGAGATCGCGCGCGAACTACCAGCGGTCAGGAGTGACCGGGGCGTCCCAGGCCTTGGCGAAGCGGGTCTTGTCCTTGGTGTCGACTTCCTTGCGCCGGTAGACGATGTACGGGCGGGTCAGGTAGCCGATCGGGGCGCTGAACATGTGCACAAGGCGGGTGTAGGGCCAGACGAACACCAGCACCAGCACCACGAGGCCGTGCAGCTGGAAAGTCCACGGGACGCCGACCATCAGTGACGGTTCGGGGCTGATGGTGAACAGGCTGCGGAACCAGGGGGAGACGGTGTTGCGGTAGTTGTAGGTACCCCACAGCAGGTTCGAGCCCCAGGTATTGGACAGGCCGGTGACCAGCGCCGCCGTGAGCAGCGTGTACATCAAGACGTCGTTGCGGCTGGTCGACTTGCGCACCGAGGGCACGACGACCCGGCGGTAGCACAGGATCAGCACACCGGCCACGACCATCAGGCCCGCGATCGAGCCGAGGCCGACGGCGATGATGTGGTAGGCGTGCTCATCGATGCCGACGAACGCCGTCCAGCTCTGCGGGATGAGCAGACCGAGCACATGGCCGCCCATCACGCCGAGCATGCCGAAGTGGAACAGCGGACTGCCCAGCTGCAGCAGTTTGGACTCGTAGATCTGCGAGGAGCGGGTGGTCCAGCCGAACTGGTCGAACCGGTAGCGCCACACGTGCCCGAGCACGAACGAGGTGAACGCGATGTAGGGCAGGATCAGCCACAGCGATTCGGGGATGGGGATCGTGGCGTTCATCTGCGGCCTTCCGATGCGTCGAACAACGAGGGGTCCATGGCGAAGGGGTCGAGCCCGACTTCCTCTTCGGGCGGGCCCTGCGCGGCGAGTTCGGCGATGCGGCGCCGATCGGCGGTGGTCACCGGCGGCAGCGTGGTCAGCACCGCGGCGAGCACGCCACTGTAGGGAGAGTTGTTGTCGCCCAGCGACAGTCGCAGCAGCTCCATGACCGGCAGGTGCTCACCGAGCAGGCGCTCGCCGCCGATCGGGTCGACGGTGGCGGCGAATTCCAGCAGCACCGGCAGGTGGTCGGGCAGCTCCTCGTCACCGAGTTCCACACCGGCCTGGCGATAGGCGTGCTTGAACCGCAGCAGCGCCATGCCACGCTTACGGGTGTCGCCGTAGGCGTAGTAGGTCAGGTGCAGGCTGGCGCGCCTGCGCATGTCGAAGGTCTCGACATAGCTCTGGGCCACCTCGATCGACGGGGTGTCGCGCAGGTAGGCGAGCACCGCGTCGAAGTGCGCGCGCACCTCGGCGGGCAATTCCGCCGCCGCGGCCGACATCTGGTCCAGCAGGGCCAGGGTCTTCTCACCCGGATAGTCGAGCAGCAGCGCGGCCAGGCGCCAGACCACGCGCCGGTCGCGCTCGGCCATGGCGGTGACCGGCTGCGGTCGCTTGCGGATCGAGAGCAGACTCATGGCGCCACACCGCTGATGGTGGAGTCGGCGACGGCAGCGCCGTTGCTGCCGTTGCCGTTGCTCCCTGCGGCGGCGCCGTTGCCGTTCGCGGTGGGCGCAAGCTTGTCGCTGCTCGGTACGAGCCCGCTGGTGCTGCGGCCGTCCCAGTTGAGCAGGTTGATCCGTCCCGACTTCTCCTCTGGCGCTGCCTGATTGGTGTCGGCCAGCGAGAACTTCTCCACGACCTGGTCGAACGCGGTCATGCCGGGCCCGCCGTCGGTGTCGAGGCTGCATCCGGTGGCCAGCGAATCCAGTTCGTGCGCACGGGAAGTCGCGCCGGAGGGGATCACGTAGCGGTGCTCGTACTTGGCGATCGCGAGCAGCCGGTACATGGCCTCGATCTCCTCGGGCTCGAGCCCGATCGACGGCGCGATACCGGGCTCGGGCTCCTCGCCGAGGTTGACCGACCGCATGAACGCGCGCATCCCGGCGAGCCGCTGCAGCGAGGCGCGCACCGGCCCGATCTCGCCCGCGGTGAACAGTTCGGCCAGGTATTCGATCGGGATGCGCAGCGCGTCGATGGCGCCGAACAGGTTGCCCGCGTCCTCGCCGTCGTGGCCGGTCTCGCTGAGCACGTCCACCACCGGCGACAGCGGCGGCACGTACCAGACCATCGGCATGGTGCGGTATTCCGGATGCAGGGGCAGCGCCAGCTGGTAATCCACGATCAGCTTGTAGACCGGCGAATCCTGGGCGGCCTGAATCCATTCCGGCGAGATGCCCGCCTTCTCGGCCTCGGCGATCACCCGCGGGTCGTGCGGATTCAGGAACACACCGAGCTGCGAGGGGTAGAGGTCCTTGTCATCGGTGACCGACGCCGCCTCGAGCACCGCGTCGGCGTCGTAGAGCATCACGCCGATGTAGCGCAGCCGGCCGACACAGGTCTCCGAACACACGGTCGGGATGCCGACCTCGACGCGCGGGTAGCAGAAGGTGCACTTCTCCGCCTTGCCCGTCTTGTGGTTGAAGTAGATCTTCTTGTACGGGCAGCCGGTGATGCACTGGCGCCAGCCACGGCACTTGTCCTGGTCGACCAGGACGATGCCGTCCTCCTCGCGCTTGTAGATCGCGCCCGACGGGCACGACGCGGCGCACGACGGGTTGAGGCAGTGCTCGCAGATGCGCGGCAGGTAGAACATGAAGGTCTCTTCGAACTCCAGTTTCACCTTGTCCTCGAGCTTGCCGAGCAAGGGGTCCTTGCCGACCGCTTCGGGACCGGAACCGAGGTCGTCGTCCCAGTTGGCGCCCCAGGTGACCTTGGTGTCCTCGCCCGTGATCAGCGACTTCGGCCGTGCGACCGGGGTGGTGTCGGTGGGCGGGGAGGCCAGCAGGTTGTCGTAGTCGTAGCTCCACGGCTCGTAGTAGTCATCGACCGTGGGCAGGTCCGGGTTGGCGAAGATGTTCATCAGGCGCTTGAACCGCGAGCCCGACTTCAGCGACAGCTTGCCACGCTTGTTGAGCGTCCAGCCGCCCTTCCACTTCTCCTGATCCTGGTACTGGCGCGGATAACCCTGTCCGGGACGGGTTTCCACATTGTTGAACCAGACGTATTCGGTGCCACCGCGGTTGGTCCACGCCTGCTTGCAGGTGACGCTGCAGGTGTGGCAGCCGATGCACTTGTCCAGGTTCATGACCATGGCGAGCTGAGCCATTACGCGCATGATTAGTACTCCACGTTCTGGTTACGGCGACGGATCGTGGTCACTTCGTCACGCTGGTTTCCGGTGGGGCCGTGGTAGTTCAGGGCGAAGGACTGCTGGGCGTAGCCGCCGATCAGGTGCGACGGCTTGATCAGCACCCGGGTCAGCGCGTTGTGGATACCGCCGCGCTTGCCCTTGGATTCCTTGGTGGTCTGCTCGGTGCCCTCGATACGCGGCACGTCCACGGCGCGGTCCTGCGCGTGGTACATGAAGACCGTGCCCTCCGGCATGCGGTGCGAGACGATCGCGCGGGCGACGACGATGCCGTTGCGGTTGACCGCCTCGATCCAATCGTTGTCGGCGACACCGATCTTGGCGGCGTCGCGGTCCGACATCCAGATCGTCTGACCGCCGCGCGAGAGCGTCAGCATGTGCAGGTTGTCCTGGTAGGCGGAGTGGATGGACCACTTCGAGTGCGGGGTCAGGTAGCGCACGGTGACGCCGCTGCCGCTCACATTGCCGATGCTCGGCTCGGCGAACAGCGCGGTCATGTCGAGCGGCGGCCGGAAGATCGGCAGCTGCTCGCCGAGTTCGATCATCCAGTCGTGGTCGAGGTAGAAGTGCTGGCGTCCGGTGAGGGTGTGCCACGGCTTGAGCCGCTCGACATTGATGGTGAACGGAGAGTACCGGCGCCCGCCGCTCTCACTGCCCGACCATTCCGGCGAGGTGATCACCGGGACAGGACGGGCCTGGGTGTCGGCGAAGGTGATCTGCTTGCCCTCGGCCTCGGCGGCGAGGTCGGCCAGCTTGGTGCCGGTGCGGCGCTCGAGCTCGTGGAAGCCCTCGACCGCGAGGCGGCCGTTGGTGGTGCCGGACAGCGCCAGGATGGTCTCGGCGGCGAAGGTGTCCTTGGCCAGCGAGGGGCGCCCGGCCGCGACGCCCGAGACGACGGTGCCGTTCTTGCCCGCGAGGTATGCCACCTCTTTGTCGGGGTAGGTCGTGATGCCCTTGGTGGTCACGCCGAGGGTGTCGACCAGCGGGCCCAGTGCCGCGAGCTTCTCCGCGATCTTGGTGTAGTCGCGCTCGATCTCGACGATCTTGGGCATGGTCTTGCCCGGAATCGGCTCGCACTCACCGGCTTTCCAGTCCAGCACCTTGCCACCGGCCTGCGCCAGCGCGTCGGGCGAGTCGTGCTGCAACGGCACCGCGACGATGTCCTTACGGGTGCCAAGGTGCTTCTCGGCCAGCCAGGAGAAACCGCGCGCGATCCGGTGGAACGCGTCGAAGTCGGTCTTGGCCTCCCACGGCGGGGAGATGGCGGGGGAGAAGGCGTGCACGAACGGGTGCATGTCGGTGGAGGACAGGTCGTGCTTCTCGTACCAGGTGGCGGCGGGCAGCACGATATCGGCGAACAGGGTGGTGCTGGTCATGCGGAAGTCCAGCGCCAGCAGCAGATCCAGCTTGCCCTCGGCGCCTTCCTCGCGCCATTCCAGTTCCTGCGGGCGCACGCCGGTGGCGTCGGTGGTCTGCAGGTTGGAGCCGCAGCCGAGCAGGTGCTTCTGGAAGTACTCGTTGCCCTTACCGGAGGAACCGAGCAGGTTGGCCCGCCACACGGTGAGCACGCGCGGGAAGTTCTCCGGTGCGTCGGGGTCCTCGCAGGCGAAGCGCAGGTCGCCGGACTTGAGCTGGGAGACAACGTGTTCCGCGGGCGTCGCGCCCGCCGCCGCGGCCTCGTCGCTCAGGTCGAGGGGGTTGCGGTTGAACGTCGGGTAGCTCGGCATCCAGCCGAGCCTGCTGGCCAGGGCGATATTGTCCGCGGCGGTGCGGCCCGCGAACGTGCCCTTGCCCAGCGGCGAGGCGAAGGAGTCGGAGGTGAACGGGTCGTAGCGCCACTGGTCGTTGGTCAGGTACCAGAACACGGTGCCCTGCATCTGACGCGGCGGGCGCTGCCAGTCCGCGGCGGAAGCCAGTGTCGCCCAGCCGGTGACGGGGCGGCACTTCTCCTGGCCGACGTAGTGGGCCCAGCCGCCGCCGTTCTTGCCCTGGCAGCCGGTGAGCAGCGTCAGGGTGAAGAAGGCGCGGTAGATCTGATCGGAATGGAACCAGTGGTTGGTGCCCGCGCCCATCAGGATCATCGAGCGGCCGCCGGAACGCTCGGCGTTGTCGGCGAATTCGCGGCCGATGCGCGCGGCCTGCACGGCGGGCACACCGGTGATGCGTTCCTGCCAGGCCGGGGTGTAGGGCGAGTCGGCGTCGTCGTAGCCCTTGGCCCACTCGCCGGGCAGGCCGTCGCGGCCGAGGCCGTACTGCGCGAGCAGCAGGTCGAACACGGTCGTGACCCGCTTGCCCGCAACGATTTTCGTCGGGACGCCACGCAGGATCGTCTCGGCGGTGTCGGTGTCGAAGCGCGGCAGGGCGATCGTGGCCGGTGCGTCGGCGGAGTGGCCGAGCAGGGTGAGCAGCGGGTCGACGCCCTCGAGGTCGAGGTTCCACTTGCCCTTGTCGCCCTCGCCGAAACGGTGGCCGAGAGAACCGTTGGGCACCACCGGGTTTCCGGCCTGATCCAGCAGCACCGGCTTGTGCTCGACACCCTCACCGGTCTGTCCCAGATCGGCGGCGGTGAGGAACTTCCCGGGCAGGGCTGTTTCTTTTCCTCCGGAGCCCTGATCCGCCGCCTCGTCGAGACAGATCAGGTACGGCAGGTCGGTGTAGGACTTGATGTAGTCGAGGAACATCGGAGTCTGCTTCTCGAGGAAGAACTCCTTGAGCACGACGTGACCCATGGCCATCGCCAGCGCGGCGTCGGTGCCGGGGCGTGCGGCCACCCATTCGTCGGCGAACTTGGTGTTGTCGGCGTAGTCCGGGGAGACCACGACGACCTTCTGGCCGCGGTAGCGCGCCTCGGTCATGTAGTGCGCGTCGGGCGTACGCGTCACCGGGACATTGGAGCCCCACATGATCAGGTAGCCCGCGTCGAACCAGTCGGCCGACTCCGGCACGTCGGTCTGGTCGCCGAAGACCTGCGGCGATGCCACCGGCAGGTCGGCGTACCAGTCGTAGAACGAGAGCATGTAGCCGCCGAGCAGCGACACGAAGCGCGCGCCGGTGGCATGGCTGACCATCGACATCGCGGGGATCGGCGAGAAGCCGGCGACACGGTCGGGGCCGTACTGCTTGATCGTGTAGACGTGCGCGGCCGCGGCGATCTCGGCGGCCTCCCACCACTCGGCCCGGACGAAACCGCCCTTGCCGCGCGCGGTCTTGTAGGCCTTGGCCTTGACCGGGTCCTCGACGATGGACTCCCAGGCCAGCACCGGGTCCTTGAGCTCGGCCTTGGCCTCGCGGTACAGGTCGAGCAGGGTGCCGCGCACATACGGGTAGCGCACCCGGGTGGGAGAGTAGGTGTACCAGGAGAACGACGCGCCACGGGGGCAGCCGCGCGGTTCGTACTCCGGCTTGTCCGAACCCACCGACGGGTAGTCGGTCTGCTGGGACTCCCAGGTGATCACGCCGTCCTTGACGTAGATCTTCCAGGAGCACGAACCGGTGCAGTTCACGCCGTGCGTGGAGCGCACCACCTTGTCGTGCGACCAGCGGTCCCGGTAGAACGCGTCGGCATCGCGCCCGCCGACCTTGTAGACCGACCGGCTGTCCGGCGATACCTCACCGCGCTGAAAGTATTTACCCAGGTTCAGCAACGTGTCGCCGATATCGGTGGGCGACGGACCATGAGTGCGCGAATTAACCACGACGCCCCCTTCGAGCTGTGCATTCGGGCTGTTAGATGGCAACTGTAAAGAGGCGCACTGCTCCGGCAAAACGAACTTTTCACAACCTCCCTTGACGCGCGGTGAGCTGTGAGGTCGGCGCAATCTCGTGGTCATGGACCCGGTGCGTGGCCCAGCCCACGAATCGGGTCCTACCAGGGTGAACAGGCTCCGAGCAGTCGCGACGGTGTCGGCGTGGAGCATGGCGCGGAGTATGCGGTGATGCTTCCGAAACCGTCGCTTCTCGGGCGGTTTACATTTGTTTACACACCGGGCAGGCCCGCTGAACAGGGCGAATGTGACGGCCCGCACAGTTTGGCCGGCGTGAACATGCCGGAATTCGACGCGGCAGGCGACTCTGAACGCGGGGGTGGTGTCCGCCCGGCGCGCGGAGTTGCCAGTCGGTAACTACTCGACGGTCAGCGCGTCAAGATAAAGAAACGGCAACTTTTCCGTTCGGCGATTGGTTCGAGGTTGAAACCTCATCCAGGATGAGGCGGTGCAGACAGGGAGGGTTGCGGTGCTACCGAAGTCATCGTCCGACGGTCCGGCTGGTCCACCGAGGCCGCCGACGCTCGGCGGGTTGCTGCGGCGCCTGCGCGACGATCGGCGGATTTCCCGGGAAAAGCTGGCCTTCGCGGCCGGTGTCAGCTCGAGTTACATCACCCATCTGGAGAGCGGCGACCGGGACCGGCCGACGCAGGCCGTCGTCGAGGCGCTCGTGCGCTATCTCGACCGCATCGAGCCGGTGACCGATATCGAGCGCAGGCATCTGCTCGACCTGGCCGGCCTGTCGGCCGTGGGCAATCCGTCGGTCGAGGAACTGCGCGCCGAGATCAATGCCGAGATGCGCCGGACACTGACGCTGCAGGAGCCGAATCTGGCGGCCTATGTCGATACGCGCTGGAATGTGCTGGCGGGCAACGAGTCCTACCATCGCGCCTTCCCCGGGCTGGTCGAGGACGTGAACATCCTGCGCTGGTTCTTCGGCAATCCGCTCTCGCGCAAGGTGATGGTGGAGTGGGAGAAGGAATCGTCGCTGACCGTGCACTGGCTGCGCGGTCTGATCGGACAGCAGGGCGGCGGTGACTGGGCCGCGGACCTGCTCGACGAACTGGCGCAGTACCACGACTTCCGGCGGATCTGGGACGACGGCGACACCGTCTACGGCCGCGAGCACACCGCCATGCGGCTGTGCGATCTGGACACCGGCGAGTACTACACCATCGACGTCCAGCTGTTCCGGCTCGATTCCGTCGCCTATCCGGGCCGCATCCAGTACTACCTGGGGGTTCGCGGCCCGGACGGGTCGCCCGTCGCCGGCTAGATCCCGGCGACGGCGACCGGCGCCGTGAGGTTCGGCGTGCACGCGGTGACCAGTTCGATCAGTGCGGCGGCGACCTGTTCGGGATGGGTGAGGGCACAGCCGTGACCCGCGCCTGCCACCGTGCGGACACCGCGGGCGCCCGGTAATCCGGTCGCCAGCGCCGCGCATTTCTCGGCGGTGCTGCTGTGGTCGTGCTCGCCGCGCAGCACGAGCGCGGGCGCGGTGATCTCGCCGAGGCGGTCGAGCACCGAATCGCGGTCGATCAGGCAGCGCGCCGCGGGCTGGATCGCCGCGCGGTCGTGGGTGAGCCAGCGGGTGATCCACCACCGCCAGATATCCGGGCGGTCGCCGCCGATCAATTGGGGCGCGAGCTTTTCGGCCAGCGGAACCAATTCGCCGGTGCCGCACCATTCACCGAAGAATTCCTCGTAATAGGTTTCGTCGGCCGTGGTGCACGCGCCCGCCTCGGTATCGAGCAGGGCCAGTCCGCCGATCCGCTCCGGTGCGAGCAGCGCCATGCGCAGGGCGGCATATCCGCCCTGGCTCATTCCGCCGACGACGGCCCGCTCGACGCCGACCGCGTCGAGCACGCGCACACCGTCCTCGGCCAGATCCCAATAGTCGAAGCGCGGGTCACGGCCGTAGCCGGTGCGGCCGTGACCACGGGCATCCCAGGCGATGACGTTGATATCGTTGTGCGCCAATATTATTCGAATCGGATCGAACATCGATTCGTCCATCAGGAAACCATGGGCGAGTAGTACGGTGGGACCGCGGACGGCGCCGGTGCGGAAATGGATGTTCACCGAATCGGAGTGCACGTAGGGCATGCTCGAAAGATACAAGCGTGGATGATGTTTCCGCGTGGTTGCCGGGCATTGTGGTCACCGCCCGTTCCGTGTACTGCCGGACCTGTGAATTCACTGGCGAGTGTATGTACCTCACGGGGGCGTGCCTGTTGCACCGAAACTATGGACACCCGTGTTCACGGGCTATTGGATCGTAGGAGAACGACGTTCGGCTCGATCAGCATATTTCGGGGAGATTCTGATGAGGGTGACGGAGTACGGAAACGACGCACACATATGGCTCGCCGCCGCCGGCGACGGCCTCTCGGACACCTTCGCGGTGTGCGGCGCGGAAGGCAGGGCGATCTGGTACGGCCCCTTTCTCGACGCCGATGTCGATCATCCACACGGCGACCGCGCCGCCGCGGCCATGAGCGCGGCTGGACGCGCGATCTGGCTGGCAGGCCGCGCCCGCGACGACGCGGGGGCAGGCAAGGCGACACTGCATCTATCGGTCAGCGATGACGAGCTCGACGCCGTCACGCTGGCCTGCACCGCATCGATGGCCGGTCTGGCCCTCGATCTCGTTGTCACCGATGACAATCCGGCACTGGACTGGTGCCACGCCTTCGGCAGGCTCGACTGGACCCCGGGCCGGCTCGGCGAACTCGTCGACCCCACCGAATCGCACGGCGCACCGGCGCTCCGGTCGATCATCGGTGGCCTCGACCCGCAGACCGACCCACAGGAAAGGCCCGTCATGCAGGACAACACTGGAGACCCTTGGACGGAACTGCGCTCGGCACTGGAGGGCCTGCTGCTGCACGACGCGGTCGGCATGGACGCCAAGATGCGTCACGCCGTCGCCGCCGTCGTCCACCTGACCGTCGACACCCCGCACGGCCCGCCCGAGGACGCCGAGGAGTTCCTCGGCCGCTTCGACGCCGCCTGGCTGGTCGCGTCCTGGCTGGACCACGACACCGAACTCTCCCTGATCGCCACCCTCGCCGCGGGCGAGATCCCGGCCCTGTCCTGGTGCGAACTGATGTTCACCACCACCCTGGCCCCCTGGTCGACCAGCCCGGTAGCCGCCCACGCCCGCCGGGTGTTCGCCACCGTGCAGCGGAAGAAGCTGGGTGCGGTGCGCGCGCAGGTCAGCTGAGTACCCCCCCCGCCATCGCATCGCCTCAGTGGCGTACCACCCGCACCCCGAGCCGCTGTAGCTGTGCCGGAACAGGTTCGGGGAACAGGGCAGTCGGGATGGCGTAGGTGGAATCGCGACCGGTTCGGCGCACGATGGTGACCGCGTCGCGGATGTCGATTCTCCGTATGTCGGCGTAGCGGATACGGAGTAGGCCGGTGGCGGTCTGGAACACGAACCCGTCGCTGCCGAACTGCGTGGCCATGACCGCACCCGGCGCCGCGTACTTCAGCGCGCGGACGTCGTCCGGCGCCGGGTTACGCGCGGCGTAGAACGAGACGCAGGCCAGCACCACGCACATCACGATGATCAGCCCGGCCCAGCGTGGGCCGATCAGCCAGGCGGTGAGCGCGACAACCGTCACCACGAACGTCGAGACCGCGGCGACGAGAGGAATCCGGTTCCACGGTTCGCGCAGTGCGGCGGAGAGCAGGTGGCGGCCGAGGTCGTCGTCAGCGACCACTGTCGCGTGCGGGGAGGGCACGATGGGCATCGGGGGTAGTGGAGCCGGGCTGCCGGGCAGCGGCTCCTGCCGATTCTCGAACAGCGCGGGCAGTCGCTCGACGATCGAGGGCGGAAACAGTTCACGGGCGACCAGCAGCGTTGTCCACACGGTCTGCAGCAGCGTGAATGCCCCGGCCTCGCGGATCGCGACGATGAACTCGTAGGGCAGGCGCACATAGCCATCGGCATCGGCGATGTCCATGGCGTCGGGCCCGAGCTGAACCGCGCTGAGCGCGCCAGGGGCGTAGACCAGTGCGCATAATCGGCGCAGTTCGCGTCGGGACGCCAGGTAGCCGATGACCGGCCAGCCGAGTACGACCGCCACCGTGAGCACTGCCTGCGTCCACAGGCCATGGATCTCGCCCAGCGGGAGGAGCGCCAACGCGATGGCTGCCGGGACGAAGACCCTGGCAGGTTGCCGCACCGTCAGCAGCGCACCCCGGTGCGCGAGTCGAGCGATGGTGTCGGCGTCAGCGGTGAAAACACTGTCCGGTTGGGCCGGCGAGGGCACCATCGGCGCCGTGTGCCGGAACGGAGCGTCATCGGGTGCCGGGGTGCGGTTCCTGCTCGGGTCGGTCATCAGCTGTGCTCGGGACCTCTATCTCGGTGAACGTAGTCACCCAATGATGAGGTGGGCGTGCGGGATTGGGTTCACCGGGCCGGTGGACGCCGATTGCCTGCCAACCCGCCGCGGTCGCGGCGTCGAGCTCGTCCGGGTGATCGGACAGGAACAGGATCTCCTGCGCGGGGATGCCGATGCGGTCGGCGATGACGTCGTAGGACGCCGACTCCCGCTTGGGTCCGGCGCTGACGAGGTCGAAGTGGTCGGTGATGAGGCCGGACAGGTCGCCTGCCTCGGCGAAGGCGAACCAATCTCGTTGGTTGCGTTCGGAACCCGAGGAATAGATGTAGAGCGGGAGTCCGGCTTCGTGCCAGGCCGACAGTGCGGGCACCACGTCGTCGAAGAATCGTCCGTGCAGTGCGCCCGCGCGGAAACCCTGGGCGCAGATCGCGCCCTGGGCGGCCTTGAGCGGCTCGGCCTTGACGTCGGAACGCAGCCAGCCGGTGAGTATTTCGGCGATCCGGTCGGTGTCGGCGGTGGGTTCACCGGCCAGTTCACGGGTCTGCGTGAGCACGGATTCGGCAGTGCCCGAGGCATTCTCGGCCAGCCAGGCGGGCAGGCGCTGCTCGGTGTAGCCGTAGAGGTCGTTGCGGACCGAGTCGGTGGGGCTGGTCGTGCCCTCGATGTCGAGGACGATGGCGCGGGTCACGGGGCGGTGAGCAGTTCGTCCAGCGTGGGGAAGCCCGCGCTGATCTTGTCGCCGGTGAAGTCGCCGATCCAGCCGTCGGCCTCCTCGAAGAAGCGCAGGGCGATGAAGTCGGGGCGGGAGCCCATATCGAACCAGTGCAGGGTGCCCGCGGGCACCGAGAGCAGGTCGCCCGCTTCGCAGACCGTCGCCAGCACGGCGTCGCCGATGTGCAGGTAGAAGCAGCCGCGACCGGCGGCGAAGAAGCGGACCTCGTCCTCTGCGTGGCGGTGCTCGTCGAGGAATTTGGCGCGCGCGCCCGCCGCGGTGGCGGGCCACTCCGGGTTGTCGTCGTCGGGGTGGATGCGGGCGACGTCGATGTGCTCGTAGCGGCCCGAGGCGTTGAGCTCGGCGATCTGCGGGCCGTAGTGGGCGAGCAGGGTGTCGGAGCCGGTGCTCGCGGCGTCGGCGAGAACGTCCCAGCGGGAGAACGCGATGCCGTGCTTGGCCAGCTCGGCGGCGATCTCGGCGGTGTCGGTGGTGCGCACCCGGACGTCGGCGGCGTTGTCGGCGGCCATCACTTGCAGCAGGGTCATGATTATCCGATCTCGAGTGGCGTGGCGTCGGTGCGTCCGGTGCGGGCGATCAACTCGCACAGGGCTTCCAGGCATTCGGCGCGGTCACGCGCCTGAGCAAGAGTGTCACCCCAGGTGGTGATGCCGTGCCCGGTGATGAACAGAATCGGTGGGGCGGTGGGGTTGTCGCGCAGGTAGGTCTCGATGTCGGCGCCGATGCGCCCGACATCGGGCCAGTTCGGGAACACCGGCACGTCCACCGCGGAGGGGTCGTCGAGGCCGAAGCCTTTGAGCAGCTCGTATCCGCTGATCCGCAGTGTGGTCACCGCGTCACCGGGCCGCGCCGCAGTGGTCGCCAGGGCCGTCGCGAACGGCGAGTGCACGTGGACGACCGCTCCCGCCGTCCGGGTGCGGTACACCGCGGTGTGAATGCTGGTCTCCGCGGACGGTTTACGGCTCTGTCCCGGCCGTGTGACCGTATCGGTCACACCGACGAGCACCGTATCCCGTTCGGTCAGTTCGCCTTTGGACAGCCCGCTGGCGGTGATGAGTGCGTCGTCGCCTGCCCGCACCGAGATATTGCCCGCGGTGCCCGGCATCCAGCCACGGTCGTAGAGCTGCCGCGCCGTCGCCGCGATCGCGCGGCCCTGTGCGTCGAAGGTGTCCGAATTGCGATAGACCACACCATTTTCCGTGACCACAGCGGTCACGAGGTCGGTGGGCGTCACGTCGAAGGCGGGGTTGAAGACGGCGGTCCCGGCGGGCGCGCTCGCCACTCCGCCGAACCCGGTGACCTCGTCGGCGGCGCGCTGTTCGACCACGATCTGCGCGCCGGTCGCCATCGCGGTGTCGCGGGTGGACTCCGGGGCGACCACGATGAACGGGATGCCGTGGTGCCGGGCGGCCAGCGCGAGGGTGAAGGTGCCGATCTTGTTGGCGACGTCGCCGTTGGCGGTGATCCGGTCGGCGCCGACCAGCACGGCGTCGACCTGTCCGGTGGCCATCGCCCACGCGGCGGCGGAGTCGATGGTCAGCCGGTGCGGGATGCCCGCCTCGGCCAGCTCCCACGCGGTGAGCCGGGCGCCCTGCAGCAGCGGGCGGGTCTCGTCGACGATCACGTCCGCCACGGCACCGCGTCCGTGCAGCACCCGCAGCGCGCCGATCGCGGTGCCGACCGCGCTGGTGGCCAGGCGGCCGGTGTTGCAGTGGGTGAGCAGCCGCAGCGGCCCTTCACCACAGAGGCGTTGCACCAGGTCGGCGGCGTTGGTGGCGGCGGCGAGATTGACGCGACCGTCCTCGGCCAGCATGTCGAGGGTCTCGGCCAGCACCGCGTCGGCACCGTCGGCGATCCGGGCACGCACCCGATCGACCGCCCAGGCCAGATTGACCGCGGTCGGCCGGGCCGCGGCGATCCGGTCGGCCTCGGCCTGCACGGCGGCCACCTCGACCACGCCGGCGGTCGTGTGCGCCCTGGTCGCGATGACCACGCCGAACGCACCCGCGATCCCGATGGCCGGTGCGCCGCGGATGGCGAGGGTGGTGATCGCGTCGATGATCTCGTCGACGGTGCCAAGGCGCAGCTCGCGCACCTCGTGCGGCAGTCCACGCTGGTCGATGGTGACGAGCGCACCGTCGTCCCAGATCAGGGAACTGTCGTCCATTCGGGTGTCCTCACTGCGTGGCGTTTTCCGGCTCGTAAACGGTATCCGACCTGGTCGGGGCTCGGACTCCTGGGCCCGCGAGCAGTCATTCCGCGGCGTACTCGGCCTCTCGCTCCACCGCATCGATGGTGCGCTGCGGGACCTGGATCGGGCCGGGCGTGTAGGTGATCGCCCGTAGTGCGCCTGTGTAGCGGAACGGTCCGCGGCGTTCGCGCAGGTCCCACGAGACGGGCCCGCGCGCGTCGACGCCGACGGAGATGCCGGTCCACGGCGCCATACCGACCAACTGCACCTGGTCGGTGAGTTCGGCGAGCGGGACCCCGTCGGCCTCGAGCACGAAATCCCACCGCAGACGCGGCCGGACCGTGGCGCGCACGGTGACCTCCCGCGCCCCGACCGGAAGCGGTGCCTGGGCCGAGGCATAGCGGCCGTAGCTGTTGACACCGAACACCACGTCACCGTTCTCGACGTAGAGCAGGTACCCGCCGAGCGGGTCACCGTGCGCGACGAGCACGCCCTCGTCACCCGGCTGATACACGGTCAGATCCGCGGTGATGGTGAAGTCGCGGTAGGCGATGAGCCGCTGGGAGCGGTAGCGCTCCAGCGTCGGGGTGCCGGGCAGCAACCGGACCGGTGCGCCGAACCGCGCCTCCTCGGGTCGGCGGCGGAACAGGTCGGCGCGTGTCAGCAGCGGGAAAACGGTATTGGCCCAGGCGGAGTCGTCCCAAGCCGCAGCCAGCTCAGCCGCCTTCTCTGGGTTCCGATTCGAAAGATCATGAAGCTCTGTCGGATCCGCCCGCACGTCGAACAGCTGCCAGTTCGGTGCATCGAGATCGTCCCCGGCCTCATACAGCGACAACAGCTTCCATCCGTCGCGATAGAACCCGCGATGACCGGTCATCTCCGAGTACTGCTCGGTGTGCCGGGTCGGCGCCGCCGGATCGCGCAGCAGCTCGGCGGCCGACACACCGTCGAAGTCCTTGGCGGGCAACCCGTTGCGCACTGTCGGCCGCTCCAGTCCGGCCAGCTCGAGCAGGGTCGGAGCGAGATCGGTGACGTAGGCGTACTCGTGGCGGATGCCCGAATCGGTCTCGGTGCGCGGTAAGCCTTTGGGCCACGAGACCACCAGCGGCACCCGGACGCCACCGGCGAAGGTCTGACCCTTGTAGAACCGGAACGGCGTATTGGACGCCTGACCCCAACCGCGCGGATAGTGCACACCCAGCTTCGCGGTGCCGATCAGGTCCTCGTCGTGCGGAACGTCGCCGACCCAATCGGGGTCGTCGATATGGGCGAACTCGGCGAAGTAGGAGCGGGTGCCCTCCGGACCGCCCTCGGCGGTGCCACCGTTGTCGGAGGTGAACACGATGATGGTGTTGTCGAGTTCGCCGAGGTCCTCGAGCAGGTCGACGATGCGGCCGAGGCTCTGGTCGATGCTGTCGACCATGCCCGCGTACACCTCCATGTACTTGGCGTAGCGGCGCTGCTCGTCGGCCGACAGCGAATCCCATTCGGCCGCTTCGTAACCGGGCTCGGTATTGCGCGGCTTCTGCTCGGTGCCCGGCGGGAACAGCCCCTGCGCCAATTGCTCGGCGAACCGCTTCCTGCGCAGCTCGTCCCAGCCCTCGGCATACCTGCCCCGATATTTGGCCGGGTCCTCGAGTTTGGCCTGTAGCGGCCCGTGCATCGCCACATGCGCGAAGTACAGGAAGAACGGCTTCGTCGCATCGTGCGCGCGCAGATCCTTGATGTAGGACAGTGCCTTGTCGGTGAGATCGTCGGTGAGGTAGTAGCCCTCGGGATACTCCTCGATATCGACCACCGAACTGTCCGAGACCAGCTGGTTCGGATAGTAGAAGGAGTTCAGGCCCTCCAAAGATCCGTAGTAGCGGTCGAATCCGCGCTGTGTCGGCCACGAATCCCGATGCGCCGACGGATTCATCGTGGCATCACGCACGAGATGCCACTTGCCCACCGCGTAGGTGGCATAACCGTTGCCGCGCAGGATCTCCGGCAGCGTGAGCACATCGTCGGCCAGCTCCAGCCGCAACCCGGGATAGCCGGGATCGGCATTGGCGACGAAGCCGAAACCCGCACGGTGGGAATTGATCCCGGTCAGCAACGCCGCGCGCGACGGCGAGCACAGCGGCGTCGTGTGATAGTTCGACAGCCGCACGCCGCCGGCCGCGAGCCGATCCAGCGTCGGCGTCTCGATCTCGGAACCGAACGGGCCGATATCGCTGTAACCCATATCGTCGACGAGGACGACGACGATATTGGGCGCACCGGCGGGCGCGGTCGGCGGCGAGGTCCAGTCCGGTGTGGAATCGGCCGAGGTGCGACCGGCTGTGCCGCCGAAGGATTCATAACCGCGAGCATGGGGTGGAACAGGCATCCTGGCAGTAAAGGTGACATATTCGCTGGTCACCAGGGTTATGTGCAGGATGCGTGGAATCGGTGACCCCTGCGGCGCAACTTGTTAGCGTCACTGCCGTGCCCACGAATCAGCCCTCTTGCTGCTGTTCGTGTCGCGTCCTGCGTGGCTGACGTACGTCTGCTGACGTGCGCGGCCGAACCGAGCCGATGTATCCCCTTTCCCACGGTGCGCCCTGCCCTGCGCGCCGATCGGCCCGCATCGCGGGTCGACGTGTCTTCGAGGAATCCCACGATGAGCTTTACCCCCGGCGGCCTCGACCGCCGTAACTTCCTGCGCGCCGGCGGCATCGCCGCGGCGGCCATCTTCGGCGGCGCGGCGCTGGCGGCCTGCACCTCGGCCGTGTCGGAGCAGAAGGCGGGCGGCGACGGTGCCACTCCGGTGCGTGGCGGCACCTTGAAGGTGGGCATCCGCGAGGACCTGGTGCCCGCCAACCTGCTCACCAACACCGCCGCGACGCCGGTGCTCATCGGCCTGGTCTACGAATCGCTGATCCGCTATCCGAACGACAAGCTGGAACCGCAACCGCTGCTGGCGAAGTCGTGGCAGCTGGCCGCCGACGGCCGCTCGCTGAGCCTGGACCTGCGCGACGACGTCACCTTCCACAGCGGCCGCGCGTTCACCGCCAAGGACGTGGAATTCTCGATCCGTACCTACGCCGATGCCAAGTGGTCCGCGCAGCTGCGCAGCACCGCCGCCGCCGTCACCGGGTTCGACATCGTCTCGCCGACCCGGATCGTCCTGCAGCTCGCGAATCCGCTCAGCAATATCTTCGACCTGCTCGACACCGTCCCGATCCTGGACAGTGAAACCGCGGATCAGCTCGGCAGCGGCGACAAGTACATCGGTACCGGCCCGTTCAAGTTTGTGCAGCGGGTGCCCAATTCACAGATCGTCTTCGAGAAGAATCCCACCTATCGGGTGCCCGAACGGCCCTATCTCGACCGGGTCGAGGTGTCGATCATCCCGGATCAGCAGGCGCTGCTGAACGCGCTGAAGTCCGGTCAGATCAATGTCGCCAGAGAGCTCGCCTACCGCGATGCCGAAAATCTCGGCAAGACAGGCGGATTCCAGGTGCAGAATCTCGACGGCGCCGAACTGCAGGCTTACGTCGGTGTCAATGTCACCGAGCCGTCACTGGCCGATGTGCGAGTGCGGCAGGCGATCGCGTACGCGCTCGACCGCGAACGGATCGTCGCCGAGGTGTTCCGCGGCGCGGGCTACCCGCTCAATGTGCCGTGGCCGAAGAACTCGCCCGCCTTCGACGAGGCCAGGAACACGCGCTACAGCCGTGACATCGGGAAGGCCAAGCAGCTCCTGGCCCAGACGGCCACACCGTCGAAGCTGCCGCTGACCTTCTATACCGCGCACGAGGAGATCGCCCAGATCGTGCAGGCCAACCTCGCCGAGGCCGGCATCGAGGTGACGCTCGACCCGGTGGACTCCGCGACCTTCGTCAAGCTGCTCACCGGCCAGCAGTTCCGGGGCCTGTGGGTCACCGATCACTCGTGGGCACAGTTCGTGCCGTCGACGCTGACGGTGAGCGCGTACCCGTTCAACGCCCGCCGTAATGCCTCGCGCTACGAATCGCCCGCCTACACCGCGGCCGCCGACGCGGCATGGCGGTTGCCGCAGGGCACCGGACCCGACGCGGTGCGCGCCTTCAACGCGGTCAGCGACCAGCTGCTCGAAGGCCTGTTCCTGATCGAGATCGGCGTGCGGTTCCAGCAGTACGCGAGCTCGAACAAGGTGCACGGTTTCGGCTGGACCAAGCGCCGCGAAACCCTGCTCACCGACACCTTCCTGTCATGACCCGCTACCTGCTGCATCGACTGCCCTCGGCGCTGCTGGTGCTGTTCGGTGCCTCGGTGCTGATCTTCCTGCTGCTGCGTCTGGTGCCGGGCGACCCGGCGACCATCCTGGCCGGCAACGACGCGACGCCCCAGTCGATCGAGGCGATCCGGCACCAGCTGGGGCTGGACCGGTCGATTCCGGTGCAGTACCTGAGCTGGCTCGGCGACCTGGTCACCCTCGACCTGGGCCGGTCGTACCTCGTCGGCGGCCAGATCGGCGAGCTGGTCGGGCGGGGCGCCACCAACACCCTGGTACTCACGGTGAGCGCGCTACTGCTGGCGGTGGTGGTGAGTCTGGCCGTCTCGACCGCGTCGGTGCTGTGGCCCAGCCGGTGGCTGAACACCGTTGTCGCCGCGGCGAATACGGTCGCCGTTGCGCTGCCGACCTTCGTCGTCGGGCCGCTGCTCGTGCTCGTCTTCGCGGTCGCCGTCCCGGTGCTGCCCGCCGGTGGTGTGCCACCGGACGGATTCATCGCCCGGCCCGATATCGCCGTGCAATACCTGCTGTTGCCCGCGATCTGCCTCGCGCTCCCGGTGGCGGCGGCGCTGACCAGGTTCCTCACCGAGTCGCTGCGCACCGAACTCGCCAAACCCTATGTGCTGACGGCACGTTCGCTCGGTGTCGCGCATCGCGAGATCGTCACCCGTGGTGCGCTGCGCAACGCCCTGCCGACCATGCTGACCGTGCTCGGCATCCAAACCGGGCAGCTGCTCGGCGGTGCGGTGCTGGTGGAGGCGGCGTTCGTCTGGCCAGGTATCGGCCAGCTCATCGAACAGGGGATCAGCCGTCGCGACTACCCGCTCGTGCAGGTGCTGCTGCTGTTGTCGGTGGCGGTGTTCGTGGTGATCCAGCTGATCACCGATATCGCGCACGCCTGGCTGGATCCGCGGATCCGGATCGGAGGGCGATCGTGACTTCGGCCGTCGAGAAACCCCTTGTTGCCGAGAAGAATTCGAGTCCGCTACGCGCCTTACGGAGCGGGCAAGGTCTGGCGGGCGTCCTGCTGGTCGGCCTCGTCGCACTGGCCGGTGTCCTGGCCGGGGTGCTGAGCTCCTACGACCCGCTCGCCCAGATCCCCGGCGCCAACCTCCTCGGGCCCAATGCCGAGCACTGGCTCGGCACCGACCACCTCAATCGGGACGTCGCCGCGCGCGTACTCGCCGGCATCCGCATCAACCTGCTGATCGTGCTGCTCGCGGTACCCGTCGGCGCCGTGATCGGCTCGCTGGCCGGGCTCGCGGCGACCGTGCATCCGATCGCCGACGTGGCCGCTCAGCGCGTCTTCGACCTGATTCTGGCGTTCCCCTCGCTGATCTTCGCGATCGCGCTCGCCGCCGTCACCGGGCCCGGCTGGCACGCGGTCGTGATCGTCATCGTCGCCGCCGAGATCCCGATCTTCGGTCGCCAGATCCGCACCGCCGTACTCGCCGTGCGCGAGCAGCCGTTCGTCGAAGCGTCCGAGGTGATCGGCGCCGGCACCTGGTGGACGCTGCGCAAGCATGTGCTGCCCCATGTGCTCGAGCCGCTGGGTGTGCAGTTCGCGCTGTCGCTGTCGGTGGCGGTGTTCATCGAAGGGGCGATGAGCTTCATCGGTATCGGGGTGCGGCCGCCGGAGCCGTCGCTCGGCTCGCTCATCGGCGAATCGATCGCCAACCTCGACGCCAATCCGTGGATGGCGATCGGACCGCTGACCGTCGTCGCCGCGCTGACCCTCGGATTCCTGTTGATCGCCCAGGCATTGGGCCGGGCAAGGAGAGTGGCATGAGCACCCAGGCTGATCGGCCGGGCACCGACGATCTGGTGCTCGATATCGACGAGCTGGTCGTCAGGTTCGGCGAGCGGACCGTCGTCGACCGGGTGAGTCTGCGGGTTCGCCGAGGTGAGGTGGTCGCGCTGGTCGGGGAATCCGGTTCGGGGAAGTCGCTGACCGCGCGATCGGTGCTCGGTCTCCTGCCCGGTACCGCGCACGCCGCGGGATCCATCCGTCTCGCGGGCACCGAGGTCGTCGACGCGACCGAACCGGTGCTGCGCGGACTGCGCGGGACCGAGGCGGCCATGGTGTTCCAGGAGCCGCAGACCGCGCTGAACCCGGTGCAGAAGATCGGCACCCAGCTCGTACAGGCACTGCGGGCGCACGGCACGACCGACAAGGGCGCCGCACGGGCCCGCGCGATCGAACTGCTCACCGCCGTGGACATCCCGGAGCCGGAGAAGCGATTGGACTGGTATCCGCACCAGCTCTCCGGCGGGCAGAAGCAGCGCGTGGTCATCGCCCTGGCTCTGTCCGGCGACCCCGCGCTGCTCATCGCCGACGAACCGACCACCGCGCTCGATGTCACCGTTCAGGCCGAGATCCTGGACCTGCTGCGATCGCTGCAACGTGAGCGGGGGACGGCCATCCTGTTCATCACCCACAACCTCGGTGTGGTCGCGGAGATCGCCGACCGGGTCGTGGTGATGCGGGCTGGGCAGGTGGTGGAGCAGCAGACGGTGTTCGGGTTGTTCGGTGAGCCGGGAGAGGAGTACACGCGGACTTTGCTGGCCGCGGTGCCGCGTCTTCCGGTGGTTTCCGCGCGCGGGGCCGGTCCGCTCGCGAATGAGCACGGTGGCGGTGAGTCGGCATCGTCCGCGGTCGCCGAGAAGGGTGGCGGTGCAGCCGAACCCGAGTATCGCGATGTGTTGCGCATCGACGACCTTTCGGTGGTGTATCCGGAAACCCATGGTGCGGCGGCCTTCCCCGCGCTGCAAGATGTCTCGCTCACTCTCGGACCACGCGAAGTGCTTGGTCTCGTGGGTGAATCCGGTTCGGGCAAGAGCACTCTGGGGCGCACCGCGCTCGGCCTCGTGCCTGCGACATCGGGAACTGTCGAGCTGCAGGGTGTTTCACTGGCCGGATTGTCGCCGCGCGAAATACGGGGGCTGCGAAAGAATGTCGCGCTGGTCCATCAGGACGTGAGCGCTTCGCTCGATCCGCGGCGCAGTGTCGCCGACGCCATCGGGGAACCACTGCAGGTGCACCGGGCCGCTTCGGGCGCGCTACTGCGGAGCAAGGTCGGCGATCTGCTCGAATCTGTCCGGCTGCCAAGGGATTACGCACAGCGTCGGCCGGGAGAACTGTCCGGTGGGCAGCGTCAGCGGGTGGCTTTGGCGCGCGCACTCGCGCTGGCGCCGCGACTACTGGTGGCCGATGAGCCGACCAGTGCGCTGGATGTGTCGGTGCAGGCGCAGGTGCTCGATCTCTTCGCCGACCTGCGTGCCGAATACGGCTTCGCCAGCCTGTTCATCAGCCATGATCTGGCCGTTGTGCACCAGGTCGCCGACCGGGTTGTGGTGCTGCGGCAGGGCCGGATCGTCGAAACCGGCGAGGTAGGTGCCGTGTTCGCCGCACCGGCCCAGGAGTACACCCGCCGCCTGCTCGATGCGGTGCCCGCTCCCGATCCTTCGACGGCTCGCCGTCAGCGGGACGAATCCGCGGCGATCGCGCTACAGCGCGTCGGGGCCTGACGTGGACGAGCCGCCGGAAGGGGAACCGGCGGCTCGTCGACACACGTAGATCAGTGATGGCCGGGGCGGCGCTGTTCACGCCCATCGTCCTGGCCTGCTCGCCTGCCTTGCGAGTCGTCGCCCATCTGCTCCTGCCGCTGTTGCTGCTGCTGCCGCGGCATCTGCTTGGGCATTTTCTTAGGCGCTTTCTTAGACTTGTCAGCCATCTCCACACGGTCCTTTCCGAGGGATAGTGTTTCGCCTAACGCGCCTACGATATCCAGCAGATTTGCACTCCGGAAGAGGTGCGCGAAAAATCGCATTCCGACCAGGGAATCAGCGGCGTGTCGATATCCGCCGATAAATTCACGAACATTATTTTCCAACGCATGAATTATGAAATCGGATAGCGTCATCTGCCAGCGGCGGGTCCGTCGGCGCCCTGACCGCGAACTCAGGTCGCCCGCCAGGCCTCGACCAGTTCGTCTGGGCCCCACGAGCTTGCGATGGGGGCGTCGTCGGTGATTCCGGAACGGGATACCGCGACCAGCGGTGTGTCGAGGGTTGTGCCGGGGATGGCGAGAACGGCGCGGGTGAGGGCGTCGTAGTCGTGGCGGTCGAACGGATGGTTTTCGAGCCATTTGATCGAGCCGACGAAATGCACGGCTTTCGCGACAGGGGAGCGGTCGGTGCCGATGAGGTCGATCTCGGGGTTGTTGGTGCGATTCCACCAGCCGCCGATTTCTTCAGTGTCCGGCCAGGTTTGGTTGGGGATCAGGCGGAGGAGGGAAGCGCGGATCAAGGGTTCGGCCGCTCGGCCACGCCACGATGTCCAGGACCGTTCGATGCGGGACAGGGCGAGGTCGCCGCGGCCGCGTTCGACGAGGGGGATGCCGCGTTCCAGGAAGGCCAGCCAGAAGTGCAGGTAGGAGTCGGTGATTCGGTAGCGCTTGTTCTTGGTGTCGGCGATGGTCGACAGGGGGAGGTCGGCGGCCACTATTCGTTTGTCCTGCAAGGTTTTCAGCAACGGGTTGAGAGTGCCCGCGGGTAGTGCGCCGGTGGATCCCGCCTGTGCGGCGATGGCGCCGAAAGTGCGTTCGCCGCTGCCGATTGCCCGCAGGACCGCGCGGGAGCGAGTGCCCTCCGGGAATTCGCCGAGTAGGGACAGCTCGCCGGCGACAAGGAGTGGCGACAGCGGGTCCGCGGTGGCTTCGCGGAGGAAGTCGAGCCGATCCATGCCCGGGCGCCACGAGGCCAGAATCTGCGGGAAGCCGCCGGTGATGAGGCGGGCGTCGATCGCGCTGGCTGCGTCGAGGCCGGTCATTGTCTGCACGTCTGCCACGTCGAGCGGGTCGACGGTCATTTTGGTGGCACGGCCGAAGAACGGGCGGTCGCGGGCGCCCAGCGCTTCCATGACCGAGATGTCGCTGCCGACCAGGATCAGCAGCACGGGCTTGCGGGACAGATCGCGGTCCCACACCGTCTGCAGCGCGCCTTCGAACTCGCGGTCCTGTTCGACCAGCCACGGGACTTCGTCGATGACCGCTATCGACGGGCGATCGTCAGGTGCCGCGATGGCGAGGGTCCGCAACGCCTGGTTCCAGTCGGCAGCGGGGATCCCGCGGACCATTGCCGCGCCGGCGGAGTCGACGCGGCTCGCGGTCTCGACGAAGTCGGCGCGCTCGGCGGCGGGATTTCGACCGCGTGTCGCCTGGAACACGCTGTATGGCGTGCCTGAGCGATCGCAGAATTCCTGCACAAGGCGTGATTTGCCGACCCGGCGCCGTCCGGTGACTATCACCGCGCGACCGGGCGTGCCTGCTTCGCCGTCGGCGACCGAGGCGAGTTGACCGGTGAGGAGGTGGAGGTCATGGGCTCGGCCGATGAACTCCATGTCTGCACCTAACTAAGATGTCATCTTACTAAGATTGAATCTTAGTTTAGTGCACTCAGTGCGGCAGCGGGAGGAACTCGACGAGGGTGCCGTCGGTGGCTTCCGGGGGAACGATGACGAGGCCGTCGCGGTCGATCAGGCCGGCGAGGTGGGCGGTGCGGACGGAGGCGTCGCCGGTGTAGCCGCCTTCGGGGGCGTGGCGGGCCGGGGTGATTCGCTGGATGGGGCCTGCGATTTCGGCGGCGTTGTGCAGGGGGCCGCGGAGGGAGCGGGGAGGGGGTGCTGAGGTGCGGCCCGCGACTATCGAGGGGGTGAGGGCCAGGAGGACGGCTATGGCGGCGAAGGGGTTGCCGGGGAGGCCGAGAATGGTCGGGCCGGTGGGGAGTTCGGCTACGACGGTGGAACCGCCTGGGCGCATGGACAATCGCGGGACCACGATGCGGGCTTCGGCGCGGGCGATCGCGGTGCGTAGTTGATCGGCTGCGCCGCCGCCGGTGGCACCGACGACGACCAGGAGGTCGAAACCCGCTGTGGCGGTCAGCATTTCGTCGAAGCCGTGGGCGGTGTCGCGGAGGTGGACGCGGTCGAGGACGTGGACGCCGAGGCCGGCGAGGATGTCGGGGAGTACCGGGCCGATGGAATCGCGGGTCTGGCCGGTTTGCAGGGGGCCGGTGCTGCGGATCTCGTCGCCGGTCATCACGATGCGGGCGCGGACCGGGCCGCGGACCAGGCCGGAGGTGACCTCTACCGAGGCGGCCGCGGAGCGGAGTGCGGTGGTGACCCTGGTGCCCGCGGGGGCGAGGAGGTCGCCGGCCATCTGGTCCTCGCCGCGCCGGCGGATGTCGCCGCGGAGCGGGGTGCCGGGGCGGCGGGCGAGTTCGTCGCCGGTGATCGCGGTGAACTCGTCGCGCAGGACCGAGGTGGTGCCGTCGGGAACGTGGGCGCCGGTGGCGATCCGGACGGCCTCGCCGGGCAGCAAGCCGACCGGTCTGGCCCCGCCGGCGAAACCGATGTCGCGGCGCAGCTGCCAGGGACCCTCGCCGCACACGGCGTAGCCGTCCATCGCGGACACGTCGAAGCGGGGTAGCGCGCCCGCGGCGATGATCGGCGCGGCGAGCGCGGCGCCGCCGACCTCGTCCAGGTGGGCCTCGTAGGCGACCAGCGGGGTCAGGTCGGTGACGAGGCGCGCTCGGGCTTCGGTGAGGTCGAGCCGGGTCGTCGTGGCGGCCAGCGTCTCGCGGGCGCTGCGGACCTCTTCCTCGGTGTCGCAGTCGCCGGTGCCCGGCAGTTCGACGGAGGTCGTCTCGGTGGGCACGATCGCCTTCATCGGCTGGTTCACCAGGGAATCGAGCCCGGTCAGCGCGGCCGCGAGGGCGGTGCGCCGCCAGACACCGACGAGATACTGGGGACGTCCGGAACCGTCGATCGCGAAGACCGCGTCGGTGGTGGATTCGGCTGCCCTGCGCAGCAATTCGCGCACGGTGTCGGCGGTGAGGAACGGCATGTCCGCGGCGAGCACCACGATCCACGGCGCCGGATCGGGACCGAGTGCGCTCAGGCCGGTGCCGATCGCCGCGACCGGACCCGAACCCGGCGGCACCTCACGGACCTGCTGAATCCGGGCAGCCAGCTCCGGCCGATGCGGCCCGACCACCACGATCCCGCCGCACTCGCGCACCGAGTCCAGCGCCGCGTCGAGCATCGACCGGCCGCCGATCACGATCGCGGGCTTGTCGACCCCGCCCATCCGGCTGGCCCGCCCGCCCGCGAGCACGATCGCGTCGGCGGCGGTCATCGGCTGGTTCGGCATAGGAGTATCGGCACAAATTTCATGCTAGCGGGGTGTGACGTCAATGCTCGAGCGCCGGCGGCCGAGTTCGGCGTACCAGGTTGATGGTGGAGCGCGGACGGGCCTGCGCCTTGGCAGTCGGATCCGGTGGTGTGCCGGGACCGAGCATCACAGCCGCGCCGTGCGAAGGTCTATCCGGCCGTCGACTATCGGCACTCCTTCCTCGGCGAGCAGTCGCAGCTGGCGGGCGGCCAGGTGGGCGGCGGGGCGACCGGAGGCGCCGATGACCCGGTGCCACGGGAGATCGGCGGAATCGGTGCGCATGATCCAGCCGACGGTGCGGGCGGAGGACAGGCCGGCGGCATGGGCGATATCGCCGTAGGTGGCGACGCGGCCGGGCGGGATCGCGGCGACCAGCGCGCGGACCCGTTCGACCTGTTCCTCCGTGGTGGCCGCCATCGCCTACAGGGCCGCGGCGATCAGGGCGGCGGCGTCGGCGGGTCGCGCCTGGGCGACCATGTGATCGCAGTCCCAGACTTCGACGGTGAGCCGGTCGCCGAGGTGGGCCGACAGCGCGGCGAGGAACTCGCCGGTGACGTACGGCGGCTGCACCTTCGCCGCCCGCACGAGCACGGTCGGCAGGTCGGCGGGTGGCAGCACGAACGGTCGCGCCAGCTGACCCCAGTAGGAGGTGATCGCCGGCTGGAAGATCCGCCAGCCGACCCGGCCGCCCTCGGTGGGCACCAGGTGCTCGGCCAGCTCGCGCTCCAGGACCGCCGGGTCGACCTCGCCGGGACTCCAGGCGCTGTGCTGCTTGTCCGACCTGGCCTCGGCGATGTCGGTGTAGTCGGGGGAGGCGAGGTTGGCGAGCGCGACCTGTTCGATCATCTTGGGGTCGATGCCGATCGCGGGATCGAGCAGGACCAGCGCGCGCACCAGCTCGGGATGGCGCCGGGCGAGGTGGATGCCCGCCGCGCCGCCGAAGGAGTGTCCGGCCACGACGACCGGGCCGTCGGTCTCGGCGCGCAGCAGCGTGGCGAGGTCGTCGACGATCGTCTCGAAATCCCACGGCGGGAGCGAGCTGGATCGGCCGTGTCCGCGCAGGTCGGGGGCGATGACCCGGGCCTGGGGGAGGTGCTCGGTGGCGAGGGTTTCCCAACGGTTGCCGTGGCCGGTGAGACCGTGCAGGGCGAGGACGACGGTGCCGTCGGCGGGGCCGAAACGGTGCACATGAAGCGAGGACACGACAGCCATTCTGGCCGGTCGCGCACGCTCGCGCAGCGTGTCTGTCCGGCAGGGGAGTGCTGGCGTGTCGTACTGGTCTGTTGCAATAGCCGACGTGGTGCGATCGGATAGCTCGGTGCGACTCGTGCGCCGGACGACGCGGGCGCCCCGGCCGCGGGTCTGGGGCGCCGCTGTTCGCGCGCTGTTCGCCGAGCAAGCCCAGCCCGCGCCGCCGCGTCCGGGCTGGTTGCCGTGGCAGGTCCTCGGCGGGCCGGGCACCGGGAAGACCGCCCTGCTCGTCGACCTGGTGACCGCGCGGATCACCGACGGCGCCGACCCCGCATCGATCCTGGTCCTGACCCACACCAAGCAGGCCGCCGCCGCGCTGCGCGACGCGATCACCACCCAGCTCGGTCCGCACGCCGGTGGCATTCCCGGCGCGAGCAGGGAACCGATGGTGCGGACGCTGCACTCCTACGCGTTCTCGGTGCTGCGCCGCCACGCCGACCTGCACGGCAATCCGCCGCCCCGGTTGCTCACCGGCGCCGAACAGGACGCGGTGCTGCGCGAGATGCTGCGCGGTGACCTCGACGACATCGACGCGGGCGCGCGTGGTCTGTGGCCGCCGCGGCTGCAACCCGCGCTGGCGCTGGGTGGGTTCGCCGAACAACTCCGCGACCTGATGTTGCGGGCCACCGAACGCGGGCTCGGCCCCGAAGACCTGATGGCGCTGGGACGCGAACACGACAACGACGCCTGGGTGGCGGCGGGCCGGTTCTTCCAGCGCTATGAAGAGGCGTCGATGCTGCGCTGGTCGGTCGGTGTCGCGGCGCCGGAGGCGACAGCGCCCGCCCTCGACGCGGCCGAGCTGGTCGGGGCGGCGCTCGACGCGCTGGCCGGTGACCGGAACCTGCTGGCCGCCGAACGTGACCGGACCCGCTCTCTGCTCGTCGACGACGCCCAGCATCTCGACCCGCAGGCCGCGACCCTGGTGCGCGCCATCGGCAGTGGTAGTGCGAGCACGGTGATCACGGGTGACCCGGATCAGAGTGTGTTCACCTTCCGCGGTGCCGATTCGCGCTTCCTGGTCGATATCGACACGGTGCCGCAGCGGCGAATCATCCTGCGCCACAACCATCGCAGTGGTGCGCCGATCCGCCTCGCGACCGCTCGGATCGCGGCGCGGTTGCCGGGTAGCGCGCGTCATCGGGTGCTGCCGGGACAGGAGACGCAACCACCGAAATCTGGTGTGCCCGCCGATCCTGTTGGTGTGGAAGAGGATTCGGACATCGGCAGCGGTTTGCCGGAGCCGGTGCTCGGTGGATCCGGGAACTCCGGCGGTGCGGGGTACGGCGGGTCGGTGGGGTCCGGTGAGTTGGGCGCGCTCGACGACCTTGGACCAGACGAGGAGGTCGACGAATCGAGTGTGCGGGTTCGGGTGCTGTCGACCGCGGCCAAGGAGGCGGCGCTCATCGCCGACCATCTGCGGCGGGCGCACCTGACCGACGGGGTTCCGTGGTCGTCGATGGCGGTCATCGTGCGATCGGTGCCGCTGTCGCTCGCACCGTTGCGGCGGGCGCTGCTGGCGGCGGGTGTGCCGGTGCGCAGGCCGGCGGTGGCCGAGCCGCTCGCGCGCAGGCGCGGTGCGGCGTGGATGGTGCTGGCGCTGCGGGTACTGCTGGCGGGTGATCCGTCGCGGCCGGGGTCGCGGCGGGCGATCGATGCCATGTTCTCGCCGGAAGACGCGATGGATCTGCTGGCCGGACCGCTCGGTGGCGCCGACCAGATCGCGCTGCGGCGGTTGCGTCGCGGTGTCCGGCGCACGGTCCTCGACCTGGAACGCACCGGGGCGCTGGCCGCCGCCGACCCGTACGCCGACGCCGACCAATTCCTGCTGTGGGGCGAGGCGCCGCCACCGCCGCCGGAACTGCTCGAGCCGGAACCGGATCCGATCGATGAATGGTTGCCGCCGGAGCCCGACCCCGAGGACCCGCTGCGCCCGGAACCCGAACCGGACTGGGACATCGCCGATCGGCTCCCCGACGACATCGACATCCTCGACGCCGAAACCCTGCCTGCCGCACCGCCGGTCGACATGGGTCCACCACGCCCGGAACCGGAACCGCCCGCGGTACCGCTGATCGACCAGTCCTCGGCCGAAGTGCTGCGCGACCTGATCGTCGGCATCGGCGAGGAACGGCTGCTCGACGGGCTCACCGAGGTGGAGGCGGCGCCGCTGCAACGCGTGCTGCGCGCCGTGCGCAAGGCCAGGGAGACCCAGGCCAGGGGACAGGGTCTCGAAGACGTGCTGTGGACCCTGTGGACCAGCTCGCGGCTGGAACGGCGCTGGTTCCGCCAGTCCCGCCGGGGTGGTGCCGCGGGCATGCAGGCCGACCGCGACCTCGACGCGGCCGTCGAATTGTTCGACGCCGCAGCGGCTTACGTCGACCGGCTGCCCAAGGCCAGCATCGAAGGCTTCGTCGAATATCTTCTGCACCAGCAGATTCCGCAGCAGGGCAGGCCGCTGACCGCCGAAGGTGAAGCGGTGTCGCTGCTCAGCGCGCACGCCGCGGCCGGGCGGGAATGGGATGTGGTGGCCGTCGCCGCTGTGCAGGAGGGCATCTGGCCCAACCCGCGCGCCAGGGGCACTCTGCTGCACACCGAGGACCTCGTCGACCTGGTCGCCGGGCTTGATCCCGGTGCGACGACGAGCCGGGCCGCGCCGATCCTCGCCGAGGAACGCAGGCTGCTGCTCGTCGCGTGTAGCAGAGCGCGGCGATCGCTGCTGGTCACCGCCGTCGAATCCGCCGCAGGAGACCAGGATCTCGTGCCGTCGCGGTTCCTCATCGAACTGCTCGGCGACGAGGACACCGGCGAACCCGGCGCGCTGCCCGTCGCCGATCCCGGTCGCGCGCTGGTGATGCACGCCCTCGTCGCCGAATTGCGGGGCGTGGTCTGCGATCCCACCACCGCACCCGACCGGCGCGACCGGGCCGCGCATCAACTGGCCAGGCTCGCCGACGCCGGTGTCCCCGGCACCGACCCCGGCGACTGGTACGGCACCGCCGAACTCAGCTCCGACCGGGAACTGTGGGACGACGACGACTCCCCGATCGGGCTGTCCCCGTCGACGGTCGAACTGCTGCGCACCTGTCCGCTGCGCTGGGCGCTGGAACGCCACGGCGGCACCGACGGCGACAACCCGCACGCCGTCAAGGGCAACCTCGTGCACACGCTGGTGCAGGCGCTGGCTGGTGAGGTGCCGGAGGCGCAGGTCCGCGCGGCGCTCGACCAGGCGTGGAAGACCGTCGACCCGGCCACCGGCTGGCACTCCCGGCAGGAACTGCGCCGCACCGAGGCGATGCTGGAGACCTTCCTCGCCTGGGTGCGCACCACCCGCGGCGAACTCACCCAGGCCGGGGTGGAGGTGCCGGTGGACTGCGTGCTGCCCGCGCGGGCGGACGACGAACGCGCCGTGCGGATCCGCGGCCGCATCGACCGGCTGGAACGCGATGCGCAGGGCCGGTTCGTGATCGTCGACGTGAAGACCGGTAAGACACCGGTCAGCGCGAAGGCTGTCGCCGATCATGCCCAGCTGGCCACCTATCAGGTGGCCGCCGCCCACGGCGCGCTCGACGAGGAGGAGTCCGACGGGTCGCCCGTCGCCGATCCCGGTGGCGCGCGGCTGGTCTATGTCGCCAAGCCGCACAACAAGACCGGCGCCACCGAACGCGCCCAGACCGCGCTGGACGCCGAAGGTCTCGGGACCTGGCGCGACACGATCCACGACGCCGCAGCCGCCACGCGCGGGCCCGGATACCTGGCCGTGCGCAACGACGGGTGCAGGCACTGTCCGGTCGCGGGCAGTTGCCCGGTGCAGGACACCGGACGGCAGGTGACCGACGAGTGAGCGGCGTGCGCGTCACCCCGCAACGGCTGGCCGACGCGCTCGGCCTGCCGCCACCGACCGCCGAACAGGCGGCCGTCATCGCCGCGCCGCCGGGACCGACGCTGGTGGTGGCGGGCGCCGGCGCGGGCAAGACCGAGACGATGGCCGCGCGCGTGGTGTGGATGGTGGCCAATCAGCTGGTCGCGCCCGACGAGGTACTCGGACTCACCTTCACCCGAAAAGCCGCCCAGCAGCTGACTTCCCGCATCCGCACCCGGCTCGCGCGGCTGGCGGGCGCGCCGCTGGTACGCGAGATCGACCCGACCGGTGCGCTGCGCACGCTGATCTCCGGCGCCGAACCCGAGATCAGCACCTATCACTCGTACGCCGGCAGACTGCTCACCGCGCACGGCCTGCTGCTGCCGGTGGAGCCGTCGGCCGCGCTGCTCACCCAGACCCAGCTGTGGCAGCTCGCGCACGAGGTGGTGCGGTCCTGGGACGGTGATCTCGACACCGACCGCACGCCGGTATCGGTGACCGAGGCGGTCCTCGCGCTGTCCGGGCAGCTCGCCGAACATCTGGTGGAACCGGAACAGCTGGCCGAGGCACACGCCGAGCTGGAGAAGCTGGTCTACACGCTGCCCGCCGGGCCGCGACAGCGCGGCGGGCCGAGCAAGGCACTGACCGCGCTGGTGGACGCGCAACGGGAGCGGGTGGCGCTGCTACCGCTGGTCCGCCAGCTCGCCGAAGCGCTGAACCGGCGTGGCGCACTCGATTTCGGCTCCCAGATGTCCCTGGCGGCGCAGCTGGCGGTCGACCACCCGGAGGTCGCCGCCGCCGAACGCGCGCGATTCAAACTGGTCCTGCTCGACGAATACCAGGACACCGGCCACGCCCAGCGAGTGCTGCTGTCGGCCTTGTTCGGCAATGCCGAGGCCGTGCGCCAGGGTCGGCCACGCCCGGTGCGCGTGCGTGGCCGTGTGCCTACCGCCCAGACGTCGGACGCCGACATGTTGTGGGGCCCACAGGATCACCTCGACCCGGCGGGATCTGACCAGCTCACCGGAGCGCGCGGCGACGACCGGGATGGAGGGCGCGCCCACGGTGCTGTCGACGGCGACTTCAGCCGTGCAGACGAAGGCGGCGCGGCAGGGCGCGGGGAAGGCACGGTCGCGGATGAGCAGTCCCACGGCCACAAGAACACGGCGTCGGGCGGTGACACCCTCGCCGTGACCGCGGTCGGTGACCCGATGCAGTCGATCTACGGCTGGCGTGGTGCCTCGGCAGCCAACCTCCCGCGCTTCGCGACCGATTTCCCCACTGCACCAGGGGTTCCCGCGCCGATCCTGCCGCTGCTGACCAGCTGGCGGAACCCGCCGGAAGCGCTGGCGCTGGCGAACCTGGTCGCCGATCCGCTGCGGCTGCGGGCCAAGGCCGCGGGTGGGGCGACGGTCGACGCGCTGCGGGCCAAACCGGAGGCGCATCCGGGGACTGTGGAGCTGGCGCTCACCGAAACCGTTGCCCAGGAACGTGACTGGATCGCCGAGCGGATCGCGCAGGAATGGGCGATGGCGCGGGAAGCCGAGCAGCCACCACCGACCTCGGCGGTGCTGATCCGGCGCAATGCCGACGCCGCACCGATCGCGGAGGCCTTGCGTGAACAAGGTCTCCCGGTCGAAATCGTCGGCCTCGGTGGGCTGCTGGCGACACCCGAGGTCGCCGATATCGTCGCCACCCTGCGGCTGATCGCCGAACCCGGCACCGGCAGCGCCGCGATCCGCATTCTCACCGGTGCGCGCTGGCGGCTCGGCGTCGCCGACCTGGCCGCGCTGGCCCGGCGTGCGCGGATGCTGTCGATCGGCAGCCTGTCCGGCGACGCGTCCACCGCCATCACCGACGCCGCCGGACTGGCGACGGCATTGCGTGAGGTCGCACCGGAACCCACCGAACAGGCGGGACTGGCCGACGCCATCGCCGATCCCGGTGCGCCGGACCAGTATTCGGAGGCTGGATTCGCACGCGTCCTCGCGCTGGGCGAAGAGCTGGCCGCATTGCGTGAACGCAGCGGTCAGCCGCTGGTCGAGCTCGTCGCCGATGTCGAACGCACCATCGGCGTCGGCGTGGAAACCCAGGCCAGACGCGCCATCGCAGGCGGTGGTGCCGGTCGCGAGCACCTCGACGCGTTCGCCGAGGTGGTGGCCGGATACGCGGCGGACTCGCGGGCGTCGCTGAGTGGCCTGCTGGCCTTCTTCACCGCCGCCGAATCGGTCGAAAACGGTTTGGAGCCAGGGGAAGTGGAGGTCGCGCGCGATCGCGTGCAGGTACTCACCGTGCATGCGGCCAAGGGCTTGGAGTGGGAGGTCGTCGCGGTGCCGCACGTGAGCGCGTCGGTGTTCCCGTCGACGACCGCGCTGAGCACCTGGCTCGGCGCGCTCACCGAACTGCCCACCTCCCTGCGCGGCGACCGCGCCCAGCCCGACGCGTCCGAGGGCGTGCCGGTCCTCGACCTGAGCCGGGTGGGGGATCGGGCCGAACTCGAGCACGCCATCGCCGATCACAAGGAGGCGCTCAAGAGCCGCCGACTCGACGAGGAACGACGGCTGTTCTATGTCGCGCTCACGAGAACGGAACGGGTACTGCTGGTTTCGTCCTACTACTGGCCCGAAACCGGCACCGCACAGAAGGGACCGTCGGAGTTCCTGATCGAGCTCAAGCAGGCCAATGAGGACCCGGACAGCGCGGCCTTCGGCGTCGCCACCATCGCCCGCTGGGACGACCAGCCGCCGCCCGACGCCGTCAACCCGTTCGCCGACAATCCACCCACCGCCCACTGGCCGCGCGACCCACTCGGCGGCCGCCGCGACCCGATCGAACAGGGCGCCGCGCTCGTCCGCGAGGCACTCGAACAGTTGCGTTCGGGCCCAGCCGATCCCGAGGCGGACGAGGAGGACGACCCGGAGGGCTGGGCCACCGACGTCGATGCCCTGCTCGCCGAATTCACCGCCGCCGAACTCGCCGAACAACAGGTGGAGCTGCCCGGCCAGCTGCCCGCCACCGCGCTCGTCGAACTGCGCGCCGACCCCACCCGGCTGGCGGCCCGCCTGCGCCGCCCACTGCCCTACCCGCCGAACCCGATGGCACGGCGCGGCACCGCCTTTCACGCCTGGGTGCAGTCCTGGTTCGGCACCGAACAGCTGCTCGGCCTCGACGAACTGCCCGGGGCCGCCGACAGCACGACCCAACTGGGCCGCGCCGACCAGGAACTCGCCGCCATGCAGGCCGCGTTCCGCCGGTCGCCGTGGGCGCACCGCAACCCCATGGACGTCGAGGTGCCGTTCGAGACCAGCATCGCAGGCACCGTCATTCGCGGCAGGATGGACGCCGTGTTCGCCGAACCCGGCGGTCGCTGGGTGGTGGTCGACTGGAAGACCGGCGCCGAACCCGGCCCCGCCGACGAAGCCGCCGTCGCCGTGCAGCTGGCCGTCTACCGCCTCGCCTGGGCGCGGCTGATGGCCGCCCGCACCGGTGCCACCGAGGACCAGATGCTCCAACGAGTCGGCGCGGCATTCCATTACGTCCGTTCCGGCCGCACCATCGCCCCCGCCGACCTCGCGGGTCCGCAGGAGCTCGAGCAGCTCATCCGCGACGCCGCTCCGGCCCCGGATGTCGAATGAGCCCGGCGCGCGGGAACACAGTAGGCTCCGGGTTTGTGCCGGAGCCTGACGAAATCGGTGCCGGGCCGAGCGAAAGGAGGGGGCGATGTTAGGGGACAAGGTCGGCCCGATCGGGCTCAGTAGCAGCCCGGACTACGCGCTGGTCGGTTTGTTGCGGATCCCCGCGGCACAGACCAGTCCGTGGTGGTCGCTCACCCGCCGCGTCCTGTTCGCGATCGCCCTGCTGTTCACCGCGGCGATCGTGGTGTATGTCGGCCGCGACGGCTATAACGACAATGCGGGCGGCGAGCTGTCGTTCCTCGACGCGATGTACTACGCCACCGTCTCGCTGTCGACGACCGGCTACGGCGACATCTCCCCGTTCTCTCCGTCGGCGCGACTGATCAACACGATCGTCATCACCCCCCTGCGCATCCTGTTCCTGATCGTGCTGGTCGGCACCACCCTCAGCGTGCTCACCGAACGGTCACGGCAGGCGTTCAAGATTCAGCGATGGAGGCACACCGTGCGCAATCACACCGTCGTCGTCGGCTACGGCACCAAGGGACGCACCGCGATCGACGCCATGCTCGGCGACGGGGTGCAGCAGTCGGAGATCGTGGTGGTCGACACCGACGCCGTGGCACTCGAGCAAGCCGCGAACGCGGGCCTGGTCACCGTGCACGGCTCGGCCACCAAATCCGATGTGCTGCGGCTGACCGGTGTGCAGCGGGCCGCCTCCGTCATCGTCGCCACCAATCGCGACGACACGGCCACGCTGGTGACGCTCACCGCCCGCGAACTGAACAAGACGGCCAAGATCGTCGTCGCCATCCGCGAGGCCGAGAACACCCACCTGGTGCGCCAGTCCGGCGCCGACTCGGTGGTCGTGTCCTCGGAGACCGCGGGCAGGCTGCTCGGCATCGCCACCACGACGCCCACCGTCGTGGAGATGATGGAGGATCTGCTGACGCCCGAACAGGGCTTCGCGGTCGCCGAACGCGAGGTCGAGCCGGGTGAGATCGGCGGATCGCCGCGGCACCTGAGCGACATCGTGCTCGGCGTCGTGCGCGGCGGCGACCTGATCCGGGTGGGTGAACCCGAGGTCGACGCGCTCGACGCGGGCGACAAGCTGCTCTACATCCGGCGCAGCGGGAAATAAGCCGGGACCGGGGGGTACGACTAGGCTCGGCACTGTGCCGTTCCGACTGAAAGACGTTCCGCTGCTGTCGCGTTCCACCATCGATCGAGCCGAGCACGTCCGGCTCGATCCCGATGCCCTGCGCGAAGGCTGGGGTAAAGCGAAGGTCCTGCGTGTCGACGCGCGCGGGCGGGTGCGGGTCGAGAGCGCCGGTGTCGTCCTCGACGCGGCCGTCACGATCGCCGAACAGCCGGGTCCCGGCGCGGTCTTCCTCGGCGTCGTCGAGGGCAGCCACCTGTGGGCCGTGCGCGAGCCCGAACTCGACGGGACGCTGAAGGATTTGCGGGCACTCGGCGCCGTCGACGACTTCACCGCCGACCTGCTCGCCACGGCCTACGCACTGCTGAACTGGCACGATCGCGCCGGGTTCCACGGCGGCGACGGCACGACGACCACGCTGGCGCGGGCGGGCTGGTCCCGGCTCACCACCGACGGTGTGGAGGAGTTCCCGCGGATCGACCCCGCCATCATCTGCCTGGTGCACGACGGCGCCGACCGCGTGCTGCTGGCACGCCAGCACACCTGGCCCGCGACGATGTTCTCGCTGCTGGCGGGGTTCGTCGAGGCGGGCGAGTCGCTCGAGCACTGCGTCGAGCGTGAGGTCCGCGAGGAAGTGGGCGTCGACGTACGCGAGATCCACTATCTCGGCAGTCAGCCGTGGCCGTTCCCGCGCTCGCTCATGGTCGGCTTCGCCGCGGTCGGCGATCCGGCGCAGGAGCTGGTGTTCTCCGACGGCGAGATCGCCGAGGCGCACTGGTTCACCCGCGACGAAGTCAGGGCCGCGCTCCGGATCGGGGACTGGTCGGCGAAGGAAACCGGCGCGCGGCTGCTGGTGCCCGGTTCGATCTCGATCGCCCGCACGATCATCGAATCCTGGGTGGAGTAGCAGCCGCCCGCGGTCAGGCCAGGGCGGCGAGTGCCTGCTTGACCTGCGACAGCGACGGGTTGGTCGCGGTCGAGCCGTCGCGGAACTTGATCGTCGGGACGACGTGGTTGCCGTTGTTGACGCTGCCGACGAATTCGGCCGAAGCTGGGTCGTCCTCGATGTCGATCACCGTGTAGGTGATGCCCGCCTCGTCGAGCTGGGTCTTGAGGCGACGGCAGTAGCCGCACCAGGTGGTCGAGTACATCGTCAGATCAGTGGTTGCTTCAGTCACGGGATGTGCAACGTCGCGCGAGCGCGTGGTGTTCCGGGCAGGCATCGGCGCGCCGTAATCCGGGGTACGGCGGCCATCGGGTCCGCTTGTCGGCGGGCGCTGTCATGATGGTGCCCGTGCCAGCACTCGATCTCACCGCCCTCGACCCGGAACAGGCCGCCGCGGTGCGGGCACCGCGAGGACCGGTGTGCGTGCTCGCCGGCGCGGGCACCGGCAAGACCAGGACCATCACCCACCGGATCGCGCACCTGATCGCGGGCGGACACGTGAAGGCCGACCAGGTGCTTGCCGTGACGTTCACCGCCAGGGCGGCGGGGGAGATGCGCAACCGGCTGCGCACGATGGGACTCGGTGGCGAGGCAGGGCAGGTCCAGGCCCGCACCTTCCACGCCGCGGCGCTGCGGCAGCTGCGGTACTTCTGGCCGCAGGTCGTCGGTGACGTGCCGTGGCGGTTGCTCGACAGCAAGTTCCCGGTGGTCTCCCAGGCCGCGCACCGTGCCGGGCTCGGCACGTCCACCGAACTGATCCGCGACCTGCTCAGCGAGATCGAATGGGCCAAGGCGTCGCTGATCGCGCCCGAGGACTACCCCGCCGCCGCGGCACGGCACCACCGCGACGCGCCGGTCGAGGTCACCAGGGTCGCCCAGGTCTACGCGGGCTACGAGTCGATGAAGACCTCCGCCGACGGTCTGCTGCTCGACTTCGACGATCTGCTGCTGCACACCGCGGCCGCGCTCGAGGACTATCCGGCCGTCGCCGACGAGTTCCGTGGCCGCTATCGCAGCTTCGTCGTCGACGAGTACCAGGACGTCACCCCGCTGCAGCAGCGGGTACTCGACGCGTGGCTGGGCGAACGCGACGATCTCACCGTCGTCGGCGACGCCAACCAGACCATCTACTCCTTCACCGGCGCCACCCCGAACTACCTGCTCGACTTCTCCCGCCGCTTCCCCGACGCCACCGTCATCCGGCTCGAACGCGACTACCGGTCGACCCCGCAGGTGGTGTCGCTGGCCAACCGGGTGATCGGCGCCGCCCGTGGCCGCATCGCCGGGACCAGGCTCGCGCTGATCGGACAGCGCCCCGACGGGCCGGAACCCGAGTTCGCCGAATACCCCGACGTGCCCGCCGAGGCCGCGGCCGTGGCCGGCCGGATCAAGAAGCTGATCGCCGCGGGCACACCCGCCGCCGAGATCGCCGTGCTCTACCGGATCAACGCCCAGTCCGAACCGTTCGAGCAGGCGCTCAACGCGCGCGACATCCCGTTCCAGGTGCGCGGTGGCGAAGGGTTCTTCCAGCGGCAGGAGGTCCGCCAGGCGGTGCAGGCGCTGCGCCAGACCGACGCCCGCGACGACCTGCCCGACGAGGCGCGCAGCGGCGCGGAACTGATCACGCTGGTCCGGGCCGCGCTCGCCCCGGTCGGGCTCACCGCCGAGGAGCCCGCCGGCGCGCAGGCCAAGGAACGCTGGTCCTCGTTGCTGGCACTGGTGCAGCTCACCGAGGAGCTGGTCGGCCACGACGAGGAGATCGACCTCACCGGGCTGCTTCGCGAACTCGCGACCCGTGCCGAGGCCAAGCATCCGCCGACCGTCGACGGCGTCACCCTGGCCTCGCTGCACGCGGCCAAGGGACTGGAATGGGACGCCGTGTTCCTAGTCGGCGTCGCCGACGGCACCCTGCCCATCCAGCACGTCCTCGGTGACGACGGCAGTCCGTCCGATCAGGCGGCGCTGGAAGAGGAACGCAGGCTGCTCTACGTCGGCGTCACCAGGGCGCGCGAACATCTCGCCGTGTCCTGGGCGCTGGCCCGCGCCGAGGGCGGCAGGCGGGTGCGCAGGCGATCGCGGTTCCTCAACGGGCTGGTGCCCGACGACTCGCCTGCCTCGCGAATCGCCGCGACCGCGAACGGTCCGAAGGACTCCGACGGCAAGCGGCCGCTGTGCCGGGTCTGCGCGAAGCCACTGATCGGCACCTACGCCACCATGCTCGGCCGGTGCCGTCGCTGCCCGGCCGAGCTCGACCCGCAGCTACTCGAGGCACTGCAGGCATGGCGGGCGGAGAAGGCCGAGGTCCTGCGGGTGCGCGACTTCGTCGTCTTCACCGACACCACGCTCACCGCTATCGCCGAGCAGCTGCCCGCCGACGACGCGGCACTGGCGTCGATCGCGGGCATCGGCCCGAAGAAGATCGAACAGTACGGCGCCGACGTGCTCGCCATCGTCGCCTCACGGATGCGGGCTACGACACAAAACCGCAGGTAGAAAATAGGTTGTTCGGTTCTCGATCATTGCCTATGGTGGAGAACACGCACCGAGGGTGACTTCGGCGCGAGTTTCCAATCAGCACACGAGTTCAGGAGGGAGGCAGTCAGATGAACAGCAACACCACGTTCGACGCGATGGGCAATCGCGTCCTGGTGAACGCATCCATGGTGTCGGCCTCCCGGGGGGTCCTCGCTCTGCAGGGGACCGGTCTGTCCGGCGTCGATACCAAAGCTGTGCCGATGACTGTCGTTCATCAGCACACCCCGATTCGTCTCCAGGACAAGCCCAGCGTGGGTTGGCAGCCGACCGCCGTCGAGGCGCCGGCAGCACCGGCCGTCGAATTCGGATACGCACCCGAATTCGCCGGCGCAATCCGCCTCCGTGTCCACCCAGCGACCGTGCTCAGGTCTCGACAGAGATGTCGAACTAGGTAGGGAACTCCTCCCAGACCTCCTGGCCACGGATCGCGAGAAGCGAAATCCGTGGCCTTTTTCATTCGGCTCCTCAGCCGTTGGCACCGGGTTCGCACACCGAACGAACAACCGCTGCAAACGAGCTGAAGGAGAACGACGTGTTCACCGCCCAGGACTGGCCGCAGGCCACTACTGACGTGACATGCCGAACCGTGGCGTCCCTGCCCTGCCGGGCCGGAAACCCTGATCTGTGGTTCGCCGAGAGCCCGAACGACCTCGAGCAGGCCAAGCAACTGTGCGCGTCCTGCCCGATCCGCAAGGGCTGCCTCACCGCGGCCATCGACCGTGCCGAGCCGTGGGGTGTCTGGGGCGGTGAGATCTTCGACCAGGGTGTCGTGATCGCCCGCAAGCGCCCGCGCGGCCGCCCGCGCAAGGTCGCGATCCCGGCATGAACCCCGGAATGGGGTTGTACCGCAAGCGAACCGCTCACCGAGTCCTGGTGAGCGGTTCGTTTTGCGTTGGGGGCCGGACTACGACGCGCGTTCGGCCCGGAAGCCGGGGACCCAGGTGCGGACCAAATTCATGAAGCCGAGTTCGGCGTCGAGCTGGGCCAGGATGCCGACCGAGCCGCCGAGGACCCGGAAGATCATCAGATACTCGGCCGGGAGTTGCAGTGCGCGTGCGGTTTTCATCTCGGGGCTGGAGAATTCCGAGGCCTTGCCCGCGACGCGCTGCAACCAGGTGCGGGTGAAGTGGAAGGTGTCGGTGCGGATCGGGTCGCTGAACGGGCGCAGGTACGCCTCGATCTCCTCGTGGGTGACGGTGCGGCCGGGGATCACCCAGCCGTGCTCGTAGAGCAGCTCGGTGAGCGCGGCGTGGTCCTCGGCGACGGCGAGGGCGAGCATCCGGCCGAGGATCTCGGGAAAGCCGTCGGGCATCGGTGCGCAGGCACCGAAGTCGAGGACCGCCAGCCTGCCGTCGGCCAGCACGAGGAAATTGCCGGGATGCGGGTCGCCGTGCAGCAGGCCCGCCAGTTCGGGCGAGGAGAAGTGGAAAGTGCCCATCAGCTCGGCGATCCGATTGCGCTGTGCCCGTGTGCCTTCCGGATCGGCCGCGCCCGCCGCGATGAGCGCCGAGACCGGCGTGCCGTCGAGCCATTCGGTGACGATGACCTTCGGCGCGCCCGCCACCACCCGCGGGACGACGATCTGTGGATGCCCCTCGAACGCGGCGGCGAAGCGGCGCTGATTGGCGGCCTCGGTGCGGTAGTCGAGTTCTTCCTCGGTGCGCTCGGTGATCTCGGCCAGCAGCGGCTTCACATCGGCGCCGGGAATCACCGACGAGAGCAGCCCGGTCATCCGCGACAGGGTCTTCAGATCGGCGCGCAGGGCCTCGTCGGCGCCGGGGTACTGCACCTTCACCGCGACGGGCCGCCCGTCCGACCACACCGCCCGATGAACCTGGCCGATGCTGGCCGAGGCGGCCGGGGTGTCGTCGAAGGACTGGAAACGGTCGCGCCATTTGGTGCCGAGCTGCTGGTCGAGCACCCGGTGGACGGTCTCGGTCGGCATCGGCGGGGCGGCGGCCTGCAGTTTGGTGAGCGCCTCGCGGTAGTGCTCGCCGAACTCCTCCGGGACGGCGGCCTCCATCACACTGAGCGCCTGCCCGAACTTCATCGCGCCGCCCTTGAGCTCACCGAGCACGGTGAACAACTGCTCGGCGGCCTTCTGGTTCAGTGTCGCGTTGATCTGCTGCTTGTCACCACCGACGAGCTTCTTGCCGAACCCGACGGCGGCTCGTCCGGCGATGCCGAGCGGTATCTTGGCCAACTTGGCATTGCGGCTGGTACTGCGGCGCACGATCTCGGACACGCTACCCATCATGGCCGAACTTGCCCGCGGTGTGCCATGGGAATGCTCACACCGGTCGGTGCCGGTGCTCATCGGCCCGTGCCCGATCCGGTGGCGGCGACGGTCCTGCACCCGCAGTCCGGGTGCGGCAACCAGGGCCGTCGCTGCACCTCATGGGTGTCCAGATCCAATTCGACGGTGGCGTCGAGGGTGCCGGGCCGTCGTCGCGGCGAGCACGCGACGATCGCCTCCAGCTCGCCCATGGCCAGCGCGGTCGTCGCCGCGATGCCGGCGGGGGAGGCGTGCCCGGTGCGGCCGAGCAGCTGCGCCGCCAGATGCGGCCAATCGGCGTCGAATCCGGTGCGGGTCAGGTCGGCGCAGCGCAGGCAGCTGGTCTCGCCGGGCAGCACGAGCGGGCCGACCACGCCGACGCCGTCGCGCACCCGCACCTGCAGGTGCGGTATCCGGCGCAGCACCAGGTCCACCGACAGGCGTGGATCGACCATCAGGGCATCGGTGAGCACCACCAGATCGCTGCCTGCTCCGATCACGGTGTCGGGCCGGTACTCCCGCGACCGGACCGGGCGGAAACCCATGCGCCGCAATCCGATTGCCACGGCATCGGAGAGCGGGCCGAGTCCGTGCACGGTGACGGCGCGGATGCGGCCCTGTTTGCGTTCGGGTTGTAGCAGCAGTCCGGCCCGCTCGATCGCGGCGAGCAGGGCGATGGTGCGATCGGGCGCGATTCCGAATTCCCCTGCGCGCCAGATGATCTGTGGCCGCGATTGCAATCCGTCGAGCAGTCGCAGGAACGCGAGCACCGTGCCGGTGTCGAGTTCGGTGGTCTCGAGCAGCAGGGCGCGTTCGGGATCCCAGCCCAGTTGCACCGTGCCCGACGGGCGGACCAGCGTGGTCACCCTGGGGTGGAGCATCGGTCCGCGCAGTGGCGTCGTGGTCGTCATGTCCCGAGTATCGGCATCCGGCCACGACGGGGGGCCTGCCGAAAGCCTGGTTATCCACAGGCTTTCGGTGTGTCGCGGTCATGATTTCCGGCCTGTGGACAACTCGTGTCCCGCCGGTCGGCGCGGGGTTTCGGACGCGTCCGCGGCCGCGGAACCGTGTCGCGCCACCACGATCCGCAGATTTTTCGCGGACCGTGGTCGCGGTGCGGATCAGGGACGGTCGGTGCCGGTGTCCGGGTCGGTGCCGGGATCGGACTTGCCGCGCTCGGCCTCGTCGCGCTCCCGCGCCTCGGTCTCGGCGAGCTGGGCCAGCGGGTCGTCGAAAGCGCCGGTGCCGCCGCCGATCACCGAGTCGATGAAGCCGGCGGGCGAGTCGAGGTCGCTGGAATCGGGCAGCAGGTCGGGGTGCGCCCACACGCCGTCGCGACGCTCCATGCCCGCGTCGGTGGTCAGCCGGCGCCACAGTGCCGACGCCTCGCGGACCTTGCGCGGGCGCAGTTCCAGCCCGACCAGGGTGGCGAAGGTCTGCTCGGCGGGCCCGCCGCTGGCGCGACGGCGGCGCAGCGTCTCCGACAGCGCGCTCGCGCCCGGCAACCGCTCGCCGACGGCGTCGGTGACGACCACGTCGACCCAGCCCTCGATCAGCGCGAGCAGGGTCTCGAGGCGCTCGAGCGCCTGCTTCTGTTCGGGGGTGGTCTGCGGTTCGAAGGTGCCCTGGGCGAGCAGTTCCTCGAGCTTGGACGGGTCGCTCAGCGACATCGGGTCGATGTTCTGGGCGGCTTCCTCCAGCGAGGAGAAGTCCATCTTGATGCCGCGCGCGTAGCCCTCGACCGCGGCGAGCACCTGCTGACGCAGCCACGGCACATGCCCGAACAGCCGCTGGTGGGCGGCCTCCCTGGCCGCGAGGAACACCATGATCTCGCTCTCGGGCTGCTCGAGTCCCGCGCTGAACGCCGAGATCGCGGTCGGCAGCAGGGCCGCGGTACCGGCCGGGCCGAGCGGCAGACCGATATCGGTGGAGGTCAGCACCTCCTTGGCCAGCTGGCCGAGTGCCTGACCGAGCTGCGAACCGAACGCCAGCCCGCCCATCTGGCCGAGCATGCCGACCATCGGCCCGGCGAACTGCTTGGCCTCCTCCGGCAGCTGCGCGGTCCACATGCCCGAGATCTGCTCGGCCACCGGATCGCACAGGCGCTTCCAGGTGGGCAGGGTCTCTTCGATCCAGTCGTTGGCGGTCCACGCGACCGTCTTCGACGCGCCGACGGGCAGCGTGGTGGCGCCGTCGAGCCACAGCTCGGCCAGGTGCGCCGCGTCGGCCACCGCGGAGGTCGTCTTCGCCGCGATCGGTGCGACGGAGGCGCCGAGCTGCTGGCGGGCCAGCCGCTTGGCCACGTCGTAGTTGACCGGTCCCGACTGCGCGCCGCCAGGGCCCGTCGCCTGGCCCATGCCGCTGAGCATCTGCCCGAGCTGGGTCAGCATCTGACCCAGCTGCGACGGATCGAAGCCGCCTGCGCCCGCCGCCCCGAACCCGAACGGATCGCTTCCGCCGGGACCGTTCGCCTCGTCGCGACGCTTGCCGGACTCGTCGTCGTCGCGGTTCGAGAAGCCGAAGGGGAGATCGCTCATACCTCTTACGTTACGCGGGACCCCTGGACCCACGGTGTTCGCGCATCGCGAAATCGGGCGAACAGCGCGCACGGCAAAAGCGTGCCACTACCGTCGGTCACGGCGGGTGATCACTACTGTGGTCGGAGTGAATCGTCGGATCCTCACCCTGATCGTGGCCCTGGTGCCCGTGCTCGTGCTCGGAGTCGTCGGCAGCGTGGTCACCGTGCCGTTCGTCGCGCTCGGCCCCGGCCCCACCTTCGACACCCTCGGCAAGGTCGACGGAAAGCAGGTGGTCGACGTCACGGGCGCGCCGCTGGATCCGACGAGCGGGCAGCTCAATATGACGACGGTGTCGGTGCGCGACGGGCTCAACCTGTTCGAGGCGTTCGGGTTCTGGGCCAGCGGTGAGCACGGCCTCGTCCCGCGCGCCGAGGTGTACCCGCCGGGGGTCCCGCGCGAAGAGGTCGACAAGTCCAATCAGCAGGAATTCAAGGATTCCGAGAGCAATGCCGAAGTGGCGGCGCTGCACTTCCTGAACATGCCGACGGTGGTGCTGGTGCGCGGATTCGGCGAGGAGGGCCCGGCCAAGGACGTGCTGCAGGTGGGCGACGAGCTGCTCAGCATCGACGGCATCCCGATCACCGCGCCCAAGGACGTGATCGACATCGTCGGCACCAAGGGCCCCGGCACCACGATCACCGTCCGCTACCGGCGCGGCGACGCCGAGCAGACCACGCCGATCACCCTCGCCGCCCGCCCCGACGACGCGTCGAAGGGCTATCTCGGCATCACGCCCGGCGAGGGCGGCCGCCCGCCGCTGCAGGTCGAGTTCAACCTCGCCGACATCGGCGGCCCGTCGGCCGGACTCATGTTCAGCCTGGCGCTGATCGACAAGCTCTCGCCCGGCGAGCTCAACGGCGGCCGGTTCGTCGCCGGCACCGGCACCATCGACCAGGAAGGCAAGGTCGGCCCGATCGGCGGCATCCAGTACAAGATGATCGCCGCGCGCGAGGCAGGCGCCGAGACGTTCCTCGTCCCCGCCGACAACTGCAACGAGGCACGTCAGCGCGCGCCGGAGGGCCTGCGGCTGGTGAAGGTCGACACGCTCGACAGCGCGGTGACCTCGCTGGCCGATATCGACGCGGGCCGCGAGGCCGTCAGCTGCGGCTGATCACTCCAGCGTGTGATGCAGCGCCTCGACCAGGCCGGGCGCCAGGTTCGGGTAGGTACGCAGATCGAGGTCGCCGAAGCCGTCGTCGTCCTCGGGCCGGATCTGCAGCAGGCACAGTGCGGTGCCGTGACGCAGCACCCCGGCGATGAGCCGCGCGTCGCGCCTGCCCGGATGGGCGTGCGCGGCGGCGCGACCGGCCGCGTCGGCGGCGTCGTCGTCGGCGAGCAGCGGGACCAGCGCCTCGTCGAGATCGCTCTCGGCGTCCGGCGGCAGCACCACGATCTCCTGGACCAGCACGCAGCCCTCGACGGCGGGCGGCCAGGTGGTGGTGGCGAGGAATTCGTCGAGCGCCATCGACCCGCCGGTGATGTCGTCGGGGAAGGCTTCCTGCGCGATGGGGGTGAGCTCGCTGCCGTCGTCGAGCTGATCCTCGAGGCCGGGTTCGGCCGCGACCAGGTCGGCGGTCGGTACCAACGCGAACATCTGCGGCGGGTTTCCCCAGCCCTCGGCGTCGGCGAACTCGACGACCTCGCGCACACAACGGGCGAGGACGGCTTCGGCGTGCTGGTCATCGGTCACCCGCCCATCCAATCATTTTCGGCCCAGGCGCTTGCACGGTGTCCGATTTCCGTAGAGTGGGCGCCAACGGTCCGGTAACGGACCAACCGCAACATCGGACTGCGGTGTCTGCGCCGATAACCGGTGCGGTCGCCGCCGGACCCTGGAGAGTGGCACCGTGGGCATGCGGCCCCCCACCGGCTTACCTTCGTTGTCCCGACGCAGCCGAGTGCTGCTGGTGACAGCAGTCGTCCTCGCGGCGCTGTTGCTGCTCGGGCCCCGCCTCACCGACGCCTACACCAACTGGTTGTGGTTCGGTGAGGTCGGCTATCGCAGTGTCTACCTGGGCGTGCTGGTGACGCGGCTGATCCTGTTCGCCGTGGTCGCGCTGTTCGTCGGCCTCGTCGTGTGGGGCGCGCTGCTGCTGGCCTACCGGTCGCGGCCGGTGTTCGTGCCGGTCGCCGGTCCCAACGACCCGATCGCGCGCTATCGCACCACCGTGATGAGCAAGCTGAAGCTGTTCGGCGTCGGCATCCCGGTGCTGCTCGGCCTGCTGTCGGGGCTGGTTGCGCAGTCGAATTGGGCGACCGTGCAGATGTTCCTGCACGGCGGTGATTTCGGTCAGCAGGACCCGCAGTTCCACCTCGACGTCGGCTTCTACGCCTTCGATCTGCCGTTCTACCGGATGGTGCTGAACTGGCTGTTCGTCGCCGTGGTGATCGCGTTCTTCGCGAACCTGGTGACCCACTACGTGTTCGGCGGCCTGCGTCTGGCCGGGCGTGAGGGCACGCTGACCAGGGCCGCGCGCGTGCAGCTCGCCGTGCTCGCCGGAATCTTCGTGCTGCTCAAGGCGGTCGCGTACTGGTTCGACCGCTACGACCTGCTGTCGAGCACCCGCAAGGAGCCGACGTTCGGCGGTCCGTCGTTCACCGATATCAACGCGGTGCTGCCCGCCAAGCTGATCCTGCTCTCGATCGCGGTGATCTGCGCGATCGCGTTCTTCGCCGGCATCGTGCTACGCGATCTGCGGGTGCCCGCGATGGCCGCCGCGCTGCTGGTGCTCTCGTCGATCCTGGTCGGCGCGGTGTGGCCGATGGTGGTCGAGCAGTTCTCGGTGCGTCCGAACGCGGCCGACAAGGAGAGCCCGTACATCGAACGCAACATCCTGGCGACGCGCCAGGCATACGGCATCACCGACGACAAGATCGACTATCAGGAATACAAGGGTGAGAGCACGAAGAACCCGCTGGAGGTGCCCGCCGACGCGGTGACCATCGGCAACGCCCGCCTGCTCGACCCGAACATCCTCTCGCCCACGTTCACTCAGCTCAAGCAGCTGAAGAACTTCTACGGCTTCCCCGAGTCGCTCGACATCGACCGCTACACCCTCAACGGCGACATGCAGGACTACATCGTCGCCGCGCGCGAGCTGCACCCGGAAGCGCTGTCGGGCAACCAGAAGGACTGGATCAACCAGCACACCGTCTACACCCACGGCAACGGCTTCGTCGCCGCGCCGGCCAACCGGGTGAACAAGCCGCAGTCCGACGCGCAGAGCGCGGCGGGCGGCAGCGATTCCGGCTATCCGCTGTTCATGGTGAGCGACCTGTTCACCAAGATCGACGACCAGCAGATCAAGGTCGACCAGCCGCGCATCTACTACGGCGAGCTGATCGCCCAGTCCGATCCCGACTACGCCATCGTCGGCGCCACCGACGGCCAGGCGCCGCGCGAATACGACTCCGACCAGGCCTCCTACACCTACGACGGCAGCGGCGGTGTGCCGATCGGCAACTGGTTCAACCGGCTGGCCTTCGCGGCCAAGTACGCCGAGCGCAACATCCTGTTCTCCTCGGCGATCAGCGACGAATCCAAGATCCTGTACAACCGCGGTCCACGCGAGCGCGTGCAGAAGGTCGCGCCGTGGCTGACCACCGACGGCAATGCCTACCCGGCGGTCGTCGACCAGCGCATCGTCTGGATCGTCGACGCCTACACCACCCTCGACAAGTACCCCTACGCGCAGTCGACCTCGCTCGACGGCGCCGTCGAGGACAGCATCGACAAGAAGACCGGCCGGGTGATCCCGCGCAAGGAGGTCAGCTACATCCGCAACTCGGTGAAGGCGACCGTCGACGCCTACGACGGCACCGTCACCCTGTACGAGACCGACACCACCGACCCGGTACTCAAGGCCTGGCGCGGGGTGTTCCCGAACGCGGTGAAGCCGGAGAGCGAGATCTCCCCGGAACTGCGCTCGCACTTCCGCTACCCCGAGGACCTGTTCAAGGTGCAGCGCGACATGCTGACCAAGTACCACGTGGACAACCCGCGTGAGTTCTTCACCAACAACGCGTTCTGGTCGGTGCCCAGCGATCCGACGATCGAGGGCGGCACGTTCAACCAGCCGCCGTACTACGTGCTGCTCGGCGATCCGAAGACCAACAAGCCGGTCTTCAGCCTGACCTCGGCGATGGTCGGCTACAACCGCCAGTTCCTGTCGGCTTACATCGCGGTGCGTTCGGACCCGGACAACTACGGCAAGTTCACCGTGTTGCAGTTGCCGACCGACTCCCAGACCCAGGGCCCACAGCAGACACAGAACTCGATGACCACCGCCGACGCGGTGTCACGGGAGAAGACGCTGCTGTCGAACTCGAACAAAATCCGCTACGGCAATCTGCTGACGCTGCCGGTGGCCGAGGGCGGCATCCTCTATGTCGAGCCGTTCTACAACGAACGCAACACCGGTTCGTCGACGTTCCCGCAGCTGCTGCGTGTGCTGGTGAGCTATCGCGACGCGGCGGGCAGCGTGAAGGTCGGCTACGCGGCGACGCTGGCCGAGGCGCTGAACCAGGTTCTGCCGGGTTCGGGCTCGCTGGCTACGCCGTTCGGCGGTGACCCGGCGCTGAAACCGAAGCCGGGTGCGACGCCACCGGTCGAGCAGGGCACCACGCCGCCGGCGAATGGCACGACCCCGCCGCCGGGGACGACGACCCCGCCGGGGTCCACCGGCCAGGAGGCCGCAGCCGCCGAGCTCAGCCGCAAGATCGAGGCGGTGCGCACGGCGATGCGGACGGGCAACTTCACCGATTTCGGTAAGGCGCTCGAGGAACTGGACGCCGCGGTGAAGGCGTACCAGGACGCGGGCGGCCGGTAGCCGTACCGAACAGCAAGAAAGGCCCCGCCGGATGGCGGGGCCTTTCTCGTGCAGGGGGAACGGTGGATCAGCCGCCGATCGAGGCGATCAGCGGGGCATTGGCGTTGAGCAGGTCCTGGTACTGACCCGCGACGCCGTACTGGTCGGCCAGGGCCTTGCCCGCGGCCTTGGCCTGGTCGACGGCAACCTGGATGTCGGTCTTGGCCTCGGCGGGCAGCTCGACCGGCAGTTCGACGGCGGGCTCCTCGACCACGGCGGGCTCGGGCTCCGAGACGCCGGCCTGCAGGTACTGGCCGCAGTGCGGCCAGGCGCCGACGCCCTGGCTGGCGAGCACGTTCTCCGCGACGCGGATCTGCTCTTCCTTGCTGGCGTTGTGCGCCGAACCCTGGCCGCCGTTGGCAGCCCAGGTGCTCTGCGAGAACTGCAGGCCACCGTAGTAGCCGTTGCCGGTGTTGATACCCCAGTTGCCGCCGCTCTCGCACTGGGCGACGCCGTCCCAGTTGTGGTTCGCGGCGGAGGCGGTGCCGGCGGCCAGGCTGAACGGAACGGCAACCAGGGCGCCGGTGATGGCGGCGACGCCAAGGGCACGGGTGCGGAATTTCCGGGTCTCAGTCATGGGGGAGACGCTAACCAAGAAATCCATGACGATCACATCTTGATAACGGGACAATTCTGTGAATGAAACAGATGTCTTTTCGGTGTTTACGCTGCATAGCGCTGGGGAATACCTAGATTCCGGTCAGTCTGTTATTGCACCGTTATGTGCGTGAGATCACGTCGAGATAGTGACTCCGGTCACTGGATTGCGGCGACTCGTGCCCGGAGTGGGGCGAAGACCGCTATTAGGTGACGTCCGTCACATCGCGGGCTTCCCTGTCGCCGCATGAGTCGCCGAAGATCGTGTCCCACACCCTGAAAACCGCCGCTGACCTCACGATTTGGCATCCACGCTAACCCGTGTGTAATGTTGTATTCACCGACGCGGGGTGGAGCAGCTCGGTAGCTCGCTGGGCTCATAACCCAGAGGTCGCAGGTTCAAATCCTGTCCCCGCTACAAACGAAAGGCCCGGAACCACCAGGTTCCGGGCCTTTCGCGTTGTCCGGGTCGGGGACTCAGGCGTCGAGGTCGCTGGCGACCATTTCGGCGATCTTGTCCAGGGTGGGCTGGTCCTCGCTGGCAATCACCACTTCGGCGCCCTGGGCCGCGCCGAGGGTCATGATCATCAGGGCCGAGCCCGCGTCGACCGGGTCGCCGCCGGTGAGCGCGATGGTGACGGGGACCCCGGCCGCGCCGACCGCTTCGGCGATCAGGGCGGCGGGGCGGGCGTGCAGGCCGACCGAGGAGCCGACGATGACGGTGGTGCTGGCCATGGGATATCTCCTTGTGTGCGAATGGATTACGCGGGAATGAGGACGGGGGATACGGACTGTTTGCGGGTGAATTCCTTGGCGAGGGTGACGCAGAGGGCGGCGACCACGGTGCCTGCCAGCAGCGACAGCAGGAACCAGGCGAGGTGCCCGATCGCGAAGAACACGAAGATGCCGCCGTGTGGCGCGCTCAGGGTCACGCCCGTGGCCATCACCAGGCCACCGGTGACCGCGCCGCCGACCATCATCGACGGCAGCACCCGCAGCGGGTCGGCCGCGGCGAACGGGATCGCGCCCTCGGAGATGAACGAGGCGCCAAGCAGCCAGGCCGCCTTGCCGTTCTCGCGCTCGGCCTCGGTGTAGAGCCTCGGGCGCAGGGTGGTCGACAGCGCCATCGCCAGCGGCGGCACCATGCCCGCGGCCATCACGGCGGCCATGATCCGCAGCGTCGCGGTGTCGGTCACCGACAGGCCGACGGCGGCGAAGGAATAGGCGGCCTTGTTGACGGGCCCGCCGAGGTCGAAGCACATCATCACGCCCAGGATGACACCGAGCGCGATCGCCGAGGTGCCGGACAGGCCGTTGAGCCAGTCGGTGAGCCCGCTCGTGACAGCGGCGAGCGGCTTACCGAGCAGCACGAACATCGCGACGCCCACGATCAGCGACGCCAGCAGCGGAATGACCACCACCGGCATCAGGCCGCGCGCCCAGGTCGGCACCGGCAGTCTGCCGACCCACAGCGCGGCGAAACCGGCGACCAGACCACCCACGAGCCCGCCGAGGAACCCGGCGCCGACGAACACCGCGATGGCGCCCGCGGTGAACCCCGGCGCCAGACCGGGCCGGTCGGCGATCGCGAAGGCGATATAGCCTGCCAGCGCCGGAACCAGGAAACCGAACGCGAGCGAGCCGATCTGGAACAGCACCGCGCCGATGTAGGTGGCCAGACCGCCGTCGGGCAGCTCGGTGATCGAGTTGTTCAGCACGATGTCTTTCGCGCTGTCGGAGATCTCGTAGCCACCGAGCAGGAAACTCAGCGCGATCAGCAGACCGCCCGCGGCGACGAACGGGATCATGTAGCTGACGCCGGTGAGCAGGATCTGCCGCAGGCGCGTGCCCCAGCCGATGCCCTTGGCCGCCGCCTGTGACGGTGCGGGCGCTGCGCCGCCGACCGTGGCGGCGTCCGGAGTGGTGCTCGCCGTGACGGCCTCCGCGATCATCGTGTCGGGTTCGTTGATGGCGCGCTTGACGCCGGATTCGACGACAGGCTTGCCCGCGAACCTGCCCCGGTCCTTCACCCCGACATCGGTGGCGAAGATGACCGCGTCGGCGGCGGCGATGACAGCGGGGTCGAGCTTGTCGCCGCCACTGGAGCCCTGGGTCTCCACGGCCACGTCGACACCGGCCCGCTCGCCCGCGGCGACCAGGGAGTCGGCCGCCATGTAGGTGTGAGCGATGCCGGTCGGGCAGGCGGTGACAGCGACGATCTTCGGTCGCGCGCCGGAGGCGGACCCGCCTTCGGATCCGTGATCAGCGGAAGCGGTCGTTGCCGTCGTTGCCGCGTCGCCTGGTTTGGCAGCAGGCACAGCGGAAGCTGTTGCCTTGGCTACTGTTTCGGGCACACCACCTGGTACAACTCCGGCTCCGGCCATGGCGTCGGTGGTTGTTGCACGACTGTCGGCGGGACCAGCGGGAGTTTCGGTACCAGTCGTGGCGGCAGAACCGGCGGTTGCGGCACTACCGGCACCACCGCCGGTGTCGCCACCGCCCGCCGACGTACCGGCTGTTCCAGCACCGGCCGCCGACGAACCCGACGCTCCGGATGCAGTCCCGGCGGCGGCAGGCGGATTGATCACGCCATCGACGAGACCCACCACCTCCGCCGGGGTCGATGCCGACCGCAGCTCGGCCACGAATGCCGGTCGCACGAGTGCACGTGCCAGCGAGGACAACAGCTTCATGTGCTCGGCGCCCGCTCCTTCCGGCGCGGCGATCAGGAACACGAGGTCGGCGGGGCCATCCGGTGCGCCGAAGTCGACCCTGGGCGAAAGCCGGGCGAAGGCCAGGGACGCGGTGGTGACGGCCGCCGCCCGGCAGTGCGGGATGGCGATGCCGCCGGGGAGTCCGGTGGCCGACTGTGCTTCCCGGTCCAGCGCCGCCCGGCTCACCGCGTCGGCGTCGCTCGCGCGGCCCGCCGCGGCGAGGGTGCCCGCCAGCGTGGTGATCACTGCGTCCTTGTCGGCGCCGAGATCGGCGTCGAGGGTGATCAGGTCGGTGGTGATGATCGAATCGGCCATCGTGGTGTCTTTCGGGAGTGGGCGTATCGGCGGGCGGCGGTCAGCAGGTGGGAAGCTGAGGGAGAGTCGAGCAGCGGAGCAGCGCGACGCTGCGGTAGGCGGTCAGCCAGGGGAATGGGCGGGCTGACAGGTGCGCGCGAACGGTACTCATGCCGACGCCGGGGGAAGGTCGGCTGCCGCTCGCAGCGGGTGGGCGGTGACCGCATCGAGCAGGATGTCCGCTGGTCCCGGCAAACCAGTACCGGGCAGGGCCGTGGCTGCGCTGCCGTAGGCGACGGCGGCGCGGAGCCGGTCGGCAGGGCCGGCGCCTGCCAGGTCGGCGAGCAGGTATCCGGCCAGGGCGGAGTCGCCTGCGCCGACGGTGCTGCGGGGCACGATCGGCGGTGCGGCGGCGAACCAGGCGTCCTCGGCGGTGACCAGGACCGCGCCCGCCGCGCCGAGGGTGGCCAGCACCGCGCCGACGCCGCGGTCGATCAGGTTCGAAGCGGCCGACGCGGTGGCGGTGGGGTTTTCGAGATCGACCGGGTCGAGGCCGGTCAGCTGTGCGAGCTCGTCGGAGTTGGGCTTGAGGAGGTCGGGTGCGGCGCCGAGGGATTCGGTGAACAGCGCCAGCAAGGGCGTATCGGAGGTGTCGACCGCGATGCGGGTGCGGCGGGCTCCGTTCGACGCGCGGAGCGGAGACAACGTGGCGACCAGCCGCGCGTACCAGTCGACCGGCACGCCGGGCGGCAGCGAGCCGGACAGCACGATCCACTCGGCTTCGGCGGCCAGTTCGACGAGCAGGGTCGTCAGCTCGGCCAGCTCGCGCCCGGACAGCGGTCGCCCCGGTTCGTTGATCTTGGTTGTGGTGCCGTCGGTTTCGGCGATCGTCAGGTTGACCCGCGGCCCACCAGCCACCGGCACCGTGCGATATCCGATGCCCGCCGAGCGCAGCCCGTGCACGACAGGATCGTCGTCGGCACCGGGGAGCACCGCAACGACCGGCGCACCGCCCGCGGCGACGACCCGCGCCACATTGACGCCCTTCCCGCCGGGATGCGACGTGACGCCCGCGGCGCGATGCACCTGCCCGCGCCGCAGCGGCTCGGGCAGGGTGACCGTCCGGTCGACGCTCGGGTTCGCGGTCAGCGTGACGATCACGCGAGCACCACCTCGATCCCCGCGCCGACCAGCTCCGCGTGCGCGGTGGCCGGGATATCGGCATCGGTGACCAGGACATCGATGTCGCCGATGCCGGCGAAGCGGACGAAATCCTCGCGGCCGACCTTGCCCGCGTCGGCGACAACGACGACCCGGTCGGCGGCGCCGATCATCGCCCGCTTCACCGCGGCCTCCTCCTGGTCCGGCGTGGACAGGCCGTGCCGCACGGTCAGCGCGTTCGTGCCGACGAAGGCGACGTCGACGCGCAGTTCACCGAGCATTCGCAGCGTCTCGGCGCCGACGGCGGCCTGGGTGACCCCGCGCACGCGTCCGCCGAGCAGATGCACCCGCACCCCGGCGAATCCGGTCAGCCGGGTGGCGATGGGCAGCGAGTTGGTGACGGCGACGAGGTCCAGATCGGTCGGCAGCGCCGCGGCCACCCGCGCGGTGGTCGTGCCTGCGTCGAACAGCACGCTGCCACCGGAGCCGGGCAGGAACCGCTGGGCGAGTTCGGCGATGCGGTCCTTCTCGGCGGCGCGCGTGCTGTCGCGTTCGACGGTGCCCAGTTCGATCGTGGTCAGCGCGCCGGAGATGACCGCGCCGCCGTGCACGCGCCGGATCAGGCCGAGCCGGTCGAGTACCGCGAGGTCGCGCCGCACGGTCTCGGTGGTGACGCCGTACTGGTCGGCCAGTTCGGCGACGGAGACCCGCCCGCGATGCCCGATCACGGACGCGATCGCCTGCTGCCGTTCCTCGGCGTACATGGTTTTCCTCCGGCTTCCTCAGAATGTTTACTCATGTTGTTTTATGCCCATTTGTGTGGCTTTGTCAATCTTTTTTGGTGAGCCGAGTCACAACTGTTGCCGGTGGCTGGGGTTTCGCGATGGTGCCCGCGGTCACAGCAGGGCGCCGCGAGTGGCGGGCATCACCACGGAAATCGCTGCAGGTCAACGGATTTCGCGCAGGCTGTCACGCCGCTGTTACGCGCGACTGCGGTGATCGACACGCGCCAGGGTGAGGCTGACCCGCATGTGGCGAAACGCTGTGCGACCCGGAGTCCTGGCCTGCGAGGTGTGCGGCCGCCTGCCGCATCCTCGCCGCACCCGGCTGGCGCTGGCCAAACTGGCGGCGGTGTTCCCGGTGGAACTGGCGCTACACGCGCTGGTGATCCACCTGCACCCGCCCTATCTGCTGACCGTCGCGCTGCTGACGATCACCACCACGATCCTGGTGATCTGGGTGGTCGAACCGTCGGCGATGCGCATGCTCGGCGGCTGGCTGCACGGCCCGGAACTGCGGCATCGCGATCGGATCGACCAGGCGCAGGCACTGTGGCGGATCAGGGTCAGGCTGGCGGATCGCCCGGGCGCACTGGAGACGCTGGCCAAACACTTGGCGCACCGCGACGCCAACATCCTGACAGTGCACGTGCATCAACTGGAGGACGCGGTCCTGGACGAAGTGGTCGTCGCCGCGCCCGCCGAGGTCACCGCGCCCACTCTCACCGCAGCCGTGGTGCGGGCAGGCGGATCGGGGGTCCGGGTGTGGCCCGCCACGGTGCTGTCACTGATCGACGGCCAGACCAAAGCGCTCTCGATCGCCGCCCGCATCGTGGCCGATCCGGCCGAATTGCCTTTGGCCGTAGCGGAACTGCTCGGTGCGCGCTACCTGGCCCCCGGCACGCCCGAGGCGGGAGAGGTCGGCGAGGGCACGCTGCTGGAAATCGATGGCGACGAATGCCGCTGGGGTTTCCTGCGTCCCGGCGAACCGTTCACGCCCGCCGAGATCGCCCGTGCCCACCGGCTGGCCGACCTGGCCGCGCTGACGGCGCGACGTCGATGAGATGTCAGTCGAAGCCGAGGTCGCTGGTCAGCGGATCGCGTAGCGCGCCCTCGGCGGCGCGTAGTCGGTCGGTGACCGAGGTGAGCAGATCCATCGAATCCTGCGACAGACCGCAGGCGAGGAGGGTGAGGTAACGGATGGCCGCGCTGGTGATGCGCTGAGCGAGGAGAACGTCCGGGTCGGCGGGTGCGGCCGCGGCCGAGTGTTCGACGAGGGTCACGACAGGGGCACTCACAATCTCGGAACGCGCTGCTGGTTCGCTGCTGTCTACTTACGAGTATGACGCACCTTACATCCCCCCTGGGGTTTGTGAACCACGGCTCGCATGCGAAAGTTCAGCGATGAGTCAGTTCGCCGACTATCAGAACGAGATCTACCTGGCCGCACTCGGCGGGATCCAGCCCGAGTTCCCCATGGATTACGCGACGCTCGAGCGCAAAGCGACCGCCGCGCTGCCCGATTCCCTGCTGAACTACATCGCCGGTGGCGCGGGCGACGAACTCACCCAGCGCCGCAACGCCGAGGCGTTCGCCGACTGGGGTCTGGTGCCGCGGATGCTGGTCGGCGCGACCGAGCGCGATCTCACCGTCACCGCCTTCGGGCAGACCTTCGCCAGCCCGCTGTTCCTCGCGCCGGTCGGCGTGATCGGCCTGGTCGGCGAGAACGGCCACGGTGACATCGCGGTCGCGCAGGCGTCGGCGAAAACCGGTGTGCCCGCGATGTTCTCGACGCTGATGGAGGACCCGCTCGAGGACGTGCGCCCGCACGCCGGTGACACGCCGTCGTTCTTCCAGCTGTACACGCCGAAGAACCGGGAGCTGGCCGAGAGCCTGGTCCATCGTGCCGAGGCCGCTGGTTACGCGGGCATCACCGTCACCCTCGACACCTGGGTGCCCGGCTGGCGCCCCCGCGACCTGGCCTCGGGCAACTTCCCGCAGCTGCGCGGTCACGTGCTGAAGAATTACACCAGCGACCCGGTATTCCAGGCGATGGTCGGCTCCGACGACCCGAAGATGATTGTCCTGCACTGGATCTCGACCTTCGGAAACTCGCTGACCTGGGACGATCTGACCTGGCTCCGCTCGATCACCGACCTGCCGCTCATCCTCAAGGGCATCTCGCACCCCGAGGACGCGCGCAAGGCGATCGACTTCGGCGCCGACGGCATCTACTGCTCCAATCACGGCGGCCGCCAGGCCAACGGCGGCCTCAGCGCGCTGGAGACACTGCCCGCCGTCGCCGCCGCCTGTGACGACCGGGTGCCGGTGCTGTTCGACTCCGGTGTCCGCTCCGGCGCCGACGTGGTGAAGGCGCTGGGTCTCGGCGCGACCATGGTCGGGCTCGGCAGGCCGTACGTGTACGGCCTGGCGCTGGGCGGTGTGCGCGGACTGGTGCACCTGCTGCGCAGCTACGCCGCCGAGGCCGATCTGCTGATGGCGGTCAACGGGTACCCCGATGTCGCCGCGGTGCGGGCGAACATCCGGCCGACCACCCGCGGAAACGCGACCAGAGGCTGATCGCGGACGGTCCGGATACCTGTCACCGGAGGGGTTTTCGGGCCGTGACGGTGGCACTCCTTGCGAACCTGTCGGTGCCGTGCGGCATCATCTCCAGCACACCACGCTGTAGAACGCACCAACCTTCCGGAGTCCACGATGTCCTCGCCGAGCACCAAGTCCGCATCCCGCCGATCAGCCAAGCAGGTACTGTCCGAGGCCGAGCTCGCGCGCATCGCGGGCGAGCTGGCCGAAGGCAAACCGCCGATGGTGTGGTTCACCGCCGCCGCCGTCGGTGTCGCCGAGGGCAAGTCGGGCAAGGTCGTCGCACTCGGCGATCCGTCCGACGGCGACTTCCTGCAGGTAAAGCCCACCGGTTCCAAAGATGTGCTGTCGTTCGGACCGAGCGAGGTCACGCTGACCAAGCCGGCCCGCGCGACTACCGTAGCGCCGGGCGGATCCCCGCGGACCCGTCCGGAGAGCGTGCCCGAGCCGAGCAACCGAAAGGACACCACTGTGACCCAGCCGTCGACCCTGCCGAGCACGGCCCCGACGCCCCCCGCGCCGCGGCCGCTCGCGCCAGTGCCCGACGAGGCCGTCGCCACGCCCAAGCCGGCGACGCCGCGCCCGGCGAAGGCGCCTGCCGCGCGTAAGCCCAAGGCGCCCGAAGTGACCGTCACGCTGACCGGTTCCGCCGACGGCGAATGGACCGTCGACGTGGTCAACGGCAAGAAGCGCAGTGTGAAGGGGCTGGCGGTGAGCAGCGGCGCCGTCGCCCAGGCCGCCAAGATCCTGCACCCCGAGGTCGAGGAAGTCGTGGCCGGGATCCTGGAAGCGGCGCGGGGCGCGCAGCAGGCCAAGGTCGCCCAGCTGCAGGCCGAACTGGAGGCGGCCAAAAGGCTCCTTGCTGAATTGAATTGAGCGCTGGCGCGCTCGAGTCGCGGCCCCTCCTGTCCCGCCGGTCAGGCACCGTTGCTTGCTCCTTCGTCGCGTACGCAACGGTGC
>NZ_JBSGVD010000034.1:0-77412 GCF_053608285.1 Nocardia sp. NPDC055053 | reverse complement strand
GGATTTCCAGTTCGATTCCACGGTCGACGGGCGAGCGGTGAAGATCGCGTCGATGGTCGATGAACACACCCGCGAATCGCTGTTGCACCTGGTCGGACGCTCGATCACCGCCGAGCGGCTGGTCGCCGAGCTCGAGCGGGTGTTCACCGCAGCCGGCGGGCCGCCGAGAGTGCTGCGGATGGACAACGGTCCCGAACTGATTTCGCATGCGCTACAGCAGTTCTGCGCCGATCGCGTCGGGATCTCCTACATTCCGCCCGGAACGCCATGGAACAACGGCTACGTCGAGTCGTTCAACCGGCGGCTGCGCCACGAATGCCTCAACCGCAACCACTGGACCAGCCTGCTCGAAGCCCGAGTCGTGATCGGGGACTTCAAGACCGACCACAACCAGCGCCACCGCCACTCAGCACTGGGCTACCAGACACCGGCCGAGTACGCTGCCCGCTGCAGCCACACCCACCATCCCGTGGCCTGCGGCATCAACTGAACAGATCTAATCACCCCGGATTCTATTTCGGGGTGGTCGCATCATCGGGGACCGGCCAATCCCGCAGGTCGCGCAGGACATGGTCGTGATCGTAAGAGTCGCGGTGGCCTGCGTAGAGCGCGGCCGCCGAGCCGCCGACCAGAACCGCGTCCGGCACCAGCACCTGCAACCGGGCGGCCGATTCCAACACAGCGACCAGTTCGTCACTCACGTCACTCGGATCGCCCACCATTAAACAATTTTATCATATGCGATAACTACTGACCGCTAGATCACTGACCGTGCGCGGAGGATTACCAGCTCCGCCGCGATCTCTTCCCCAGTCTTGCCCGCCGCCGTCAGCTCGTCGGCACGGCACAGCTTCCGCACGATGCCCTCCGCGGAATGCCGCTTCCGTCCTGCCATGTCCCTCAGCGCCCCTTCCAGCCCCTGACCAGGGCCAACAAGGATTCTAATACCTAGCGGTCCCATTCACTAGAACGGCAGCTGCTGTCAATGCACTCACATGCTACAGGCGCATATTCCTCTCCCTCGCTGGATCACCCAAGATTTCCTGTTAGCTTGTTTGCTTCAGCTCAGCCCTGCGCCCCAAGCTCTTTGGTCAAAGCGATCAGGAACTGAGACGCAGATCGGATCTGCTGGTCGGATACCTTGAACTTCGATTCACCGGTCTTGATCTGAACCGTCTCGATGGTGAGAGTGCCCTGCCAGCCATCAACCTTGGTAGCAATGTACACCGCACTATCTGTCGTCTTTATCCATACCTTCTCATCGTACCCAGACTGAGGAATGTAGCTCAGGTCGCCTTTGAGCAAGGCCGGCTCCGACTCATTCGGTAACATTGCCCGTAGGCGCGTTTGCCCCACTGCCAGATAATCCTGCGTAACGGTGCAGTGAGCTCCTAGTCCAATTTTTTCATAGGGTGGCGGCGCCACGGATCCGTATTCAATATCCACAGAGGATATTCCAAGCCCTTTCGAGAAGAAGCCCAGAGTTCGATCGCATTGCTCACCACGAGTATGACTCGACTCTGCCATCACAGGCTTTGCCGCAGAATTGAGCCCACACGATGACAAGAGAGAAATTGCAATTATTGCCGCCGCAGCGCCGACGCGCCCCATAATTATACTCACTGTGTACGCCTGTCAGAATTGACCGACCACTTGTTCGTGCCGTCAGTAACCGTCGCGTCATCAAACTTCTCGGTGCCGTCGACAACCATGGACGGCCACTTGTTTTCCGGCAGCCCGTCGATATCCGAGCTTGCCTGCGCGATCTGATTTCCGCCAATAATGGTTTCCTGAGCAGATGAGGCAATGCTTCCGATCGCCTGAGCAATTGCATTGTACATATTTCCGATACCGGCAACGATGTCCGCGGTCTGTGCCGCCGCGACGGGGCCAGTAGCAGCAGCAGCAACAATCTCGGCAACACCCGAAATGAACGAGAGAATTGATTCAACGATTTCCCGGTAAAGCTCCAAAGTCTTAATTGCAACAGCCTCGAGTGCGGTTGCTATAGTTTCGCATGAAGCCGGAATTGCCAACTGCGAGCACGGCTTCGCTTGCCGCTGTCGAGAATTTTCATACGATTCCGCAGCGATACCGGACCAGTGCGCATTCAGCTTGGTCTCGTCAATCTGGGTTCCAGCATTGGTTACAGCGCTGGCGACGTCTCGCCATGAATTGGCATAGTCGATGAAAGTGACGGGAACAAATATGCCCTTTATTAGTTCCTTCAACTTTGCGACGGCCTTACTTATGCAGTCGAGAACCTTATCGCGTTCCTCCCAAAGCCTGTCGATGATGTCTTCGGCTGCCAGCCCTCCCGCGAGATTACCAATCGGTCCAAGCACACCACCGCCCACCCATCCGGTAAGGCGAACGGCCATTACGATATCCCCAAAGGCATCGTTGACCTCACCGGGCTTCGTCTCTAACTCCGCCATCTTGGTTTTAATTGTTTCAGCATTCTCATTCAAGTCTGTTCGGGTTTGTGGATTCTTATCTTCTGCCATCCTATCGGCCCCCCACTAGTATAGATTGCGGATCGCGTGCTCGTTGCGAGCGTCCTCCGCCTCGTATGTGTCCGCGATATAGCGCAAAGTACTAGCAATTTCAGCGAACACCTGCTTTCCCTCGGTCATTCTACTGGCGAAAAAGTCTGGAACGTCTTTGTATTTTTCGTATGCAAGGATGAATACACCGGCCTCAAGGGCAGTGAACTTGGCCTTTTCGGCAGCCAGCCTCGCAGCCTCCAATTCTCCAATCGCCTCGTCCCAGTTGGTCGCGGCGGTCCGCACAGCGCTGACTGCGACCGAGACGGCTTGTTGCGATGGTGCACCCATCTTTTATACCCCCAGTTCCCGGATCAGATTATCTCGATGTCGAATATGTTGATACTCGAGATCCTCATCCGAGTACCGTGAGTAGTCCCCCTTGACCTTGAAGGTCGGGCGGAGACTGCGAACATGATCTGCGCAAAACAGAACTTCGTCGCTAATCTGGATCGGGTCAACTTGCCGCCCCCACCCGACCCACACATGCATAGACTTCACTTGAAAACAGTCCGCCGTCATCGACACGATCGGTCTATTGTCAATTTTTGCTCGACCGTGGACCTCGAAGACACCTCGAGTGAAAATGCGGGTCTGAGTTTCCCGATAATCAGCCCAACTTCGGGCTTCGAGTAGGAGCATCGTGACTGTGCGCTGATCGGGGACAGGACATGCGTGCCGGAACTCGCCTGTCAGAAGCTTTCCAGCAGCGATGCTCCGTCCAACGTGATCAGCCACCGCCTTCTTATAGGCGCGCATCAGTTCGTCGCCAGCCTCAGCGGGATTCACGTAGCGGTTCCACTGGCGGCTCAATTCAACTCGGGTCGGCAAGAGCCCCCGGTCGACTTCAATTGCTGCGAAGGAAGAGCCCTGGTAGTCGCCGGAGTCTACGCCGGGGCGGCTGTCGAGGTCACTAGCGACAGTCCTCGGCACCGATGAGTCCACTCGCTGGTATCGGCCGTCATCACGAGAACCGGCATCTGCCTCCGATCGATAAGCCTGTTCGCCTCGGTATGAGTCAGACTGTCGATCCGGTGTATGTGTGTCTGCGTTTCGGGTGGCCTGAGGCCTTGTCAGTGGCTCTTCGTCCCAGAACTCGTCGGGATCGTCATAGTGATTGAACCAACCGCCACTTGCCATCACCACGCCTCAACGGTTCCGCAAGACGCCGGTGTTGCAAGTCGAATCGCCATCAATCCCCCGTTTGTCCAGACCTGTTGCCGTAATGGCGCATTCCCACCCTTCCGGATGTCCAGGCAGGCTGTCAACTCCTCGACATTGGACCTCGCTTCGCGGAAGTAGTTGCGCGCCAGCACCTGCCGAGAGTTCAGGGACACGCACGGCACAGGTAGTCGAGTTCAGTCCGGACTGCGGACGATGTCCGAATCGAGCACGATCGGCAGCGTCAGGCGATCGCTCACCGGTCGCCTGCTGCCCTGTCGAACTCATCGAACACCGTTGCGGCATAACGCATGTCATCGTCGGAGACCGGGCCGAATTCGGAATCCCAGCCGTCGAGCAGTTCGCCCAGGGCCGCGTTGCGGGCCATGCGCTCGACCTGCTCGGCGCCGGCCACCGATCAGCGGCCTGTGCTGAGGAAACCCAGGAGGTCGTGGCGGGTGATGACGCCGACGGGCTTGCCGTCTTCGACGACCATGAGGGCGTCGGTGTCGGAGAGGGCCTTGGTGGCGGTGGAGATGGGTTCGCCGGAGCCGATGAGGGGAAACGACGGGCTCATGTGCTGGGCGACGGAGTCGGTGAGGTTGGCGCGGCCTTCGAAGACGGCCGAGAGCAAGTCGCGTTCGGTGACGCTGCCCGCCACCTCACCGGCCATCACCGGCGGCTCGGCGCCGACGACGGGCATCTGGGAGACGCCGTACTCGCGCAGGATCTCGATGGCATCGCGCAGGGTTTCCGACGGGTGGGTGTGCACCAGATCGGGCAGTTCGCCGGACTTGCCGCGCAGCACGTCGCCGACGAGCGGTTCCGGGGCGACCTCGAGCGGGGTGCGCAGGAAGCCGTAGGAGCTCATCCACTTGTCGTTGAAGATCTTCGACAGGTAGCCGCGGCCACCGTCGGGCAGCAGCACAACGACGACGGCGTCGGGATCGCGCCGGGCCACCTCGATCGCGGCGACCACGGCCATGCCGCAGGAGCCACCGACCAGCAGGCCCTCCTCGCGGGCCAGGCGGCGGGTCATCTCGAAGGAGTCGGCGTCGGAGACGGCGATGATCTCGTCGGGGACGGACGGGTCATAGGCCGAGGGCCAGAAGTCCTCGCCGACACCCTCGACCAGGTACGGGCGGCCGGTGCCGCCGGAGTACACCGAGCCCTCCGGATCGGCGCCGACGATCTTCACCTTCCCGCCCGAGACCTCCTTGAGGTAGCGGCCGGTGCCGGTGATGGTGCCGCCGGTGCCGACGCCCGCGACGAAGTGGGTGATCTTGCCTTCGGTGTCGGCCCAGATCTCGGGGCCGGTGGTCTCGTAGTGGCTGTCCGGGCCGCCCGGGTTGGCGTACTGGTTGGGCTTCCAGGCGCCCTCGATCTCGCGGACCAGGCGATCGGAGACGTTGTAGTAGCTGTCCGGGTGCTCCGGCGGCACGGCGGTCGGGCAGACCACGACCTCGGCGCCGTAGGCACGCAGCACGTTGCGCTTGTCCTCGCTGACCTTGTCCGGGCAGACGAACACGCACTTGTAGCCGCGCTGCTGGGCGACCAGCGCGAGACCGACACCGGTGTTACCTGAGGTGGGCTCGACGATGGTGCCGCCCGGCTTCAGCAGCCCTTCCTCCTCGGCGGCATCGATCATCTTGACCGCGATCCGGTCCTTGGAGCTGCCGCCCGGGTTGAGGTATTCGATCTTGGCGGCGACCAGGCCCGCGTTCGGGCCGACCACCGAGTTCAGCCGAACAAGGGGGGTGTTGCCGATGAGATCGACGACGTGATCCGCGATGCGCATGAGCTCCATCGTTGCAGAACCTCGGATCGGCGGTACGACCTGGTCCGATGGTGTGAGCCAGCGCACCACTCGTCCCAGCCCGGCGCGCCGAACCCGAGGGCTTGTCCCGCCGCGCAACAACTGATTTCGTTAGGGCATGGGTAACTCGCCTGGTACGCCCACACCGCGACCCGCCACCGAACGCACGACCGGATACGAACTCCGATGACACCAAGCGACAGGCAGAAGTCGCGGAGAGGCGGACTGCGTACCGCTGTCGTCACGGGGGCGACCACCGTGCTCGCCGGGTCCGGTGCCGGCACCGTTTCCTGGGCCACCTATCGGTTGCTGATGACGCAGGCAGGGGCGGCGCGGGCGGTCATCGGGCGCGATACCTCCAAGCCGCCGGAGGCCGACGGGGTCTACGCGCCGGGTGCGCAACTGCCCGAACCGTGGCGCAAGGGCGTGCCGAGCGACCTGCATCTGATGATCTTCGGCGACTCCACCGCCGCCGGGCTCGGCTGCCTCGGCGCCGCCGACGTGCCGGGGGTGCGGCTGGCGCGCGGGCTGGCCGAGGCTACCGGGCTGCGGATCCGGTTGAGCACGAAAGCGATCTCGGGCGCCACCTCCAAGGGTCTGGCCGGACAGGTGGACGCGATGTTCGTGGCCGGGCCGCCGCCGGACGCCGCGGTCATCCTGGTCGGCGCCAACGACATCACCAAGAAGCACTCCATCCGCGCCTCGGCGCGCAGGCTGGCCGCCGCGGTGGCGCGGCTGCGCGCGGCCGACGCGCTGGTCGTCGTCGGCACCTGTCCGAACCTGGGCACCGTCACCGCGATCCAGCAGCCGCTGCGCACGGTGGTGGCCAACTGGAGCGTGCGCCTGGCCAAGGCGCAGACGGTGGCGACCACGGTGGCAGGTGGTACGCCGGTGGCGATGGGTTCACCGCTGGTCGCCTCCGAGTTCCGCGCCGCCCCGGAAATCCTGTTCGCCACCGACGGATTTCACCCCTCCGCGGCGGGCTACGAATTGGCCGCTGCTCAGCTGCTTCCCGTCCTGATCGAGGCGGTGCGCGCCCGCCCTGCTCTTCCCGTCGCGCACAGCGAGAGTTAGATTCACGAAAGACCGGCAAGGTAAACAGCCGTTCACGCCAGCATCCGAAAAGGAGTCCTCATGCCCGAGGCCGTTATCGTCTCCACCGCCCGCTCCCCCATCGGCCGTGCCGTCAAGGGGTCCCTGGCGGGTATGCGTCCGGACGACCTGACCGCGCAGATGGTCCAGGCCGCGCTGGCCAAGGTGCCCTCGCTCGACCCGACGCAGATCGACGACATCATCCTCGGCACCGGCTCCCCCGCCGGTGAGGGCGGCTTCGGCATGGGCCGCATCGTCGCCATCAAGCTCGGCCTCGATGTCGTCCCCGGCACCACCGTGCAGCGTTACTGTGCGTCCTCGCTGCAGACCACCCGGATGGCCTTCCACGCCATCAAGGCGGGCGAGGGTGACGTGTTCATCTCCGCCGGCGTGGAGACCGTCTCGCGCTACGCGCGTGGCTCGGCCGACAGCTCGCCCGACACCAAGAACCCCGAGTTCGCCGAGGCCGAGGCCCGCACCGCCAAGACCGCCGAGGGTGGCGCCGGTGCGTGGCACGACCCGCGCCAGGACGGCCTGCTCCCCGACGCCTACATCGCGATGGGCCAGACCGCCGAGAACGTGGCCTCGCTGACCGGCATCACCCGTGAGGACCAGGACCGCTGGGGCGTGCGCTCGCAGAACCGCGCCGAAGAGGCCATCAAGGCCGGCTTCTTCGAGCGGGAGATCACCCCGGTGACCCTGCCCGACGGCACCGTGATCAGCAAGGACGACGGCCCGCGCGCCGGCGTCACCTACGAGGCGGTCAGCGGGCTCAAGCCGGTCTTCCGTCCCGACGGCACCGTCACCGCCGGTAACTGCTGCGCGCTCAACGACGGCGCCGCCGCGCTGGTCATCATGAGCGACACCAAGGCCAAGGAGCTTGGCCTGACCCCGCTGGCCCGCATCGTCTCCACCGGCGTCTCCGGCCTGTCCCCCGAGATCATGGGCCTCGGCCCGGTCGAGGCGGTCAAGAAGGCGCTGGCGCTGGCGGGCAAGTCGGTCTCCGACATCGACCTGTTCGAGATCAACGAGGCCTTCGCCGTGCAGGTGCTCGGCTCGGCCCGTGAGCTGAAGATCGACGAGGACAAGCTCAACGTCTCCGGTGGCGCGATCGCGCTCGGCCACCCGTTCGGCATGACCGGTGCCCGCATCACCACCACCCTGCTGAACAACCTGGAGACCTACGACAAGCAGTTCGGCGTCGAGACCATGTGCGTCGGCGGCGGCCAGGGCATGGCCCTGGTCATCGAGCGCCTCAGCTGAGATAGACAGTAAAAGAGCGGCCCACCGATTCGGTGGGCCGCTCTTTTATGTCTGCGCTATCAGTCGCGCTGGAAGTAGCTCAGCAGGCGGAGGATCTCGACGTAGAGCCAGACCAGGGTGACGGTCAGGCCGAGGGCGACGCCCCAGGCGGCCTTCTCGGGGGCCTGGGCGCGGATCAGCTGGTCGGCGGCGTCGAAGTCGAGCAGGAAGCTGAACGCGGCGATGGCGATGCAGACCAGGCTGAACACGATCGCCAGCACGCCGCCGTCGCGCAGGCCGAAGCCGCCGTCGGTGAAGAAGCTCGCGATCAGGTTGCCGACCATCAGGACCAGCACACCGACCATGGCACCGAGCAGCATGCGGGTGAAGCGCGGGGTGACCCGGATCGCGCCGGTCTTGTAGACGACGAGCATGCCGAAGAACACGCCGAACGTGCCGAGCACCGCCTGGCCGATCAGGGCGCTACCGCCGACACCGCCGAAGGTGACGTCGGTGAACATCAGCGACAGCGCGCCGAGGAACAGGCCCTCGAACGCCGCGTAGGACAGCACGATGGCCGGGTTGTCCATCTTGTTGCCGAAGCTCGCGACCAGGACCAGCACCAGGCCGATCAGGCCGCCGCCGATGACGAACAGCGGGGCCAGCGAGGGGTTCGCCGAGGACAGCGCGAAGGAGATGATCGCCGTGACGGTCAGCACCGCGAGGGTGATGCCGGTCTTGGTGACCACGTCGTCGATGGTCATCGCGCGGGTGGCTGGGGCCTGCTGGAACTGCTGGCCGTACTCGCCGTACTGCTGCTGTCCGTACTGCTGGTTGCCCAGCTGGCCCGCGCCGGCGGCGCCCGAACCGAAGTTCGCGTAACCGCCGACACCCTCCTGGCGAGGTAAGTTCTTGAACACCGGATTCGATGAGGTACGCACCGTGCGCCTTTCTTGGAGTGATTAGTCGCTGTACGCCTGGCGGCGTAGCACAGCTCCAACTGCCCTGTTCAACGCGCCACGATCGGACATAGTTCCCGGCGGCGCGACCATCGACCGCACCCCCGTCCGTTCGGACAAATCGGACTCTACCGCGTCCGACCGGCTCTATCGTTGTACGTCGCGCAGGCCACGAACAGACCGCGTCACCGTGAACTTCTGGTTCCGCCCGATCACGTCGGTGCGCCCGACCATCCGTTCGACCACTCCCCGATAGTTCAGGTGCGAGTTGTAGACCGTCCACAGCTCGCCACCCGGCCGCAGCACCCGGCCGGTCTCGGCGAACATCTTGATCGCCGAGCCGGTGTGCACGGCGGCGCCGACGTGGAACGGCGGATTGCACAGCACCAGGTCGGCGCTGTTGTCGGCGGCCGAGGACATGGCGTCGTCGCGCACCACCGTCACCCGGTCGGCCACGCCGTTGGCGGCCGCGGTGGCCCTGGCCGAGGCGACCGCGGCGGCGGACTGGTCGGTCCCGACGACCCGGATGTGCGGGCGCGACTTGGCCAGCGCCACCGCGAGGATGCCGGTGCCGCAGCCCAGGTCGATGGCCTCGCGGGCGTCGGGCTTCATCCGGTCCAGGTGCTCGAGCAGGAAGCGGGTGCCGATGTCGAGGCGGGGCCCGGAGAACGCGGCGCCGTAGGCGAGCACGTCACCGTCGATCTCGGCGATGTGCTCGGCCACCGGGAACCCCGACTCACCGACCGGCAGCGGCTCACTCACGACCAGCACGCGTGACTTCTGCCTGCCACGGCCCGCGCGCACCTGCCCGAACGATTCGGCGAGCACCTCGTTCATGGCCGGGGTCAGGTACTTGTCGCGACCGCCCGCGAACACCACGACGTCCTCGGCGGCGTAGCGGGCGATGGTTTCGGCGATCTCGGCCAGGCCGGACAGCATCCGCGGCAGCCGCATCAGGACGACCCGCGCGCCGGTCAGCAACTCGGCGTCGAGGCCGTGCGCGGTGTAGCGATCGGTCAGCCCGAGGTTCTTGGCATTGGCGGCCAGCGCGAGTTCCCCGGTGAGCAGGTCCTGATGCACGCGCAGACCGGTCAGGTCGTGCCGGGTCGCCGCGCCGACGGCGAGCGCGCCGTAGGTGTCGCCGATCACCGCAACCTCGCCGCTACCCGACGCCGCCAGGGCGTCCGCGGCGGTGTCGAGGAGTAACCGGTCGGCGGCGTCGACGGCATAGAGGTTCGGCGCCTCCACATCCGGATACCGGCGCAGCCGGGTGAATACGTCCTCGACTCTGTTCACGCGACAAGTGTGCTAGATCGTTGCCCCACCGTCACATCCGGCCCTGATATCCGCCGGTGGCCTTGCTCACAGCGCGGTGTCGTGGCACGTACTCCGGTGGGCACGAACAGCTTCCATCGATTTGCGACAGCCTTGCAGACCCGCTCGAGCTGGGCGATCTCACGAATCCCGTTGTTCCCCACTGTTTCGGCCGCTGTTTCTGGACCAGATCGACCGCGTGTGATCCGCGTCGAGCGCCTTGCACTCCGTGTCGAACCCCGCCGCCGCCGCTGCTCACCTCGAGCCCGCGCGCGGACCGGGCCGATCAGGTCACTCACCCGTTCCCCAGCTAACTTGCCGTAGCCGAACACACCGCGCGTTTCTTCGCCCGCCGCGCCACCTGGGCTGAGTACCATCGGCCTCATGCGTAACGCTCTCGTGTTCGGCATGGTCGCCATCGCGGCGCTGACGGTGTCCGGCTGCGGCACCGACACCGCACCGGTCGCCACCTCCGCGCCGACGAGCACCACCAGCACCTTCGCCGACGCCACCGGCGCGGCGCCGACCGACAACGAACCCAAGTCCGGCGAGGCCTCCCCCGGCGCCGCGCTGACCGTCACCGATATCCGGATCGGCCGCCAGGAGGGCTTCGACCGGGTGGTCTTCGCCCTGGGTGGGACCGGCACACCGGGCTGGCAGGTCGCGTACACCGACCGCGCGGTGCAGGACGGCAGCGGTAAGACCGTCGACGTGGCGGGCAGTTCGATCCTGGAGGTACGCATCCTCGGATCCGTCTACCCGTTCGACTCGACGGTCCCGGCGTATTCGGGGCCCGACCCGGTGACCGATCCCGGCGTCCCCGGGATCACCGGCGTCTACAAGACCCTGGTCTTCGAAGGCACGACCCAGTCCTTCGTCGGCGTCGACGCCGATCGGCCGCCGTTCGCCGTCACCGCGCTGACGAACCCGCCGCGGCTGGTCGTCGACATCGCCACCGGGTAGCTACCCCTACCGTGTCGGGGTATTTCCGGCAGCCCGATCGCGCTGGTTAGACTCGGTGCCGTGATCGACCAGCATCCGCTCGAGCGCGCACCCGGCATCGCCAGGGTGCTCGCCATGCTGATGCTGCTGGCCGGGATCGTCGCCATGCACTCCGCGGTATTCGGCACCGCGCACGCCACCGCCGCCGAGACGTCACACGCTGTACAGGCATCACACGTCAGCGCCGTAGCGCAGCAACAAACCCACGACCCCCATCCCTCACCCGCAGGCGCCGCCGAGGCGACCAGAGCGGGCGCCTACCCGCCCGCACACGCCGGGGCCGTCGAGGAAACACCGGCAAGCACCTCCCAGTCCGCCCACGCCGGGGCCGTCGAAACGCCCCACATCGGAACCGCGGAGGCGCCGCGCACCGGCACAACCGACGCGACACAGGCGAACTCGGCGACCCAGGGCGCCAGCGATTTCCAGCCGATCGATCGCACCGACGCGGCCACCGACATCGCACAGGGCACGGCCCCCGCCGACGACAAGCACGCGACCGGCTCCGGCTGCGGCGCCGCAGGCTGCGGTGAGCACGCCGCCGTCCACTCCTGCGTCTTCGTGCTCGCCGCACTCGCCGTCGCCCTGACACTCGTGCTGCTCTACCGGCTCACCGGCGACACCGCGGCGACCGGCAACGCCGCCACCCGGCCGTGGCGTGGCAGGCGCGAACGCCCACCGCCGTGGACCGTTCTCTCCCTCTCCCAACTGGCGATTCTGCGGATCTGACAGGTCAGCCGCCACCGGTGTGCCCGGCGGCGGTCCAACCCATCTCACCGTCACCAGAATCCCCAGGAGGATCACCCATGTTCATCACCCGTACCCGCGCCACCGTCCTCGCCGTCTCCGCCGCGAGCGTTCTGCTGCTCGCAGCCTGCGGCGACGACACCGAGTCCGCGACGCACGACACCCACTCGCCGACCAGCTCGGTGAGCGCGACCAGCGCGACGGCCGGGGCCCGCACCGACTTCAACGACGCCGACGTCACCTTCCTGCAGATGATGTACCCGCACCACGCGCAGGCCGTCGAAATGGCGAAGATGGTGCCGAGCCACACCCAGAACCAGCAGCTGATCGCGCTCGCGGCGGAGGTCGAGAAGGCGCAGGCGCCGGAGATGCGGCAGATCACCGATCTGCTGGCGTCCTTCGGTAAGCCCGCACCGAGTGCGAGCGAGGGCCACGATGGTCACGCCATGCCCGGCATGATGACCGACGCCCAGATGACCGCGTTGCAGTCCGCCACGGGCGCCGAGTTCGACAAACAGTGGCTGGAGATGATGATCGACCACCACGAGGGCGCGGTCGACATGGCGCGTACCGAGCTCGCCGACGGCGTCAACCCGGAATCCAGGCAGCTCGCGACGGCCATCGTGGCCACGCAGGAGGCTGAGATCACCACGATGCGCGGCATGCTCGGCCAGCGCTGATCAGGGGCGGTGCCGGGGCCACCGGTCCCGGCACCGCGACCGGCCCGACGTCTCGGTTGGTCATCGAAATCACCACCGCGAGCTGACGTCACCCGCTCACAGCCAGTACGGTCGATATGTTCGGCTCCGGTGCGATCCGGTGCCGGCGGTCCCGAGGGAGGAGAGGGAAGCATGAGACAGCGGGAACGAGTGGGGGTGACCACGGCACTCGTGGCCGTCGCGACCGGAATGGTCCTGGTGGCCTGCACCAAGCAGGTGCCGGGCGACGCCCAGGCCAACCAGACCGACCTCGCCTCCTACACCTCCGAGGTCGCCGCCTCCTCCGTGGCACGGGTGAAAAAAGCCAACGACACGGCCTGCGACGGACTGCGCGCGGCCAACAAGAGCTCGGTGACCGCGTTCAACGCCTACATCGACGCCAGCAACACCAGGGCGCCCGACACCGACACCAAGGCCAACGACGCGGTCGCCACCCTGCGCAACAACGCCAAGGACCTCGGCCGCAAGATCACCAACGATGTGATCCCGACGCTGGCCGAGCCGCTGCGCTCCTACCGCGACAACACCAACACCCTCGCCGACACCCTCGAACGCCGTGCGCCCACCGACGAACTCAATGATGTGATCGACACGTTCAACGCGGCGAAGGACACCGCGATCGAGGTCTGCAAGCCCTACGGAAGCTGAGCCGACGTAACAAGAACGTGATCGTTCACGATTCCCTCCCGGAATCTCTTTCTGGAGGGTTGAGTGCACGGCTATCTGAAATACGTTGTGGCAGCGGCGGTCACCGCGCTGACGCTCACCTCGGGTGCGCTGCTGCCCGCGACGGCGCAGGCCGAACCGGTCACCGCGAAGCAATGCGAGGTCAGCTCGGGCCGCACACCGCAGACCGCGACACCGGTCGAGGCGGCACTCGACACGGAGCGCGTCGCCGCCGCCATGAACCTGGCGATCGACACCACCCGCTTCAATATCCAGCTCTACCGCAACAACTGCCTGGTGGCAGGCGGCCCGCGCAATGCCGAATCCGGTGGGGTCCCCTGGAATCTGTGGAGCGGAACCAAGAGCGTGGTCGCGCTGGTCGCGGGCCTGGCGGTGGATGAGGGCCGCCTGCTCATCGACGAACCGATCGACCGCTATCTGCCGGCGGGTCTCGGCGACGAGGCGCACCGGGCGATCACCGTGCGCAACCTGCTCACCGAGTCCTCCGGGATGGAGGTCGCCGTCGCCGCCGAGGGCGCGACGGGGCTGGCCGCGCTGGACCCGAATGTCGTCGCCCAGGCGCTGGCGATGCCGATCGAGCGCCCGCAGGGCACCATGTTCCGCTACAGCCAGCGCGCGGTCGACCTGCTCGTCTACGTCATCCAGCAGGCCGTCGGCGAGGACTTCCAGACCTTCGCGCAGCGAAAGCTGTTCGACCCGTTGGGCATCGCCCGCGGCGACTACTTCTGGGCTCGCGATCGCGCCGGAAACACCTACGGCCACGCGCATCTGATCCTGCCGCCGGACGATTTCGCGAAACTCGGTCTGCTGGTGGGCAATCGGGGACGGTGGAACGACCTGCAGGTGATCTCCGACGATTACATGCGCGCCGCGCTGTCCCCCTCGGCGAGCATGCCCTGCTACGGCTTCCTGTTCGTGATCAACGGCGCGCCGTGCCGCCTCGAGTTCCCCGGCCTGCCCGACGACGCGGTGAAGATGTCGGGCATGCTGCGCAACGACAGCTACATCGTCCCGAGCCTGGGTTTGATGCTCAACTGGACCGGCGTCGCGACGCCGGGCGCCTCCTCGACCTACACCCACAATGTGATGCGCACGCTGGTCTCGGCCTTCGTCGACAAGCAGCTGCCCGATCCGGGCCCGTACCAGGAACGCCCGGACGTGAGCGTCACCGATCCGATGATCGCCCGCCCCGACGCGCTCTTCGGCACCCTCGGCATCGGCCCGTACGCCTACCCCGGCTGCAGTTTCGTCGACTGCCTCGGCGAGACGCCGAAGCCGCCGTTCTCCGACTGGCCACCCGGCTGCGTCGTGCTCGGCTGCGTCGGCAGCAACCCCGCAACCCCCGGCATCCGCTGAATCGTGATGTGGCGGCGCCGGAGCCGCTACCTGCGAGAAGATCCCACCCGCGAGTACGCTGACGGGTGGTCACCCTGAACAGGGTTGGCACAATGCTCGAAGACCGGCAAGTTTCCCGCTATATGCGTGCTTCAATCGATCGCCCGAACCGGGGCGAATCGATCCGTGTCCGAACGCGAGGTGTGTCATGTCATTCTGGGAAGTGCTCTGGCTCATCATTGTGAGCTTCGCATTCGTCGCTTACCTGCTCATGCTGTTCATGATCATCGGAGACCTGTTCCGGGACCACAAGACCTCGGGCTGGGTGAAGGCGATCTGGATCATCTGCTTGGTCTTCCTGCCTTTCCTCACCGCGCTGGCGTACCTGATCGTCCGCGGCCAGGGCATGGCGGAGCGCTCGAGCGCCGAGGCCAAGCAGATCCAGCAGGCGCAGGATTCCTACATCAGGGAGACCGCGGGCACCAATCCCGCCGCGCAGATCGCCGACGCCAAGAGGCTGCTCGACGCAGGCTCGATCACCCAGGCCGAATTCGAACAGCTCAAGGGCAAAGCGCTCTCCTGAGCCCCGGGCTCCCCCGAATGCCTCGCCCGCCGGTCTCCCGGTGCGCGAGGCTTTCGTCGTGTGCCGAGGTCGCGTATTCTCGAACCACCGGACAGGACCAGTAGGGACCGGTGCACCGCTCGCGAGAAGGAGCCGCCCTCATGCCCGCACCGCTGCGCGACAGCGCAGTGCCCAAACACGAACAGCTGCGCGCGATTCTGTTGCAGAAATGCACGCGCGAGCTACAGCCGGGCGACTTGATGACCAGCGAACGAAATCTCATGCAGGATTACGGCGTCAGCCGGATCACCGTACGCGAGGCGATCGGCCAGCTGGTCAACGAGGGCTACCTGGTGCGGGTGCGCGGCAAGGGCACCTTCGTCGCGCACCGGCCGGTGCAATCGCGCTTGCATCTGGCCTCGTTCACCGAGGAGATGCGCGCGCTCGGGCATCAGCCGACGACCCTGGTGCTGGTCGCCGAGGAAGCGGTGCCGCCGGAGGCCACCGCCCGCGCGCTGCGGCTACCCCAGGACGCGCGCGCCTATCACGTGCGCAGGCTGCGGCTGGCCGACGAGGAGCCGGTCAGCGTCGACGACGCCTGGCTCAACCCCGAACTGCTGCCCGGCCTGATCTCGCACGACCTCACCGGCTCGATCTACCGGACCACCGCCGACCGCTACGGCCGCCCCATCGAGCGGGCCGTGCAGACCGTCGACGCCCAGGCCGCCGAGTCCGGCGTCGCGATGCTGCTCGGGGTCAAGAAGGGCGCTCCCGTCCTGCATTTCGACCGGGTGTCGTTCAGCGCCGAGGTGCCGATCGAGCACACCCAGAGCTGGTACCGCGCCGACCGCTATCGCGTGCAGATGGAAGTCGGCCGGCCATCGCAGGTATGAAACTGTCTTATTTCAGATACTGTATGAGCGCTATCACAGCGAAGTGCTCGGAGGTATCACCCCATGTCCATCCGTAAGTCCACCACCAGGGCAGGCCTGCTGGCCGTGCTCGCCGCGGGCGCCGTGCTCGGCACCGGCGGCACCGCCACCGCCGTCGGCGGTATCGATTGGGACCTGCTCCCCTCCGGTTCGGTCGAGATCGGCCCGCCCACCGGCAGCTCGCTCGGCTCGGTCGACGCCGACTTCGGCAGCGGCACCGGCTCCTTCGATGCCGACCTCGGCTCCAGCGGCCCGCGCCCGCCGTCGACCGGCTCGGCCGTCCTGCCCGGAATCCCCGGCTCCGCGGGCTGATCCGCGTTCGGCGCGCCCCTTCCGGCGGCGCGCCGAACCCCGCTCAGATGAGTGTTCCCACGTCGGTGCGGACGAGATTCTCCAGCGCGCGTTCGGCGACCGCGGCGATGGTCATCGACGGATTGCAGGCCGCGGTGTTGCCCGGCATCAGCGCGCCGTCGATGACGTAGAGGCCGCGCTGTCCGAGCACCCGGCCGTCGAGATCGCAGACCGAGCCCATATTGGCGCCGCCGAGCGGATGCCAGGTGGACGGGAACAGCGCATTGGTGTCGATGAGCAAGCTGTCGGGGCCCGCGATGCGCTGCATCGCGGGGCCGATGTGGCCGTCCTGGATGGCCTGGTCACCGTCGCCGGGCCAGCGCAGCGTCGCGATGTCGGCGCCTGATTCGTAGACGAACTCACCGCGCCCGGTGCTGACGCCGTAGCCGACGAGCATGGTGGCGCCCGGGTCGACCGGCAGCGACGGGATCGACGCCTGGATGACGGTGAACGCGGAATTCGGGTCGTCCCAGTTCTTGCTGCCGTACACGACCGGACCACCCTGCGCCGCACCGAATCCGGCGGACGCGTTGCGCCACACATAGATCCGGTCGGCATTGGTGCCCCAGCCGCGACCGAGCTCGTCGGGCAGATCGGGAATATGCCCCAATACCGCCGCGCGCACGAGCATCCGGGTGGTGTTGAGGCTGCCCGCCGAGAGCACCAGCGCGCCGGTGGTGATGACCTTGTTCTCCAGCACCGTGCCGGCGAGGTCGACCCGGTCGACGCGCACCACCCAGCGGCCGTCGGCGGCGCGCTCGATCCCGGTGACCTCGTGCAGGGTCTGTACGTCGACCAGACCGGTCGCCTCGGCCGCCGCGACATAGGTGACGTCGACGGAATGCTTGCCGCCGTTGTTCACGCCCATCGCGCCGTCGCCGTTGGTGTAGGACGGTGTCATCTCCCCGCGCAGTTCGGCGAGGGCGTAGTTCCAGTCGATCGGCATCGGGATCTTCGACAGCGGCATCCCCGCGCCGCGTACCCGTTCAGCGAAAACCCGTGCCGCGGTGTAGTTCCGGTGGGCGATCAGTTCGTCGGGCGCGGTGGCGAGCCCGAGCATCCTGGCCACCTTCGGGTAGTGCACCCGGTCCATCCGATCCCAGTCCATCCCGGCCGGGAAGTGGGTCTCGAACACCTCGCGTTCCGGTTGCAGCGACATGCCCTGGTAGATCAGCGATCCGCCGCCGAGGCCCGCCGCGCACAGCGCGGTCATCCCGGCGCCCGGCACCGCCTCCACCAGACCGGCATACCGCTCGAACAGCAGCGGCTGCCCGAACACCACCGGGTCGGAGCGGTACCAGAGCAGGCGCTTGTCGGGGCGGGTGGCCAGCGGGAAGGTCTGCGCGTTCGGGCCGGTCGCCCACCGCCTGCCCCGCTCCAGCAGCAGGACCGGAACGCCCGCCTCGGCCAATCGCAGCGCGGTCACCCCGCCGCCGAAGCCGGAGCCGATCACGACGACCCTGCGGTCCTCGTGGGTGAGCGGGATGCCGCCGGTGCGGTGGGCGACAGCGGGCCGGGCCGCGGCGGTGCCTGCCGTGGCGAGGGTGAGACCTGCGGCGGCGGCAGCACCGGTCAGCAGGGTACGGCGAGTCAACATTGACATTCGAGAGACCTTCATCGGGGGTTGGGAATCGGTGATTCGAGCAGTTCGCTCAGGCGCGGCGGTCGAGCAGCAAGCCGAGCAGGCCGGCCTCGCGGCCCTGGCCGGTGATCATGTCGCGGGCCGCTCGCTCGACTTCCCCCCCGTCGAGCAGCGCGTCGGCCGCCGCGGCCATCTCGATGCCGCCGTAGTGATGTTGCTGCATGAGCCGCAGGAACAGGACTTCGGCCCGGACACCGCGCGCGGTGGCGAGTTCGTCGAGTTCGGCGGTCGTCGCCATCCCCGGCATCGTCGAATGGCGTTGGGCGAGATCGACTCCGGCGTGCTGATGGGCCCCACTGGGCCGCATCCACGCCATCGGTTCGGCGCCGGTGACGGGCGCGCCCGCCAAGCGCAACCAGCCGAGCAGCATGCCCAGCTCGGTGCGCTGGGTGTCGGCGATCTGCCCGGCCAGCGCGACGACCGACGGGTCGGCGCCCCGATCGAGCCGCTGGACCAGCACGATGGCCTGGCTGTGGTGCGCCACCATGTCCTGGACGAAGCCGATCTCGGTGGCGGTCAGTACCGGCGCCGCGGCGACCTCGCCCACGGGCAGCAGTGGCCGCAGCGCGGCGCCCATGGCCAGCAGCAGCGCTACCAGCCCGGCCAGTGCGGCCACCCGGAAACCGCTGTGCTTGTTCATGATCCGGTGGTCGAGGACTGATCGGCGGGCGGGGTGTACACCTCGGGCGCCAGTTCCAGCGCGAGGAAGCCGTTGTCCGCGCAGGTGGTCCACAGCTGATTGCCACGCCATTCCGGCGGTGAGAAGCACCAGTCGGTCGACAGATCACCGAAAGCCAGTGTGCCGGTGCGTGAGCTGAGCGCCTGCGCGGGATCGAAGGCGCCCTGCAGCATCGACTGCGCCAGTGTCGGCGCCGCCAGCAGCGGCGGACCGATGATCGAGGCGAGCGCGTGCGGCGAGTTCCACAGCCCGGCGTGCTCGCCGGTGCGGGCGGGCGGATTGAAGTAGCCGATCTCGCGGATGGCGCCGGGGTCGCGGACATCGAAGACCCGGATGCCCGAGGAGGTCCAGCTACAGGCAAGGGCGGTCGGGTCCACCGGGCGGTCGGCCGCGCAGTAGTGCGCGTCGTAGGCGAACAGCGAACCGCCCGACGCCGAGGCGACCATACTGTCCTGGTTTTCGGGCAGGTTGATCGCGAGCTTGATCGACTGCGCGAGCCGGGGGCGTCGCTCGTCGGAGACGTCGATGAGTTTCACCCCGCCCGAACCGGCCTCGTCGACGGCGAACACGTAGGGAGTCCCGCCGTAGGTCACCGGGACGGCGTGCTGGGTGGCCCAGCCGTCGGACCACGGCATGTCGGCGAGTTCCGGGACGCGCGGTTCGGGATCGCGGCGCTGCACCGCGGCGACGTCGAGGATCTTCAGCCCGCCCATATTGTTGGCCAGATACATCCGATTGCCGTCGGGCGAGAAGCCGAACCCGTGCATGGACAGACCGAGCAGGCCCTGCCAGATCACCCTGGGGTTGGCGGGGTCGGTGAGATCGATCGCGCTGAGCAGGCCCGGGGCCGTGCCCGAGGCCCAGTAGGTGCGGCCGTCCGGGGAGAAGCCACCCTCGTGCGCGGTGATCGGCACCGGCAGCGCGAGATCGGTGCCGGGGCCCGGATTGAGCAGCCGGGGATGCGCGCAATCGGAGATGTCGTAGACCGAGAGCAGGCCGGCGCCGGTCAGCGCCGGAACACCGGCGCCGACAAGCAGTTTCCGCTCGGCGTTGACCTTCAGGCTCTCCCAGGTCCCCGCCAGCATCGCGGGCTCGGTGAGGGTGGTGGTGTGCACCGGCGCGGACGGATCGGCGACGTCGAGCACCCTGACTCCCTGATCGGGACCGAGCAGGTTGCCGGGGAAGAAGGTACCGATATAGGCGCAGTGGTCGAAGGTCACCGAGGTGATACCGCCGCCGCTGCCCGCGGAACTGCCGAGCATGCGCATATTGCAACGGAATCCGTCGCGGGAGCGCCCGCTGTCGCGGTCGGCGGCGGGAACGTCGCCCTGCAGACCGGTTTCGGGCAGGGAGCCGGGAAGGCAGTCGGCGGTGTGTGCGGCGGGTGCACCGGCCGCGGGTGGCACGACGGCGGTGCAGAGTGGCATCAGCAGCACCGCCACCACGGCGAGGCCGCAGCGGCGGGCCGTTGGAGTGAACAGACGAGTCATGGAATTGTCGCCGGCCCCGCGAACAGGGCCGCCTTTCTTTCGCCTGCGAGCTGTTCCGCCGCCGCGCGGCAGCGGCGGAAGACCTCGCCAGTGGTTGGGTGTCGCTTCGTTCAGACGAGGCGTGCACCGACCTCATCCAGCGGTAACTGGGTTACCGCTGGGCGACGCTACCATTTAGCGGTGAGCAGCGGACCGGAATTGGATGCATCAGCGAAGATCATCGCGGTGGTGCTGGACCTGCTGACCACAGACGGCTACGACGCCGTCCAGCTGCGTACCGTCGCCGCGCAGGCCCACGTCTCGCTGGCCAAGATCTACCGGCTCTTCCACACCAGGGACGAGCTGATCATCGCCGCGCTGCACCAGTGGATGGACGCCAACGCCTACGCGGACGTGACCCCACCCGAACCCGGCGAATCCGTCCGCGACAGCCTGACTCGGCTGCTGCGCACCGTTTTCGAACCGTGGGAGCGCAATCCCAAGATGCTCGAGGCCTACCACCACGCCCGCACCGGCCCCGGCGGCGAACGCCTCGACAGCCAGGGCCTGATCGCGGTGCTCCCCGCCGCCGAGGTCGCCCTGCGCGACCTCGACCCCGGCTACCTCGCCGATCTCGGCCTGATCATGGGCAATATGGCACTGGCCCTGATCGGACGTTTCGCCGCGGGCACCCTGCCGATCACCGAGATCCTGGCCACCTTGGAACGCACGGCCTACCGGATGACGGCCGACAACGAGGCCGCGTCCCGGCGTAACGCCACGACCCGCTGACCGCATCAGGACGACTTCGGCAGATCCGTTCCCGCGCAAGCGATACCTGTTTCCGATCGGCATAACGGGGCATACGCCCGATGTGGCGGCCTATCCCGGCACATCCCCACGTAGATCCCATACCGAACAGGTGAGCTCAATGATCATTCTCGGCGCAATTCTCCTCATCCTCGGACTCGTCCTCGGCATCTCGCTGCTGACCACCATCGGCGTGATCCTGCTGGTGATCGGCGTCGTCCTCGCCCTGGTCGGCGGCATGGGCCGTCCGGTCGGCGGCCGGCGGCACTGGTACTGATCCCCGGCCGGACTAGCTCGGAGGAAACATCATGTATCTGTCCCGCATCATTCCGATTCTGGTGCTGGTGTGGCTGGTGATCGGCGTGATCGCCGCAGGTCAGCGTGGCTATCTCACCGATCGTGAGCAGAACTGCGCGACGTTGGGCACCATCGCGGTGACGATGATCGCCGGTCCGTTGAACTACATGGGGGTCAACCCCAAGGTCGACGACTGCAAGCTGCCCGAACCCAGCCAGTAGTCCGTGGCGGTCAGCTCCGGCGCGGCCACTGCCTGCCGCCGCCGGACAGGGTGGCCGGGCCGGAGCCGCGCCGGTCGCCGCCGGACGCGCGCCGCAGCGGCGCGCGCCCGGCCCGGTCCTCGGCGTTGACGTCCAGCTCGGCCAGCCCGACCACGATCAGCAGACCGATGACGACCAGCGAGACGGTGGCGATCAACGGCAGCAGCAGCTGCACCGGCGCCACCCCGTCGACCGCCGGTACTCCGGCACCGTGGCGCGCCCGCATCGCCGCCATCGCGGTGTAGTGCATGCCGCACACCGCGACACTCATGACCAGCGCCGCGCCCGCGGTCTTCACCAGACCACGCACATGCAGCTGGAACCACAGCGCCGCCGTGGCCGCGACCACCGCGATCACGATCGACAACACCACCAGCTCCGGCCGATAGGCGATCTCGGCCCCGGTGCGCACGGCCCGCATGCCCAGGTAGTGCATGGCGGCCACCCCGAGGCCGGTGATCGCGCCGCCCAGCGGCAACGTCACCGGCTGCCGCCGTCCCCGCGTCACGATGGTCAGCCCGATCAGGACGACACCGATCGCGATGACCGCGCTCAGCAAGGTCATCGGCACGTCGTAGCGGATCGGCGCCCCGGCGATGCTGACACCGAGCATGGCCGTGAAATGCATGACCCAGATCGCGGCCCCGCCGATCGCGACCGCCGCGGCGATCAACCACCCGATCGGCGCGGCCGACGATTTGGCGTGCACCGCGCAGCGCAATCCCAATACCGAGCCGATGAACGACAGGCAAAAGGCGAGGACCGGATTCATCCAGCCATTGCCGAAGTGCTCGATGTGCAGCACGTTGTCCCCCGGAGTTCGATCAATTCCGCATTTCCGATGGCTAGAGAGTAGTCCACCAGGCCCGCATACACGCGTTATAGCGAAAGACCGATGAATGTGATTCGAATTCCGTTCCGGCACATTCGAATTCGGCTTTTCATTCCGCATCCCACACAGTCCGGATCCCCGGAATCAGCGCCCCGAATATTGGGGTCAGTTATTTCGAACCGACCGGTTGCAATTATCCGATCGAGGCTCTCATGACTTCTGCGCGCGAGCCCGGATCAAATTCGCCAGCCGCTCCAGCGATTCCTGGTTGCGCGCGGCGAAGACGAGGTCCTGGGCCAGTCCGGGGATCAGCTGTGCCGGACCGCCGGAAGCCCGCTCGGTCATCCGGATGGTGGTGTGGCCCGGCTCCTCCTCGGTCAGCGTCAGCCGGATCCAGGCCGACCCCACCGACCACAGCCGCGCCTCCAGTTCCAGCCGATGCGGCGGGTCGACGGCCCGCACCACCGTGGTGTCACTGATCAGCACCGGCCACAGCCCGAATCGGTAGTGGATGCGGCTGCCGACGGCGGGCCAGTCCGGGTCGACCCGGCCGATATGCGAGGCGCCGACCACCCAGCTCGCGTACAGCCAGCCGTCGGACAGGGTCGAGAAGGCCGCGCTCCGGTCCACCGGCACCGTGACTTCGGCAGTCAGCATGTCTGATTTCCTCGTCCGTCGCGGGAGTCGGGCCACTCCAGCGTAATTGGCGCGCGAGCCCGCCGCGCACCGAGTTCGGCCGAGGTGAGACGGCACGGCGCGCCGGACCCCCGAAGATGCGGGAAAATTGCTGTACACCGTTTGGACGTGGGATCGTTCCCCTATGTCCACCGAAGAAACGCGGCTCGGCGACCCGCCGGGCCCCGCCGACGAGGCTGCCGAACGCACCCTGTTCGGTCATCCGATCGGTTTGACCAACCTGTTCGGCGTCGAGCTGTGGGAGCGTTTCTCCTTCTACGGCATGCTCACGATCCTGGGCTACTACCTCTACTACTCGACCACCGAGGGCGGGCTCGGCCTCGACCAGAGCACGGCGCTCGGCATCGTCGGCGCGTACGGCGGCCTGGTGTATCTGTCCACCGTGCTCGGCGGCTGGATTGCCGACCGGGTGCTGGGTATGGAGCGCACCGTCTTCTACGGCGGCGTCGTGGTGATGGCGGGCCATATCGCGCTGGCGGTGCTGCCGGGGCTGACCGGTGTCGGTGCCGGTCTCGTGCTCGTCGCGCTCGGCAGCGGCGCGCTGAAGGCGAACGCGTCGTCGCTGCTCGGCACGCTGTACGCGCCCTCGGACGCCCGCGTCGACGGTGGCTTCACGCTGTTCTACCTCGGCATCAATATCGGCGCGTTCACCGGACCGCTGCTCACCGGTCTGCTGCAGCGCGAGTGGGGCTTCCACGCCGGCTTCGCCGCCGCCGCGGTCGGTATGGCGCTCGGCCTGACCCAGTACGTGATCTTCCGGCGCAACCTGGGCACCCACGGCCGTGACGTGCCCAACCCGGTCACCCGCCATGAGCTGACCCCGGTGCTGATCGGTGTCGCCGTCGCCGCGGTCGTGGTGGCGGTGGCCGTCGCGGCCGGGCTGATCACGCTGGACAATCTCTCCGACGTCACCACCGGCGTCATCGTGCTGGCCTCGATCGCCTACTTCTGGGTGCTGCTCACCAGCGCCAAGGTGACCCCGGTCGAGCGCACCAGGGTGCTCGCCTTCATTCCGCTGTTCATCGCCAACGCGGTGTTCTGGTCGCTGTTCCAGCAGATGTTCACCATGCTCGCGGTGTACTCCGACGAGCGCGTCGACTGGCGGATCTTCGGCTGGGAAGCGCCCGCGAGCTGGATCGGCTCGGTCGAGCCGGTGTGGATCATCGCGCTCTCGCCGCTGTTCGCGCTCATGTGGACCAAGCTCGGCAACCGGGCGCCGAGCACCCCGATCAAGTTCGCGCTCGGTGTCATCGGCATGGGCATCGCGTTCTGGCTGTTCGCGCTGCTGAGCGGATTCGAGGGCAAGACCGTCCCGGTACTCGCGGTGTTCGTCATCCTCGGCGGCTTCGCCGTCTCCGAACTGCTGCTCTCGCCGATCGGTCTCGCGGTGACCACCCATCTCGCGCCCGCCGCGTTCCGCTCCCAGATGATGGCCCTGTACTTCTTCTCGGTCGGTATCGGCACCTCGATGGCAGGCACCCTGGCCCGTTTCTACAGCCCCGACAGCGAGACCGCCTACTTCGGGATCAGCGGCGCCGCCGCCATCGCGGCAGGCCTCGTCGTGGTCGCGTGCGCCCCCTGGATCAAGCGCCACATGCAGGGCGTGCACTGACCTGCCTCCGGGTACTCCCCGAAGACGTTCGCACAGAAGGAGAAAGACCGTGCCGACACCGGAAGCCACACCAGCGGCAGGCCGCAGCAGCGGATTGTTCCGCACCAAATCCGTCGAGCAATCGATTCTCGACACCGACGAACCGGATTCCAAACTCCGCAAAGACCTGACGGCGTGGGATCTCACGATCTTCGGTGTCGCGGTGGTCGTCGGCGCCGGTATCTTCACGCTCACCGCGCGCACCGCGGGCAATGTGGCAGGCCCGTCGGTCTCGCTGGCTTTCGTGTTCGCCGCGATCGCCTGTGGCCTCACCGCGTTCTGCTACGCCGAATTCGCCTCGACGGTGCCGGTCGCCGGTAGCGCCTACACCTATTCCTATGCCACCTTCGGTGAATTGGTCGCCTGGATCATCGGCTGGGACCTCATTCTCGAATTCGCGCTCGCCGCGTCGGTGGTGGCCAAGGGCTGGTCGCAATATCTGGGCACGGTCTTCGGATTCGAGTCCGCCACCATGCAACTCGGCTCGGTCACCTTCGACTGGGGCGCGGTCACGCTGATCGCGGTGCTCGGCGTGCTGCTTGCCATCGGCACCAAGGTGTCCTCGCGGGTGTCGGCGATCGCGGTGGCGATCAAGCTCGGCGTCATCGCGCTGGTGCTCGTCCTCGGCATCACCTACTTCAAGGCGTCGAACCTGAGCCCCTACATCCCGCCGTCGCAGCCGGCCGAAGAAGGCACGAGCGGACTGCACCAGTCGCTGTTCTCGTTCCTCACCGGCGCGGGCGACAGCAACTTCGGCTGGTACGGCCTACTCGCCGCGGCCAGCCTGGTGTTCTTCGCGTTCATCGGTTTCGACGTCGTCGCCACCGCCGCCGAGGAGACGAAGAACCCGCAGAAGGCGGTGCCGCGCGGCATCCTCGGTTCGCTGCTCATCGTGACTGTGCTCTATGTCGCGGTGTCGCTGGTGCTCACCGGCATGGTGCCCTACACCGATCTGGCCGGTGAGAACGCCACGCTGGCAACGGCCTTCGCGATCCACGGCGTCGACTGGGCCAAGAACGTCATCTCCATCGGCGCGCTGGCCGGCCTGACCACCGTGGTGATGGTGCTGTTCCTCGGCCAGACCCGCGTGCTGTTCGCGATGGCGCGCGACGGGCTGCTACCGCGCTGGCTGGCCCACACCGGTTCGCGCGGCACCCCGGTCCGCCTGACCGTCATCGTCGGCGTCGTCTGCTGCGTGCTGGCCGGCTTCGTCGACTTCGGCACCCTCGAAGAAATGGTGAACATCGGCACGCTGTTCGCCTTCGTCCTGGTCTCGGTCGGCGTCATCATCCTGCGCCGCACCCGCCCCGACCTCCCCCGCGGCTTCCGCGTCCCCCTGGTCCCCCTCGTCCCCATCCTGGCCGTCCTGTCCTGCCTGTGGCTGATGGTCAACCTCTCGGTGGACACCTGGATCCGCTTCATCGTCTGGATGGCCATCGGCTTCGTCGTCTACTTCGCCTACAGCCGCCGCAACTCCATCCTCGGCAAGAAGTCGCCGACAACCGACTGACCGGCACTGTCGGCGATAAGGTCGGACCGGCGCGGTCATCGGCGACACGCCGGGCCGACCTTGTCTACCGACACGATTCCGGTACACCCGTACGAGTCGCTAGGCTGTCCGGGACGCCCCTATAGCCCAATTGGCAGAGGCAGCGGACTTAAAATCCGCGCAGTCTGGGTTCGAGTCCCAGTGGGGGCACTCAAGAAGACCCATGTAGATGGGTCGCGGCGTCATTTCCTTGCAGTTCGACGGGCTTTCGCCCCACCCCCGTGCCACCCCAGAGCGGTCAGGCGTCCCCGGCAGTCGCGGGTGGCCCGTGCAGCGGCTTGGTCGTCCGCGTGACGATGGCAAGCCGATGACAGGCATGGCAAGAACACTCAGCCTAGAATCCCTTCCGGCTTGAAAACTGAATGGAGAATCACATGGATGATCCCGCCATCGGCGCTCTCTTCGCTGCCGCAATGACGGTCGGTATTGTCTTCGGGTGCGTCAGCCTGGCCATCGCCGAGCGGAAGCGCCGCAGCCCTGGCGGATTCTTCCTCGTGGGGTTCCTCTTGGGGCCGATCGGCGTTCTGGCAGCGGTGCTGGCAGCGCCCGGCGAACCGGCACCGCCAGTCGGCATGCGCGCTGTGCTGTGCCCTCGGTGCAACGCACGCCAGAACATAGCCAGGGGCCAGGCCGAATTCGAGTGCTGGCAGTGCAAGCTGGTCAGCCCGCCCCCAGCGGCGAACCGGGCGCGGTGACCGGGCTACCGACGCGCTTTTCGCCCGGCCGAGCTGGCAGCTGCCGACTTGCGCATGTCTGTGCAGCGATCGGCTCGATTCGGCGTGCGGCTTAGGCGACTCCGCTGACCGTGTGGCGACCAGCGCGGCGGCGATCGGTAGAGCGGTAGTTGAGGTATCGAATTCCATCAGGTGTCCCCTTCGGTTCGGCGGTCAAGTGCGATTTCGACGTGTGCGACGTCGACAGATGTGGCACCGCTGTCGCGAGCAATGCGCTCGGCGACTTCCAGCACGCGCTGCAGCGCAGGCGAATACAGCGCGTCGAGGTCGAGCGCTACCGGGCTTGGCTCGGCTGGGTCGGCGATCGCGGCCAGCGCTCCCGCGATATCGGCGTACAGGTCGTCGTCGGGGTGAGGCCCGGCAGCGCAGGCCGGTCTAACGTGGCCGGTCTCGTCGATCGGTGCCCAGGTGTTGAGCCAGCCCGCGACCCCGGGCCGGTCGGCTTGGACGACTTCGCGCATCGCGTCGATGACCGCCGACCGCGCTGCCGGGAGCGTGCCCGGCTCGTGATCAGTACCCGACACGACGATCCAGCCTCATCAGGCCGGCACCGACCAAGACATTGATCGCGGCCATTTTTCGAGGACAGATGGTTCCATCACAGCCGCGATGGGCCTGAAACGTCTTGCGCGCCTGGTCGATCGAGAACCGCTTCAGCGGTGCCGAGTGCACGATCACCGCGGTGCGCCCGGTCTGCTCGTCGTCCTGGGCAATCGTGGCTTGGGCCGCTTCGCGGGCGATCCGCGCCTGTATCGCGTCGACCGTCAACGCTCGTTTCCCGGGCCTAGTTCGTCCCCACACTGTGGGCTCCCCTCGTCGGTGACTGGCTCCCGCCGCCGGGGATTGCTCGACCCGGCGGCGGGGCTGGAATCAGATTCGCCGCAGGCAGGAGCTCCGAAGGACAGTGAAGGGACAGCGCCGGTGACAATGCGCGACACAGTGGCGTACCTGCCCGTACGCTCGAATACATGGGGACGCATGTAGGGCAGGCCATAGCGTCGGAACGGAAGATCGCGGGCCTGAGTCAACGACAGCTGGCGACCCGTGCCGCGTACAGCCTGAGCATGGTCAAGGCCGTGGAGCAGGGTCGCGAACTGGCCTCCCCCGGATTCGTATCCGCCGTCGCACGCGCGCTGCGCATCACCCCTGAGCAGTTGACCGGCGCCCCCTTCAACGACGGCAAGCCCTTGGCCGACGCGGTGAACGGCCTCTCGATACTGCTGGCCGAGGGCCGATACGCCCGCGCCGAGGAACCGGGCAGCCTGGCCCAGCTCGACACCGACCTCACCGCCGCACAGGATCTCTACCGCCGCGACCGCACCCGCCAGACAATCGAGGTACTACCCGCAATCATCCGCCGCCTGCACGGCGCGGTGCGCGCGCTCAACGGCGACGACCGAGCCCGCGCGTATTCACTGCTCGCGTCGGCCTACATCCTGGCCGAGTGGTCCGCCCGCCGCACTGGGCATCTCATGCTGGCGTTGCCCGCGCTCGACCTCGCCGACAGTTATGCGCCCCACGCCGACGACCCGAACTACCAGGCGTTTTCCGCGCTGGCCCGGGCCCGGATCCTCACCCACTACGGGGAATCCGAGGTCGCTGCACAGCTTATCGACCAGTCGATCGGCGCGGCTGACAACACCAGGCCAGGCATGGTCCTGGCCGGATACTCGCATTTGGCCGGCGCGATCAACGATGCCCGGAAGCTCGATTACTCCGGTGCCGTCGCCCACGTCGATGCCGCGCGGGAGCTAGCGGCGCACACCGGCGAGACTGATCTGTATATGACCGCATTCGGACCGCTGAACGTCGATATCCACTCCCACGCAATCGAGCTCGAGGCAGGCGACCCGAACCGGGCAGCGATCGGCGGTGACGGCCTGGCCTATAGCGCCGATGCACCGCCTACCCGCGTTGCGCACCACTGGCAGGACAACGCCCGCGCCTGGCTCATGAGCGGCAAGCCCGATCGTGCGCTGGCCGCGCTGAACAAGGCCCGCGCCGCCGCTCCCCAACAGACCCGGTTGCACCCGTCTGTGCGGGAAACCATGTACGGGATCGCCGCCGCCCAGCGGCGACAGTCCGAGAGCTTGCTCGGGTTCGCGCACTGGCTCGGCGCGACCCTGTGACCGCGGGTCCACGCGTCGCCGACGGTGGACAGACAGGTCCTGGCTGGAATTCGGATGCCACGACCGATTAGACGCTTCGCACCCTGTGCGGAGTGTTTTCCTTTGTTGCACAATCGATTTCGATGACAAGCCGTAAGCCGGAAGGGATGATCGATACGCCGATCGACAGGTCGTCGACGCGCACACAGCAAGGGGGCTAGCTGTCATGGGGAAGGTCGATACCAAGGGCGTGTGGACGCGCGTCAGTGTGGACGAATCACAGTTTCAGGGGCTGCGGGAACCCGGCACCGTATCGAGCAGCGGTGTCAGGGCCGGCATCAGATGGGGTACCGGTGGAGACGGCGTGCCGAGCGGCTACGACTTCACCGGCCTCACCGGCGTCGACGCGCGCCTGGACGGCAAGAACTTCAATCTGGGCATCTTCACCCACTACAACCACCGAGTCGTGGTGCAGCACAGTCAGTTCTGGGTGTATTTGCGGGTGACGGTGGACTTCCTGGACGAAGGATTCGACCACACGTTCACCTTGCGTTTCCGCCACGACGAGACACCCAACGTCCCCGGGGACGTGGACGATCGGATCAAGCTGCCGATCGTCGACGAGCACGACATCGTCCGCGTCGACGGTGCCGAGTATCAGGTAACCATCAGCGGTTTCCGGGATCACGGAGGCGAGGGAGAGGTACAACCGAGCTTCCCCAACCCCGAAGGCTCGATCAAACGAGTGTGGCTCGTTGCCCGATTCGAGCCGATTGTCGAGCCTGGTTCCTGAACCTCGGCACATCGCCGAATTTGCGCAGTCCGGATTCGAGTCCCAGTGGGGCACTGTCCGCTAAGGTGTGCCGTTGGCCGGGCCGATCTTCGGGCTCGGCCGCGGTGACCTGTACGCGTGGATTCTTCGACAGCTCGAAGGGATCGGCATGCATTCGGTGGTGGCCTTGATCGTCCGCATGGGTTGTGTGCTGGCCATGGTCTCGGGCGCGGTGGGGTTCGCCGCGCCCGCGTCCGCGGATCCGCCGGACTCACCGCTGTGCGCGTGGCGATTCATGTCCAACAGCACCATGCTGAATGTGGCTTTCCCCGACGCAAACTCGACGTACTGGCTGATGCCCTACGCGCTGGGGCCCGGCGATTCGATCGAGTTGTCCGGTTCCTATCCGGCCGCCCGGTATTTCTCGCTGAACACCTACGGGACCGACCTCGACACGGTGGACACGTTGCGCGACAACCAGATCGTCGCCGACCCGGGCAGCGCCAATCCGTACATCGATGCCGGCGCCGCATCGCTGCCCGCGTCGCAACAGCGCTGGCACGCGAGGTTGGTCAACGGACCGGCCGATCACAGCCGCAACGAGCTCCAGGCCGTCGCGAGTGGACAGAGCACGCCGATCGGGTTCGCCATCGTCCGCGTCTATGTTCCCGACGACCCGGCCTCGCTCAGTGGCGGCGTCGCGCTGCCGGAGGTGAAGCTCTCGATCGCGGGCGCCGACGTGCCGAGCCAGCCGTGCGCGCAGACCTTCGACCCGTCCGGCTACACCGGCCCGGTCGCCGATGTGGCCAAGGACGCCTTCGATCGGGCGATCGCCGCGGCGGCGTCGGGCGCGTTCCCCGGCAACAGGCCCGAGGCGTCGTTCGGCAATCCGGCGAGCACCGCCGGGCTCTTCCCGAACGGCGACAACAAATACGTCGGGACGCGCATCAGCTATCAGCCGGGTCGGCTGCTGGTGGTGCGTGGCAAGGCGCCGATCTTCCCGGATACCCGGGCGGGGCAATCGCCTACCGATCCAAGCCAGCAGGTGCGGTATTGGTCGATGTGCCAGAACGACTTGCTCTCGCCCTATCCCGTTGTCGACTGCGCGGCCGACTTCCAGACCGCGCTCGACGAGTCCGGCTACTACACCTATGTGGTCGCCGCGCCCGCGGACGTGCCTGCGAACCTCGATCCGGAGGTGACGGTGATTCCCTGGGGCAGCACCGACGTGGACAAGGTGCTGTTCCTGCGGAACATGATCCCGAGCGCGGAGTTCTATCCGTTTTCGGTCCAAGCGTCCCAGGACTCCGGCAGCGACCCGGCCACCACGATGGGCCCGTATTACCCGCGAGCCGCCTATTGCAGCGCCGAAACTCTCGCTGCGGGCGGCGCCGGAGCCTGTCTCGGCGCCTGACCGTTCGGGTCGCACAGGTGGCGTGATGCGGCTACGGGCAGTCCGGGGCCGGGGCGTCCACGAAGAGCGGTTCATTCGCGCGGTTGACGTACGCGACATACAGCTCAGCAGGCTCGGTGCCGAGGTTGCTTCCGGTATGTACGTGATCCGGGCCGACAGTCTCGGACAAACCCTCGCCAGCGGCGTACGTCGTCGGCACGCAATCCGTCTCATAGCGCGTCACCTGGCCCGCTGTCACGACAGCGAAGACATTGCTGTCGTGGTAGTGCCAGCCGAGTGACCCTCCGGGCGCGATGGTGATGCGCCGGAAGGTGAACTTGCTCGGCAACGAGGTGAAGGGGCTGAATCCGCTCACATCGACCTGCGCCAGCGGTTCGACGGTCACGCCGGAGGACGGCGTGGCCGAAGCCGAGGGCGCGAGGGCGGCGACCGCGGCGGCGACCACAACGGCGCCGGCAAGGGCATTCCGGTGGATTCGCATCTTCCGAGTATACGAGCGGGCTACCAGCCCGAACCGCTGAAAATGACTACCCGGCGATCAGGCCCTTGGCGATATGGGTGACCTGGATTTCATTGCTGCCCGCGTAGATCATCAGCGACTTGGCGTCGCGGGCGAGCTGTTCGACCTTGTACTCGGCCATGTAGCCGTTGCCACCGAACAGTTGCACGGCCTCCATCGCGACCTCGGTGGCGGCGCGGGAGGAATACAGCTTCATCGCCGATGCCTCGGCGAGGGTCACCTTGTCACCCGCGGCGGTGCGTTCGATGGCGTTGAACACCATGTTCTGCACGTTGATTCGCGCGATCTCCATCTCTGCCAGTTTCAGCTGGATGAGCTGGAACTGCGCGATCTCCTTGCCCCACAGCTTGCGGGATTTCGCGTAATCGATGCACAGGCGGTGACATTCGTTGATGATGCCGAGCGCGAGTGAGGCGATGCCGATGCGTTCGGCCGCGAAAGATTCCTTGGCGCTGTCCTTTCCGTCACCCTTGGCCGGGTTCTCGGATTCGCCGAGCAGCCGGTCGGGGGTGATGCGGACATTTTCGAAGAACAGTTCGCCGGTGGGCGAGGAGTTCATGCCCATCTTCTTGAACGCGGGGCTCTGCACGAAGCCGGGCATGCCCTTGTCCAGGACGAATGTCAGCACCTTGCGGTCGCGGCGGTCGGTGCCGTCTTCCTCGTCCAGCTTGGCGTAGACGACGGTGACGTCGGCATACGGACCGTTGGTGATGAACGTCTTGCGGCCGTTGAGGATGTAGTCCTCGCCGTCGCGACGGACGTAGGACTTCATGCCACCGAACGCGTCCGACCCCGAATCGGGCTCGGTGATGGCCCAGGCGCCGACCTTCGCCATGGTGACCAGTTCGGGCAGCCAGCGCTTCTTCTGCGCGAGGGTGCCGCGGCTGCGGATGGTGCCCGCGGTGAGACCCAGGCTCACACCCATCGAGGCCACCAGGCCCAGGCTGACGCCGGCGAGCTCGCTGTTGAGGATGACGCCCATGCTGCCCGCACCGCTGAACCCGCCGCCCGATTTGCCTGACCCGGTGGTGCCCGCTTCTTCGCGGGCGATAGCCCTCTCGAGCCCTTCCCGCGCCATCTCGTCCAGCCCGAAGGTGGCGTAGAGCTTGCGGATGATGTCGAACGGCGGCAGTGCGCCGCTCTCCAGCTGGTCGACGTGCGGGGTGACCTCCTTGGCGATGAAGCCGCGCACAGCCTCGCGGAACATCAGGTCTTCGTCGGACCACTGGTACATCTCTGGACTCCCGAGGGCTCGCCGGAACTTTGCCTCAAATATAGAACACGTTCTAGTTCTCTGGGGATCGGCGGCCGCCCGGCGTAGGTTGATGGGTAAGCGAATCGTCGACACGAAGAGGTGTTATCGATGCGGGTTGCCAATCGAATCAGGGGACTCACCAAGGTAATTGGGAAAGCTCGGCGCAATCGGGGGGATCTGGCCGGCTGGCTCGGGCGGCGGCCACAGATCGTAGTCGCGATCATGACTTATGAGACAGCGTTGCTGTTCAGCAACAAGCTCGATCCCCGGCTCAAAGAACTCGCCGAGCTCAAGACGGCAGGGTTGGTCGCCTGCCAGTTCTGTCTCGACATCGGATCGGCGGTGGCGCATACCAGCGGACTGACCCGCGAGCAGATCACCGATCTTCCCCGCTACCGGACCAGCGATGCCTATACCGAGCTGGAGAAGCTGGTGATCGCGTTCGCCGAAGCGATGACGTCGACCCCGGCGGTCGAGATCGACGAACTGCGCGACACCCTGCTCACCCACCTGTCGAAGGCCCAGCTGACCGAGCTGGCCGCCGCCATCGCCTGGGAGAACCACCGGGGACGCCTCAACCAAGGCCTGGGCATACAGCCGACCGGCATGGCCGACGGCATGGTGTGCGCGATGCCGGAACCGCGCACCGAGCACACCGGGCTGAAGACGCAACCTGGTTCCTGACGCTCGATGGACTAGCGGTCCGCCCAGGTGGGGGCGGTGCGGGTGATGATCGGGGCGACGAATTCCTGAAGCATGGCGTGTTCGTCGGTGTCGTCGCGGCCGGGGGTGGCCAGGAACGAGACGATGATGCGGGTCAGCCAGCGGGCGAGGCGGCTGCGTTCGGGGTCGCTGAGGTCGGTGTCGGCGAACATGGCCGCGGCGAGGGATTCGATGACGTCGGAGTCCTGGCTGATGCGGCCCGCCGTGCCGGAGTCGCCGGGGCGGAACCAGGCGATGAGCAGCGGGTCCGCGCGGACTGCCGCGATGGCGCCGAGCATCGCGGCGATGATGCGCTCGCCGGGGTCGGCGATGTCGCGGACCTGTTCGGCCAGGTCGGCGACGATGCGGCGGGTCTCGCGGTGCACGAAGGCGATGCGCACGGCGTGGCGATTGTCGAAATAGCGATACAGGGTCGCCCTGGAGCACCCGGCCGCGGCGGCGATATCGCGCATCCCCACCGCGGCCACCCCGTGTTCGGCGAACAGTTCGGCGGCCGCGTCGAGGATGCGCTCGGCGGCCAGATCGGCCCGGTCGGTGGCCAGCCAGTCGCCGCTCACGCGCCCACCGCCTGGAACGGCACCGCGACGGGCCAGCGCACGTAGTTGCCCTGCGACCAGCGCACCGCGTCGAGGTCGACGGTGAAGTCGGGACAGCGGGCGAGCAGTTCCTCGAGCGCGACGCGCGCCTGCATGCGGGCGGCCGCCGCGCCGAGGCAGTGGTGGTGGCCGTGACTGAAGGTGAGAATGCGCTTGGGGTTGCGGCGGATGTCGAGTTCGGCTGCGGTAGGGCCGAATTCGCGTTCGTCGCGGTTGGCCGAGCCATAGAGCAGCAGCACGCGACGGCCCGCGGGGATGGTGGTGTCGTGCAGTTCGACATCGCGGGTGGTGGTGCGGGCCAGGCCCTGCACCGGCGAGGTCATGCGGAGGAACTCCTCGATGGAGTCGGGGATGAGCGACGGGTCGTCGATGAGCAGCCTGCGCTGGTCGGGACGAGCGGTGAGCAGCTGGACCGCGCCGCCCAGATTGCCGGTGGTGGTGTCGTTGCCGCCGGTGATCATCGTGAACGCGAATCCGAGGATCGCGATCAAGCCCTCGTTGTCACCCTCGTCGCCGAGGCCGGAGGCCAGCAGGTGCGAGATCGTGTCGTCGCCCGGTTCGACGCGGCGGCGGGCGATCAGCTCGCTGAAGTAGCCCACCAGCTCGCCGACGGCGGTGAAGGCGTTCTGGTCACCCGCGGCCAGCCCCGCGCCCGCGACCGCGCCACCGACGATGTTCTCCGTCCACTCGTCGAACTTGCCGTGATCCTGTTCCGGCACCCCCAGATAGTGGGCGACCACCATCGTGGGCAGCGGCTTGAACAGCTCCCCGACGATGTCGCCCCCGCCCGCTGCGCGCAGCCGCTCGATGCGCTCGACGACGAACCTGCGCACCGCGGGCTCCACCGAATTCACTTGGCGGGGAGTGAATCCCGGTGCCACCCGGCGCCGGAAGTCGGTGTGCTCGGGCGGATCCATGAACACGAACGGCTTGACCGCGCCGAAGCCGGCTGCCGCCAGGTCGACATAGTCCACGGTCAGCCCCGATGCGGAGGAGAAGGTCTCGGGGTCCTTGGCGGCCGCCCACACATCGGCATGGCGCGACAGCACATAGAAGTCGTCGGCTTCCAGCTCTTCGGGGATCACCCGGTGGACCGGATCCTTGTCACGCAGCGCGGAATACATGGACCAGGGGTCGCGCCAGGTTTCCCCGGAGCGCAGCTCGAACCCGACCACATGAGACGTCGTTGAACTCATGCCTCCAAAGTAAGACAAAAGTAAGCATATGTCTAACACGAGTTTCTGTCCGTGACCGGCGCGCCGGGCACGGCAAGGAGGTCAGAGCAGCCCGGGTGTGGTGCCCGGTACCGCGGGCGGCGCGTCGGGTTCGCGCACCATCCGGAACGAATTGAGCAGGCCGAGCAGTCCGGCCAGGATCGGCACGAGCAGCGCCGCCTGTAGCGCGAGTGGCCGTGCGTCGGTGTTGATCCGGACGATCTCCTCGCGGATCGCCGGGGGCTGACCAGCGAGCAGCGACTCGAGTTCGGTATTGCTCATGACCTGCGCGTCGTCCTCGAGGACCTGGGCGACGTGCTCCTGCTCCGCGGGTGGGAGCACCTCGCTCGACTTCGTCATCGCGGTGAAAGTGAGCGAGAGCGTGGCCAGCATGACCGCGCCGGCGAACGCCAGCCCGAACGAGAGCCCGAACGACCCGGCGGCGGAGTTGGTGCCCGAGGCTTCGCTGACCCGTTCCTCCGAGATCGGCGCGAGCGTGTAGTTGTTCAGCTGCGAGACGAGCAGACCCAAGCCCGCGCCTGCGACGACGAGCGGCGGCAGCAGCGCCCACCCGAACTCCGCGCGGGGCACCAGCGGGAGGAGCACCGCGATACCGACGGTGACCAGGACGAACCCCCACCGGATGATCGGCGCCGAACGCCGAGCCCCTGCCTTCTTCCCCGCGAGCAGCGCGACGGCGAACATGCTCAGCGACAGCGGAGCCAGCGACAGGCCCGCCTGCATCGCGTTGTACTCGAGCACCATCTGCAGGTAGATCGGCAGTGCGATCATCGTGCCGCCCAACGCGATCTGCTGGAGCATCTGCCCAGTTATTCCGAGCCGGAACACCTTGGACCGGAACAGGTCCGGATCCATCAGAGCGGGTTCGCCGCGCCGTTTCCGGCGGATCAGCCAGAACGCGAGCCCGATCAACGCCGCCGCACCGGCCACCAGGAAGGCCCCGACGGCCTCCCCACCTTCCTGCCACACCAGGATCCCCAGCACAATGCCACCCATGCCGACGACCGACAGCGCGGCACCGACCACATCCACTCCGCGCGCCCCCGTGTAGGGCACGTCGCGAACCAGCCCGATACCGGACAGGACGGCGGCGATGATCACCACCTCGAGCGCGAACCCGACGCGCCACGACAGGTAGGTCGTGACGAAGCCGCCGAGCAGTGGTCCCACCGCGGCGGCGATCGCGGCCGCCGCGCCGACGAGTGCGTACACCTTCTTCTGCGCGGCCCCGTGGAAGTTGCCGTGCACCAGGGACTGCATGGCGGGCAACAGCAGGGACGCACCGATGCCACCGACCACGGCCCACAGCACGATCACCGCGGTCAGACTCTGCGCGAAGGTCATCGCGGTCGCCCCGGTCGCGTAGCCGAGCAGGCCCAGCACGTAGGCGCGTCTGCGGCCGATCAGATCCCCGACTTTGCTGCCGATCAGGATGAAGGCCGCCGACACCAACGCCTCGAGCGCGATCGCGGACTGCACACCACTGACGGTGGTGTCGAGGTCGCGCACCACCGCCGAGATCGACACGTTCATCAGCGACGTGTCCACGACGAGGACGAACATCGCCATCGCCAGCAAGACCGCCAGCAGCCGTCGGCTACCTGACCAATGATCAGCACCCCCGGAAACCGCCTCGTCGACCATGGCAGTCCCACCACCTCGCTCGTCGTGAACCGGCGGCAAACCCGGTTCGGGCCATCCCACTGCTGAACCAGAGAGTAGGCCGCTCGAGACCCCGATGCCCGCAACCAGCCACCAACCGTTACGAGGAGCCCACTTCGGCGCCGACAAGCACCGCCCGCGTCGGAAAAGCGATTGCCCGCGTCGGAAAAGCGATTGCCCGGGTACCGGGCGATGTGGCCTCCTTGGGGGGATGAAAAGACAGCGGCCGGGGAATGCCCGGGATATCGCAGACGGGTTGAAACTGCATCGGTATACGGTGCGGGGAGTTCGTGGTGTGCGGACGGTGATCGTGCCGCGGCCAGGGACGCACGCCCGGTTCAGTACGAACCGGTTCCATGAGACGTGGCATGTGCTGTCGGACGACCATGGGGCGAAGCTGTTGTCCCGGCTGCTGTGGGGGCTGTCGTATCAATCGCGGCCGGGGACCGTGATCCTCATCGACCGGGAGTTCCTGATGCCGACGCCGTTCGACGCCGATCCCGCCGATCCCATCGTGCTGGTGCCGGGATGGTTCACCCGGTTCGACGATCAGGCCGCCGCGGCATTGAGCCAACAGGTACGGAGAGGGAATCCGGAGGGGACTGTGCGGTGGCGGTCCTTCGGACTGGACCGAACGCTGGAACCTGGGGCGTTCGACAGCTGGGCGACCCGGCAGCACTATCGACGAACGCGGGGCGACATCGTTCGCCGGCGCGGAATGCTGGTGCTCACCCCGCGCACGCCCGACGACTGCCGCGCGTGGGCGATCGGCGCGGCGCGACTCGATTCCGCGGGCTACGGTTCCGATCACGTGTATCTGGACGAATGGAATCGCGGCCACGACGGCGAAATCCAGATCTTTCGCGCATTTCGCCCAATGGTCGGGGTCGCCAGGGAGGCGCGGGCCCGCGTCCTCGCCCGCGATGAAATACCTTCGTCCCCGGACGACTTGCGTGCCGCCGTCTGGAACGAGGCGGAATCCGTTCGGGGCGATGCGCACTTGCGAATTCGCGAATACTACGGACGCGGTGCCGAACTCGGCCACGCCGCCGCGGCGATGCTCGCCAACGCCGATGTGCGTTCGCTGGACGATCTCACCGAACTCGGCGCCGTCGAAACCTACCGGCGGCTGCGCGCGGCCGAGGTGAAAGGCCTGAACCTGGAGATGCTCTGGGCGCTCGATGGGGCGCTCACCTATCGCGACCGCCGACTGATCGGGCCGGAGCGGCGCCGGGAGCTGGTCGCCGCGCTCGGGCCTGCGCCCGTACGAGAGCGGATCGCCCTGCGCCGCTATCGCGCTCCGGTCCGGCGCGCGGCGAGGGCTCCGCGACTCGCCCGAGGTGAATAGGGCGCGCAAGGATATCCATCCAACGGGGCGGGCGGTCCGAATAGTGGGTGTTCATCGACCACGAATTTCGAATTCACCCGAGGGGTCGAATTCTTCGGGCGAATTCGGAGAGGGAGTTTCTCCGATATGTTCCAGAACTCGAGTTCCAGCGTGGGACGCCGGATGCTCGCTGCCGTGTTGCCGGTAGCGGTGGCTGTCACGTTCGCCGGTGTCGCCTCGGCCGAGGTCGATGCCGATCACCAGGCGCGCTTCGCCCAGGGCTTGTCCTCGGTGGGTAATGCCGAAGGGATCGGCTACAGCACCGCGGTGACGCCGGACCTGCGCACCGTCACGGCGACCGTCGACGACGGGCGCTTCGTCCTCGGGCCGGACGGCACACTGACCGTCGAATCCGCGACCGGCAGCCCGATCGCCCAGGTGCCGACCAGCTTCGGCACGGTCGGCGGCAACACCATCACCGTGGCCACCGAGATCTCCGCCGACGGGCGCACGCTCGCGGCGACCCCGCAGGTGTCCCAGTCCGCGGCCCCCGAACTGAAGACGATCGCCACCAATCCGGCCGCGCAGAACTCCGACCCGATCCAGAACGCCGCCGCCCTCGGTGCCGGGGTAGGCCTGATGTCCGCCGCGATCATGTGCGTGCCTGCGGTCATGGCCGTTCTCGTGTACGCGGTGTGTGCCGGGATGATCGGCCTGCCCAATGCCCTCATCGGCGCGCTCATCGGCGCGGCCGTCGGCGCCGTGGCACCCGAGATCATCCCGCAGGTGCTTCCCTGATCCTGATCGCCTCATCGCCGCGCACCGAAAGCATCACGGTGCGCGGCGATGTCGTGTCAGGCGGGCCGGGCCGCTCAGCCGAGGATCGACATCGCGATGCCGTCGAGGATGTCGTGCTCGCTCACGACCAGCTCGGAAACACCGGCGCGGCGGGCCAGTTCGTCGGCCAGCACCTCGGTGATGACAGCGCCGCCGCCGATCACGTCGACCCGGCCCGGGTGCATGGGGCCGAGGGCGGCGCGCTGGTCGTGGTCCATGCCGATCAGGCGGTCGCACACCTCGTGCACCTCGGCCAGGCTCAGCCGGGTGAGATGAACTCGGGTCGAGTCGTATTCGGGCAGGTCGAGGGCAACGGCGGTGATCGTTGTCATGGTGCCGGCGACGCCGACCCAGGTGTGCACGTTGTCGACCGGAACCTTGGCGAAGGCCTCGTCCAGCTTGGTCTGCGCGAATTCCCGTGCGGCGTCGACCTGTTCGGCCGTCGGCGGGTTACCGGGCAGGCAGCGCTCGGTGACGCGCACGCAACCGATATCGGCGGAATACGCCGCCTGGACGCCGTCACCGTCGCCGACGACCAGTTCGGTGGACCCACCGCCCAGGTCGACGACGACGAAAGGCCCTGCGTCAGCGGACAGTTCGCCGACCGCTCCCGCGAAGGACAGTCGCGCTTCTTCGTCGCCGGTGATCACCTCGGCGACGGCGCCGTCGACGACCCGGCCGAGTTCGGCGCGGGTCATCTCGAAGAAGTCGTCCCGGTTGGCGGCGTCGCGGGTGGCCGAGGTGGCGACCATCCGGACACGCGAAACATCCTGCGCGAGCATCAGATCGACGTAATCTGCCAGCGCGACACGCGTCCGCTCGATCGCCTCCGGCGCGAGCCTGCCGGTGGCGTCGACGCCCTGGCCGAGCCGCACGATCCGCATCTCGCGGTGCACATCGGTGAGACCACCGTCGGCGCCGACCTCGGCGATCAGCAGACGGATCGAATTGGTGCCGCAGTCCACCGCGGCGATGCGCTCAGTCATGATGTTCCTCCTGGTCGGCCCGAGCGCCGTGCGAGGGGGTGCAGGCGCCGCGTGCTGTCCGCGATTATGCCGGTTCGCCGGACTGGCGGGCGGCGGGCCAGTCGGCGGGGATCGCGGTGCCGCGCAGGCCTGCGTCGGCCGCCAGTGCCACGGCCTCGTCACCGAACGGGTTGACGCCAGGGCCCTTGGCCAGCGAATGCGCGATCAGCACGTGCAGGCACTTCACCCGGTCGGGCATGCCGCCGCCGGTGAAATCGGTGCCGAGCGACTCGATCTCGTTCCGCTCGGCCAGGTAGCTCTCGTGCGCGGCGCGGTAGGCCGCGGCCAGCTCGGGGTCGGCGGCGAGACGTTCGGTCATCTCGCGCATCACCCCGGCCGACTCCTGCCTGCTCGCCTCGGCGGTCAGCCGCGGGTCGGTCAGGTAGTAGAGGGTGGGGAACGGCGTGCCGTCGGGCAGCCGGGGCGCGGTCTTCACCACGGCGGGCAGGCCGTCGGGGGTGCGGTAGGCGACGGCGAGGACACCGCGCGGCTCGCGGCCCAGCTGCTGGGCGATGATCTCGAGGTCGCGCTCGTTCGGTGCGGTCACCTTGGTCCTTCCGGGGCCGGTTCGGAGATGCTGCGCCACAGGTCGGTGTACCAGGGGTCGGGCGCCGCTGTTCGGGTGCTCATCGGCGGCGGCGCCGGTGCTTCGATGCCGGGAATCTGCACGATGTAGGGGGTTTCGCCGGGCATCACCAGGCGCAACCGGTCGCGGGCCTCGGAGCGGATGTAGGCCGGATCCTGCTGCTGGGCCCGGCGATCACGCAGGACCGCCAGGTCGGCGTCCAGTTCCGCACGCTGCTGGGCCAGCGCCGTCGCTTCGGCGCGCTGACTGAAGTAGGTGCGGGTCGGCACGGCCAGGGTCAGCGCAAGGCCGCACAGCACGGCGGCGAGGATCACCGCCTTGCCGGTCGAGAGACCGAGGATGGTGTGCTCGCTGCGCTCGAGCTTGCCGCTCGGCTTGCGCTTGCTCGTTGTCGCGCCGGTGGCGGATTCGGGGCGGCGCCGGGTGGTGCGTTTGGCCGCGGCGGGGCGGCCGGGAGCGTCGAGATGACTGGGGCGGGAGCGTGCGGCGCGCGACGTGCGGCGGTCACCTCGTCCACCCGGACTGGTTCCACGCGCACGTCGCTCGGTCATTCGCTACCGCCCCGTCATCTCAACCTGTACTGCAATACTGCTGATCTCAGAATTCGCCGGTGAAACGCGGGAAGGCCACGTCACCCGCGTAGCGTGCCGAGTCACCGAGGGCGTCCTCGATGCGCAGCAGCTGGTTGTACTTGGCGACCCGCTCGGAACGCGCGGGGGCGCCGGTCTTGATCTGGCCCGAACCGACGGCGACCGCGAGGTCGGCGATGGTGGTGTCCTCGGTCTCGCCCGAACGGTGCGACATCATGGTCTTGTAGCCGTTGCGGTGCGCGAGCTCGACGGCGTCGAGGGTCTCGGTCAGCGTGCCGATCTGGTTGACCTTCACCAGCAGCGCGTTGGCGGCACCCTTGGCGATGCCCTCTTCGAGGCGCTCGGGGTTGGTGACGAACAGGTCGTCGCCGACCAGCTGCACCTTGTCGCCGATGGCGTCGGTCAGCGCGACCCAGCCGTCCCAGTCGTCTTCCGACAGCGGGTCCTCGATGGAGACCAGCGGGTACCGGGTGAGCAGATCGGCGTAGAACTCGCCCATCTCGGCGGCCGTGCGGACCTGGCCCTCGAACTTGTAGCCCTCACCGGGGGTGTAGAACTCGGTGGCGGCCACATCGAGCGCCAGCGCGACATCGGTGCCGAGCTTGTAGCCCGCGCGCTCGATGGCGACGCTGATCAGGTCGAGAGCCTCCACGGTGCCCGCGACGTCAGGGGCGAAGCCACCCTCGTCACCGAGACCGGTGGACAGGCCCTTCTCCTTGAGGACGGCCTTGAGCGAGTGGTACACCTCGGTGCCCCAGCGCAGCGCCTCACGGAAGGTGGGGGCGCCGATCGGGGCGACCATGAACTCCTGGACATCGACGCCGGTGTCGGCGTGCGCGCCACCATTGAGGATGTTCATCATGGGCACGGGCAGCACGTGGGCGTTCGGGCCGCCCAGGTAGCGGAACAGCTCCAGGCCCGAGGACTCGGCCGCGCCGCGGGCCACGGCCAGCGAGACGCCGAGCAGGGCGTTCGCGCCGAGGCGGGACTTGTCGGGGGTGCCGTCCAGATCCAGCAGGACCTGGTCGACGGTGCGCTGCTCGACGGCGTCGAGGCCGATGATGGCGGGCGCGATCTCGTCGAGGACACCCTCGACGGCCTTGGTGACACCCTTGCCGTTGTAGCGATCGCCACCGTCACGCAGCTCGACGGCCTCGTGCTCACCGGTGGACGCGCCGGACGGAACGTCCGCCCTGGTCAGGGTGCCGTCGTCGAGGGCGATCTCGACCTCGACAGTGGGATTGCCGCGCGAATCCAGAATCTCGCGCGCTCCGACCTGTTCGATGATGGCCACGAAAACGACTCCTTACGACTGAAGGCACGGTAGGTCTCACGGCTTGGTCCGTGCGGGTGCGAGCCTATCGTCTCGACGTGACGTGGAGTAACCGGCACTCCGGGCCGGAGCCGACTACACGCGGCGGCCGATGCTGTAGGTGGCCGCCCTGTCCCGTACGACCCGCATGTACTTGTTCGACTGGTTGTAGGCGAACAGGGCACGCTGCCAGCCGTCGGCCGAGGTCAGGTCGCCGCCGCGGATGCACAGATACCGGGCGGCGGTGAGGGCGGCGTCGTCGATGTTCTGCGGGTCGAGCACGCCGTCGCCGTTGGCGTCGACCGCCCAGCGCCGCCAGGTCTCCGGGATGAACTGCAACGGCCCGACCGCCCGGTCGTAGGTGGTGTCGCCGTCGAGGCTGCCGCCGTCGGTGTCGCGGATGACGGCATTGCCCTTGGTGCCGTCGAGGGCGACACCGATGATCGCCGGGCGCACCGTCCCGTCGGCGTCGACGCCGGCGCCGCGATGGGTGCCGTGCCCGCTCTCCACACTCGCGATCCCGGCCAGCGTGGTCCAGGCGATTCCGCATTCGGGCTTGGATCGCGCGAGCACCGCCGCCGCGTAGCCATAGGCCTCGAGCGCCACCGGTTCGATGCCGACCGCGCCCGACTGCTCGTCGGCCCAGCCGCGTAACTGCTCGGCCGCGCGACCCGGCGCGTCCACATCGATCACGGGCAGCGCGGCACCCGGCCCCGGCGGCATGTCGCCGGGAATCGACGCGAGCGAACTACACCCGGCGAGCAGCGCGGTCATCGCCACGGCGGCGAGGACGCCGACTTTCTGCACAGACACTCAACCCATCATCCAGGTCCGCGGCGTCGACGGCACCTCTCACAGCGACTTCTCAGAGTGAGCCAAGGCAGATCGTCGTACCTCGCCGGGTGAACAGGCCACGCCTTCGGAGTTCCGGCCGGTCGTCAGCCCATCAGATCCGCTGTCGCCTGATGGGCCGGTGCGGCGAGAACCTCTGCTGGAACACCTGATTCGACAATGCGACCGTGATCCAGCACGAGGAGTCCGGTGCAGTGCCTGGCGACCAGGGCCATGTCGTGGCTGATCAGCAGGACGGTGGTGCCGCGGTCGGCGCGGAGGTGGTCGAGGAGGGTCATGATCGCGGCGGCGGTCGCGGTGTCGAGGGCGGTGGTGATCTCGTCACAGATCAGGACGGCGGGGTCGGCGGCGAGGGCTCTGGCGAGGGCGACGCGCTGGCGTTGGCCGCCGGAGAGTTCGCGGGGATGGCGGGTCGCGAGGTCGGTGGGGAGTTCGACTGCGGTGAGCAGGGATTCGACGTGGGACCGGACCTCGGTCTTCGGTACCCGGGCGATGCGGCGGAGTGGGCGTGCGAGGGTCTGTTCGACGGTGCGGCGGGGATTCAGTGCCGCGAGCGGGTTCTGAGTGACCAGCTGGATGCCGTTGATGCCCACCGTGATTCGGCGTCGGCGGCCGAGCTGGATCGGCGCACCCCGCAAGTCGAGCGATCCCGAGGCGGTGTTGTGCAGACCCGCGATCACCCGCGCAAGGGTCGTCTTCCCCGCGCCGGACGGGCCGACCACGGCCAGCGCTTCACCCGCGCGCACGGTGAAATCGATGTCGCCAAGGATCTCGTGGCCGTCGGCTACGGCGCTGATCCCGTTGACGCGCAAGACAGTCGCGCCGTTCTCCCGCGACACCGTCGCACTGGCAGGACCGGCGGCTCCGCTCGCCCGCGAGGTCGGCGCCGTGGCCGGCTGTGCCGTTCCGTCGACCGGCAAAGCTGTGCCGCCGTCGGATCGGTCGACACGTGACCGCGATGTCGCTGTTCCTGTGCCGTGGGGTCGTGCGCCCTCGGTCGCGCCGGTGTCTCCCGCCGCGCCGCCGACGCCGACATCGTCGAATCGACGTGGGGTCTTGCCTGCGCACGGGAGAGCGGTCCCCGGCTCGGACGCTCCGGCGCCCCCGGCCTCGTCGATAACCGGCATCCCGCCGGGCGGTTGAACCTCGACCACGGTGTCCGCGATGGCGTGGACCGTGGTGGTGTCGTGACCGGAGAGGAGGACGGCGGTCGATTCGCGGACGGCGAGGTCGGCGATGAGGCGGGCGATGTCGGTGCGCAGGGCACCGTGCAGGCCCGCGAGTGGCTCGTCGAGGACGAGTACCTCGGGGCGGCGGAGGAAGGCGCGGGCGAGCGCGACGCGACGTTGCTGGCCGCCGGACAGACGGCCGCAGCGGCGGCGCAGGTGGGCGGCGTCGAGGCCGACCAATTCGAGGGCGGCGCGGCGATCGGCGTCGGACGCGGTGGGCGCGGCCTCGGCCAGCAGTGCGCGCACTCGCAGCAGTGGATTCAGTTCGGAGCCGGGGTCCTGGCCGACATAGGCGATCCGCGTGCGCCGGAATGTCCGCAGCGCACGGGAATCCAGCGCGAACACCTCGTGCCCGGCGACAACCACCGCACCTTCCTGCCTGGCGCCTGCGGGGAGATGGCCGAGCAGCGCCCGCATCGCGGTCGACTTACCCGCCCCCGACGGACCGGTCAGCGCCGTGACAGTGCCCGCCTTCAATCGGAAGGACAACGGCGCCAATAACACCGCCCCGGTTTCAGCGACCACGGTCAGCCCTTCGATCACCGCCGCATCCCCTGCGTCGACCACCGAAATACCACGGTCGTCCCGGCGCCCGTGCTTCTCAGCTTGCACACCATCGGTCCGCTCGCGACCGGCTGCGGCCCGCGCTGGATCGGCGGCGCGCGTAGCCGCTCGGCGGTCGGTCGCGCCGGTTGTCGACCGGCTTTGCCCCGGCCCACCGGTGACCACCAGATTCACCCCGACCGCGACCACCGCGATCGCCGCGCTGGGCGCGAGTACCGCCCACGGGTTGAGCAGCAGTCCGGAAGCGTTATCGCGCACCATGTTCGCCCAGTTGTTGTCATCGAGCGCGGGCACACCGAGGAAGGAGACGGTACTGACGAGGTAGACGGCGACGACGAAGCGCAGGCCGAGCTGGGTGGTGAAGACCGAGCGCAGGTTGGGGAGAATCTCCCGGAAAACCAAGTGCGGCAGCGACTCTCCGCTGGCGATCGCCGCTTCGACATAGCCGCTGGTCGCGACGCTCGACGCGGCGGCCACGAAGATCCTGGCGCAATAGGGCACACCGAACAGCAGCGACACCGTGATCAGCGCGAACACCCCGCCCTGCGGCCACGCGGTGAGGACGAGCAGGATGCCGAGCACCGCCGGCAGCAGGATCACCAGATCGCCACCGAGTTCGATCACCACACCCGCACGCGGCCGGACCGCGGCCACCGCACCGAGCACCGCCGACAGCACAGTCACCACCGCCGCGATCACCACCGACACCAGCAGCAGCTGAGTTCCACCGGTGAGCAGATGACTCAGCACATCCCGGCCGAGCCGATCGGTGCCGAGCGCCGCTCCCCCACCGGGCTCCGCGAACGGCATCCCCACCGCCCGCTCCGCCGGATGGGGCGCAAGCACCGGCCCCACCATCGCGACCAGCACGACAACAGCCACCCCGGCCACCGCCGACCATCGCCACCAGACCCGCCTGGACAGGTGATCACCACGCCGTGATGGCGGCATCGGCCGAGTAACTCCCGCCACCACGGCGTGTTGATCTTGTTCGGGACGCATCGGCTGGGCGGCGTTCATCGCGCACCTGCCGATGCCCAGTTGCGGACGAAGTCGGCCACCGCGAGCAGGGCCATGATGACGACGGCGGTGAGGGCGACGACCGCGGCGACGGTCGCGGTGTCGCGGTCGGCGACCGAACCGGCCAGCACCGCGCCCACTCCCGGGTAGTTGAAGAGGGTTTCCACGACCAGCGCGCCGCCGAAGAGCATGCCGACGGAGGTGGCGTAGCCGGCGACGATGGCGGGCGCCGCGAAGGGCAGCATGTGCCGCAACAGGACGGTGCGGGCCGGAAGTCCGTCCAGCACAGCACTCTCCACGTGCGGCGCGGTGGCGACATCGTGCAGTGCCGAGCGCACCAGCCGGGCGTTCCAGCCGATCTGCGGTATCGCCAGGGCGAGCACCGGCAGGATCAGCATCTCCGGGCCGGCGGGGAAACCGGAGCGGTCGGTGATGGTGACCGCGGGTAGCAAACCCGTGGCCAACGAGAACACCAGGATCAGCAGTGTGCCGCAGACGAATTCGGGCACCGCGACGGCGACGGTGCTGGCGGGCTGCAAGATCCGCGCACCGAGAGCGGTCGGCCGCACCGCCCACCAGCAGCCGAGCGCCAGCGAGGTCACGACGGTGAGCACTAGCGCGATCCCACCGAGCAGCAGGGTCTGCGGGAATTTGTCGGCCAGCAACGTCGCGATCGAGTTGCCGCGCGCGGTCTGCCCGAAATCACCGGTCAGCACCCCGGAGAGCCAGTGCCAGAACTGCACCGGCACTGCGCGGTCGAGGCCGAGCTCGTGTTCCTTCGCGGCGAGCTCGGCCTGTTCGACGTCCCGGCCCAGCGCCGAACGGGCCGCGCTGCCGGGCAGCAAATCCACCGCAACGAAGACGATGGCCAGCAATGCCAGCAGCAGCGCGATCCGCCGGAGCAGGGGCAGGGCGAAGGTTTTCACGGCGATCACGCCAGCCAGGCGCGTTCCAGCTGGACGCGGGCGAAGCCGCCGAGGGTGGGCAGACCGCGTACCGGCGCGGCGGCGATATCGATGCCGTCGGCCATGCCCCACACCAGATAGCCGCCGCGCTCGAACTCGATGCGCTGGATGTCGCGGACCGCCTTGGTGTAATCGTCACCTGACGCGGCGAGCGCCTTGGCGGTGGCCGCGTCGAACTCCGGATCGCGGAAGGCGGTTTCGTTGCGGTTGGACCCCGAGGTCAACAGCTTGTCGGCGTAGAAGAGCACCGAATCGTTGGTTCCCCACGACACCGTGTAGAGCGGCGCGTTGAGCCAGGTCTTGTCGTAGAAGGACGTGGGTTCGACCACCTGCACTTCCAGGCGGACGCCGATCTCGGCGAGCTGGGTGGCGATCACCTTCGCCGATTCCACCTCGCCTGGTATCTCGGCCTTCGTCACGAACGGGTAGCCGCGGCCGGTATCGAAATTCGCTTCGCGCAGCAGGGTTTTGGCGCGCTCGATGTCGCGGTCGCGGCGCGCGAGCGCGGTGTCGTAGAGCGGGTCGGCGGTGCCGAGGACGTCGCCGGCGGTGGTGCCGTAGCCGGAATGCACCTGGTTGACCAGCGCGGTCCGGTCGACACCGAGACGCAGCGCGGTGCGCACCCGCGCGTCGGCGAACGGGCCGTCGGCCACGCGCATCGCCACGCCGAGCATGGTGTCGTTCGCGCGCCGGATTACCTGTAGGTCGCCACGGCCCGCCGCGGTGCGGCCTGCGATCGCGCCCACATTGGAGGCCAGGTCGATCTGACCGCCGAGCGCGGCATTGCCGAGCGCGGTGACGCTGTCGAACATGGTCACCTCGATCGCGTCGAGCAGCGGCGGGGTGCCGTGCCACTGCTCGTTGCGGACCAGCCTGGCATTGCCGCCCTGGAAGGACTCGAGCCGGAACGGACCGGTGCCGATCGCGGCGGTGAAGTCGGTGGTGCCCTGCGGCACAGTGAAGGTCATGAGCCGAAGCAGCAGCGGCAGTTGAGTATTGGGCGCCGACAGGGTGAACACGACGCGGTTCGGGCCGTCGGCGGCGATATCGTTCTCGGCCACCGGCATCTTCGACGCGCCGCCGACCGAGCGCAGCCGGCGCATCGACCACACCACGTCCTCGGCGGTGACCGGTGCGCCGTTGTGGAACTTCGCGCCGTCGGCGATCGTGAACGTCCAGCGGCGGTTGTCGGCGGAGGATTCCCAGCGCGAGGCCAGCCGCGGCGCGACGTTCGGGTCGGCGCCGGGGACGGTGAGCGCGTCGTAGACCAGCGAGGCGATCAGGAAGTCGCTGTCGTTGCTGAGGTTGGCGTGCGGGTCGCGTTCTATACGGGCGGCGGTGCCGAGCGCGCCGACACGCAGCGTGCCTCCCTTCTTGGCGGGCCCATCGGCCCCTTCGTCGCTCGCGCACGCGGCCGCCAGCAGTAGCGCGGTGACGCCGAGCCCGGATTGCAGGAGCTGCCTGCGTGTGAAACCCATCGTGTTGCCTCCCTCGAACCGCGTGCGCCGCACCACTTTTCCTGGCGTCGCAAACTAGGCGAGGCTAACCTGAAACGCGGGGCGAGTGGTGGTGATCCTCGCGACCGTCGCCGAACCGCAGCCGGGTTGAACACCCCCGGATGTCGCACGTTCCGGCACTTCGGGTAAAACACTTCGTTATATGGTTTAGCTATTTCCCAGCTGTCATATTAGGTAAGTCTTGCCTAATTAGAATACAAGCACTACCTTCGCTCATCGAGTCTCCGATCACCCATGTTCGACCGATGCGAAGAAGGGAAGGCCGGTGAAAAGCGTTCTGTCCGAACGTATGACAATTCACCTGCACGACATCGAACATCGCGAGCTGCCTCCCGACGCCGCCTCGGCCGTCCGCGCGCTCGCGACCGACATCCGACACCGATTAGGTGACGCACCCCACACCGAGACCCTGCACGACCCCGTGTTGCTGGCCCAGGTGCGCGAGCGCGCCACCGAACTCCCCGACGCCGTCCGCAACGCCGTGCGACCGCCGGCCACCGCGGCGGGCGCCACCGTCGTGCGCGGCCTGTGCGTCGACGACGCCGAATTCGGCCCGACCCCGTCGCACTGGCAGGCCGCGGCCACCGCGGCGGCCGATCCCCGGCATACCGGCTCGCTCGAACTCGACATCGCGCTGCTGCTGCTGGCACGGTGCGCGGGCGAGCCGTTCGGGTGGCAGGGCCAGCAGAACGGCAGGCTGGTCAACAACATCCTGCCCGCCGTCGGCCACGAGGACGAGCAGTCGGGCGCGAGCAGCTCCACCCTGCTCAGCCCGCACACCGAGGACGCCTTCCACGCCGCGCGCGCGAACCTGCTGATGCTGACCTGCCTGCGCAATCCCGACCGGGTCGCGACCACGGTGTCGTCGGTGGGTCAGGTGCGGTTGCCCGAGGAGGATCTGCGCACGCTCGCCGTGCCGACGGTGCCGATCCTGCCCGACGTGTCCTACGGCACCGGGTTCGATCAGCCCGCACCCGCGCTGCCGACCATCTGGTTCGACGAAACCGGCAGTCCCACACTGCGTTACGATCCCGCCTATACCCCGCTCGACGATGCCGACCCGGCATTCCGAGCGGCCTATGCCCGCCTCACCGCCGAGCTCGGCCGGGTCTGCCACGCGCCCGCGCTGGCTCCGGGTGAGGTCCTGCTGGTGGACAACGACGTGGCCGTCCACGGCCGGGTGCCGTTCCGCGCCCGCTACGACGGCACCGATCGCTGGCTCAAACGCGTCAATGTCCGGTTGCCCGAACGTCGCAGGCGCGCGCAGGAGTCGTCCGAGAATGGGTATGGGCAACAGGTGGTCGCGCCTTTCCGGGCGACCACTGATCGGACAGCAGAGCGGGGCAAGACAGATGAACGAGGATCCGTTGAACAACCGTGACCGGAGCATCCCGCTGCGGGTGCTCTCGCGCAGCGACCTGGCCGACGTGCCGATCACCCCGGCGGAGGTGGTCAGGGCCGTCGAGGAGGCGTATCTCGCCTTCGCGGCAGGCGAATCCGACAATCCACGCAAACTGAGCGTCGCCGATCCCGGCGGCTCCTCGGTGTCCTACGCGATGCTCGGCCGCGACGGCAGGCGCCGGGTGGTGGCCATGAAGACCTCCTACAAGTTCGATCCCGGTCACGACCGCAGCACCAAGCGGTACTACACCACCATCACCCTCTACGACGACACCACCGGCGCGCCCATCGCGATGATGGACTGCGCGCGAGTCGGCGCCTTACGCACCCCCGCGGTGTCCGCGCTGCTGGTGCGGGAAACCGTGCGGCGGGGTGCCGAGAGCGCGCTGCTCATCGGCACCGGCACCCAGGGCCGCAATGCCCTGCCGCATCTGCTGGCGGTGAATCCGCAACTGCGCAAGCTGATGGTGTTCGGCACCCACCCGGAGGGTTTGGCCGCGGTGCACACCCATCTCGCCGACGCGGCGCCGCACGCGCTGCTCGAGGTGGTCGACGACCCGTACGCGGCGGCGGCCAACGCCGACGTGGTGCTGGCGACCGCGGGACCAGGCACCGAGGTCGCCCTCGAATCCGCCCATCTCGCACCGGGTTCGGTGGCGGTGCTGGTCGGTTACGGGCTCGCGCCGTCGACGCTGGTCGAGGCGGATCGAGTGGTCGCCACCAGTGCCGCGCAGATGGCGCTGACCGGCACCGATATGGCCGGTCCCGACGGCACACTGCGCAGAGTCGATGCCGAACTGCCGCAGATCCTCACCCGCAGCACACCCGCGCGGCGCAGCGAGGACGAGAAGATCTTCGTCTACAACAGTGGGCTGGTGCTCACCGACATCGCGGTCGCGCACGCGTTGGCCGCCCGCGCCATCGCCGAGGGACGGGGTGTCGAGGTGCCGTTGTGGGACTGACGGGGACCCGTCCCGGTGGCGGCGTCGGCGGAGCGACCGCTGACGCCGCCGTCCTGCGTGCGGAAAGCGCGCCGCGGCCGACGCACTGCGCACCGCCGATGCCCGCGCTGGTGAGCGCGGTGGAACAGCGGCTGATCGACGATCCGCAGCTGCTCGGCGATATCGCGGAGGTGGTCGGGGGGCCGTTTCACGTGCTGTTTCCCGATCGAGTCGCGGTGAATGTCACCGGGTTCCAGGCGGCGTTCGCGACGGCGGACGTCGACGGGTTCGTCTACTTCGGGAAGAAGGCGAACAAGGCGGCGTGCGTGGCGCGGGTGTGCGCCGAGCACGGGGCCGGCATCGATGTCGCCAGTACCGGTGAGCTGGTCGCGGCGCTGGCGCAGGGCGTGCGCGGCGAGGACCTGATGGTGACCGGACCCGCGAAGTCCGACGAGTTGTTGTGGCTGGCCGCGCGGCATCGGGCGCTGATCGCCATCGATGCGATCGACGAGCTCGACCGGCTCGCCGCGCTCGACCTTCCTGCCCGCATCCTGCTGCGCGTGCTGCCCGACGGCTCGACCAGCCGCTTCGGCCTCGACCCCGTCGAACTGGAACAGGCCGTGCAGGCGGTCGCGGCGGACGGCCCGATCACGCTGTCCGGCTTCAGTTTCCATCTGTCCGGCTACGACGCCGTGGCCCGTGCCGAACAGGCGGTCACGCTGGTCGGGCACTGCCTGCGGGCGCGAGCGGACGGTCACCCGGCCGACACGATCTCGATCGGTGGCGGCTTCGGGGTCGACTACCTCGATGCCGAGGCGTGGTCGAGGTTCCAGAACGACCTGAGCGACAACTGGTTTCACGGCGAGTCGCCCACCGGCGGCTACTACCCGTACCACTTCCCCGTCCCCGGCGCGGACATGCTCGCCGCCATCCTGGCCCACAATGGCCTCGCAGGCCTGTTGCGCGGCAATGGAATCCAGCTCGCGGTCGAACCCGGCCGGGCGCTGCTGGATCGGGCAGGCAGCTCGGTGTTCCGCGTGCAAGGCGTGAAAACCCGTACCGTACAAGGCGAGCCGTACGACATCCTCACCGTCGACGGCACCAGCCTGAGCCTGTCCGAGCAGTGGTTCGCCAGCGAATACCTGCCCGATCCCGTGCTGTGGCCGCCACGATCCGGCCATCGCACCCCCACCTGTGTCGGCGCCACCACCTGCCTGGAGTCCGACCTGCTGAGCAGGCGGCGGATCCCGCTGCCGCGCCGCGCCCGCGTCGGCGATCTGCTGATCTACCCGAACACCGCCGGGTATCAGATGGACTCCAACGAGTCCCCGTTCCACGAACTCCCGCTCCCGCCCAAGGTCGTCGTGCGCGCGGCCGGTGACCGGTTGCGCTGGAGTATGGACACCCGCTGATCCACCCGAGCTCCCAATCCGATGGAGGAATTTCCCATGGCTCTCGTCACGCGCGTGACGGATCTGATCGGCCGCACTCCCCTGTTCGAACTCGCCGTCACCGACTCCGGTACCCGGCTGCTGCTCAAGCTCGAACAGTTCAATCCGACCGGCGCCGCCAAGATCAGAATGGCCAGGTCGATGGTGCTCGACGCGGAGCGGCGGGGTTTGCTGCGCGATGGCGGGCATATCATCGAGTCGACGTCCGGCAACACCGGGCTCGGCTTGGCGGTGGTCGCGGCCGAACGTGGCTATCGGTTCACCGCCGTGGTCGACAACCACGCATGTAAGGACAAACTGCGCGCGATGCGGGCCATGGGCACCGACCTGGTGTTCGTCGCCGACGACGGTGACGACGAGCTGGCCACCTCGGCACGAGAGGACCTCGCCGAGGCGATGGCGGCCGCCCGCGACGACGCCTACTTCACCGAACAGCACAACAACGACGCCAATGCCGTCGGCTACTACGCGGTGGCCGAGGAATTGCTGGCCGAGGTCGAGCGGGTCGACATCCTGCTCTCGGCGGTCGGCACCGGCGGCTCGCTGTTCGGCACGGCCACCCGGCTGCGCGAGCTCGGTCAGCCCGCCAGGGTGATCGGCGTCGAGCCGGTCGGTTCCATCGCCTTCGGCGGCGAGGGCGGCCCGTACTGGCAGTCGGGCACCGGGACCCCGCCCGGCGCGACCATCGGCACCGCCGTCGACTATTCCCAGCTCGACGAGGGCGTGAAGGTCAGCGATGTCGACGCCTTCGCCACCGCGCGCGCCGTCGCCAGGACACACGGTCTGCTGATCGGCGGTTCGGCGGGCGGTTCGGTGCACAATGCCTTGGCGCGGCTCGAGGAATTCCCGGCCGGGTCGACCGTGGTCACCATCGTGTGCGACGGTGGCGAGAAGTATCTCGACACGGTGTTCGACGACGACTGGATGGCCGCGCGCGACCTGCTCGACCCCGCCGCCGAATGCGAGATCACCACGCTGCTGCGCCGCTACTCGCCGCTGCGGCGCCACGACGAACTGCTGGAGGTCAGGTGAGCGCGATCGCGCGCCACACGAACAGCCGCCCCGGGGCGGCCCGGAGCCCGCGGGTCAGCGCTCAGGGGCGCCACCTGTGGAACCGTTCCGGAGCGAGCGGGTGATCGGCACCCGGGCAGACAGCGGCGCACTGGCCAGGCTGGCGACGCCGATCGCGTTGACGCAGCTGGCGCAGATCGCGGTCTCGACCACCAACCTCGCGCTGATGGGCACGCTCGGGGTGGCCGAGGTCGCCGCCGGTGGCCTGGCGCTGGTGCTGTTCAACCAGATCCGCACCATGTGCGTCGGGTTGATCACCGGCACCGGCAACCAGATCGCCGGGGCGCTCGGCGCGGCGGGTAAGCGCGGCGACTCGGCCGACGACGAGATCCGCGGCGTCGTGCGCGCTGCCTTCGTCATCGCCACCATCGCGGGCCTGCTCGGTGGGGCCGTGCTGATCGGGCTCGGCTGGGCGCTGTCGTGGCTGGGTCAGGACGAGGGTGTGCTCGCCCTCGCCAGGCCGATGATGATCGCGCTGGCGCCCGGCCTGCTGCCGTGCCTGTGGTTCCAGGTGCTGCGCCAGTACACCGTCGGCATGCAGCGACCGCAGGCACTGCTGCTGGTGACGCTCGGTTCGGTCGCGCTGAACCTGGTGCTCGCGCTGACCTTCATCCACGGCTGGGCCGGGATTCCGGCCAGCGGCCTGACCGGCGTCGGCATCGCGACCTCGCTGGTCTTCCTGATCACCTGTGCGGTGTTCTGGGCGATGGTGCGCCACGACGAGCGACTCGGCCCGACACTGCCGTCGACGCCGTGGCCGGTGCGCTGGGCGACCGTGCGCGAGGAACTGCGCCTCGGCACCCCGATCGCGCTGACCTACGGGTCGGAAGCGGGCATGTTCTCGGTGCTGGCGCTGGTGATGGGCAGCTTCGGACCGGCCGCGCTTGCCGCGCACAATGTCGTCTACCAGATCATCTACATCGTGTTCCAGGTGGCGATCGGGCTCTCGCACGGTGCGTCGATCCTGGTCAGCCATGCCGTGGCGCGCGACGAGTTCAGCCATGCCAGGGCGCTGGCCTGGCTGGCGCTGCGGCATGCCGGCGTACTCGCCGCGGTCACCGGCGCCGTGTACGTGGTCGCCCCGGATCTGGTGCTCGCGCCGTTCCTCGACGCCTCCGACACCGACACCATCGCCGTCGCGCACACCCTGCTGCTCATCGGCATCGTGCTGCAGTTCTTCGATGCCGCGCAGAACATCGGCACCGGCCTGCTGCGCGGGCTCAAGGAGACCTCGGCGGGCTTCCGGCTGTCGCTGGTCGGCTACTGGGGCGTCGGCCTCCCCGCGGCCCTGCTGTTCGCGTTCCCGCTCGGCCTAGGCGCCGCGGGCGTGTGGTGGGGCCTCACGGCGGGCCTGGCCACCACCGCGGTGCTCATGCTGCGCAAATACTTCGCCCTGCTGGATCAGGCGAGTACAACACCGGCAGTGCGCGTACCTGCCACCCAATCGCACTAGTACCCCGCACACCCCGACCTCGAGGAGGGGCCGCCGCGCAGCGGCGGTTCGCGGCCGTCCCGGCGGTCAGGTGCCGTTGCGTACGCGACGAAGGAGCAAGCAACGGTGCCTGACCGGCGGGACAGGGGGGCCGCGAACACGCGGGCCCCGGCCCGCATCAAATATTGACGCCGTAGTCGCGGGCGATGCCCGCCAGGCCGGAGGCGTAGCCCTGGCCGATCGCGCGGAACTTCCACTCGTTGTTGTGGCGGTACAGCTCGCCGAAGACCATGGCGGTCTCGGTGGAGGCGTCCTCGGACAGGTCGTAGCGGGCCAGTTCGACGCCGGTGTTGGCGTCGGTGACGCGGATGTAGGCGTTACGGATCTGGCCGAAGGACTGGCCTCGGGCCTGGGCGTCGTGGATCGAGACCGGGAAGAAGATGTTGGTGATCGCCGGTGGGGTGGCGGCCAGGTCGACGTTGATCACCTCGTCGTCACCGTCGCCCGCACCGGTCAGGTTGTCACCGGTGTGCTCGATGGTGCCTTCCGGCGAGCGCAGGTTGTTGTAGAAGACGAAGTGCTGGTCGGAGAGCACCTTCAGGTTGGCGCCGGTCGCCAGCGCGCTGGCGTCGAGGTCGTGATCGGCGCCGGTGGTCGTCCGCACGTCCCAGCCCAGACCCACCGCCACCTTGGTGAGGTTGTCGGTCTGCTTCGACAGCGAGACATTGCCGCCCTTGGCGAGCGTGACAGTCATCTCAGTTTCCTTTCTCTGCCCAGGTCCGCAGGGTTTCGACCCGGCCCTCCAGTGCGCGCAGTTCGGACTCGTCGAGCACGGTGCGCTGGATGCCGCGGTCCACCGCGAAGGCCGACTGCCGATGGTCGTCGATGACGTCCACGTCGAGCTGCACGGCGGTGTAGTCGTCCGCCGACGGCATCTGCTCGGCGATCACCGTCGCCCGTCCGCGCGCGCACAGCGCGACATTGCCACCGCCGAGGATGAGCAGGGCCACCTCGGGCTGAGCCCGCAACCGGGCCAGCGAGCCGCGATCGGACTTGAGGCTGATGAGAATCCGCCGGTCATCCGCGCGCACCGGCCACGACACGGGAATCGCGTGCGGCGCGGGATCGGTCGTGACCAGCACCGCGATCGTCTCCTGCGGCCACACCGGCAACACGTCGAGCTCGGGATGATCGGTCGTGTAATCCTGCTCGGCCGGATCGACTTCTGTTGCCATCTACCTCACCTCGACGATCGTCGGACACCACATGGCCCGCCGCGAACGGCGAGCGCACCCCCGAGTCTAAATCGGTGTGCCACTTGCTCGCTGACTCGCGGCGGATTGTCCGGCAGATCTCAGCAACGTCTCAGCCGTCACCTGCGCGAACAATCGGATTAGCTGACCGGTAACTCCTTCGGCCAGTAGGCGCGCCATTCCCGCGCGGCCAACGGGAGACGTTCGCCACGTGCGGATTCCGCGGCGTCCTCGGCGGCCCGGATGGCGGTGGCGAAGTCGAGGGTGGCCTTACGCAGGCGTTCCTCGGCCGAATCGGGGCCGCCCAGCTCGACTACGCGCAGCGCTTCCGGGACGAGGTCATCGGGCAGACCGGCTCTGGCACTGCGCGAGCGCACCTTTTCTGCCAGCGCCAGCGCGGGCTGGGCCATCGCGATGCCGTCGAGGCAGGAACGGCGCGCCTTCTCCGCGGATTTGCGCTCCTCCCACGCCTTTTCCTGGGCGGCGATCTTGTCGGCCACCGAGGTGCCGGCGGGCAGGTCGGCCGCGATCAGGTGCGGGCTGCGGTTGACCAGCTTGCCGACCAATGTCGCGGCGACCTCGTCGACGGTGAATTCGCCTGCGGCTTCGGCGATCCGGGAATGGAACAGCACCTGCAGCAGCAGGTCGCCGAGTTCTTCCTTGATGGTCTCGTAGTCGCCCGCCTGGATGGCGTCGAGCAGCTCGTAGGTCTCCTCGAGCAGGTAGGGCCGCAGCGAGTCGTGGGTCTGGGTGGTCTCCCAGCCGCCGAAATGCCACAGCCGGTCCATCACCTCGACCGCGCCCGCGAGACCGGCCGCGACCACGGCGGTGTCGGCCGCCTCCTGGGTAGCCTCGCCGCCCATCAGACCGGCGTCGCTTCCGTCGGCACCGAAAGATCCACCATGCCTTGCGGTTTGCCGTCCAGTGCGAGCAGCAGGTCGGCGACGAACTGCAGCACGGTGACATCGCGCACCCGGTCGGCGCCGACGCTGTCGGTGATCCGGGGCAGCGGCAACTGCACAAGACCGCTGGCGGCGCGGTAGGTCGCGCTCGGGTAGAGCCGCTTGAGCCGGAGCTGTTTGGAATCGGGCAGAGTCAGCGGCGCGATCTTGAGTGTCGTTCCGGTGACCACGATCTCGGACACGTCGTAGGCGCGGGCGAGCAGGCGCAGCTTGGCCACCGACACCAGCCTGCCGACCTCGACCGGCAGCGGGCCGTACCGGTCGACGAGCTCCTCCACGACCGCGGCCAGCGCCGGATCGTCCTGCGCGGCGGCGAGTTTGCGGTAGGCCTCGAGCCGCAGCCGGTCGCTGGCGATGTAGTCGGGCGGGATGTGCGCGTCCACCGGCAGGTCGATGCGCACCTCCTTGGTCTCCTCGGTGACGATCGGCTTGCCGTCGGCGGCCGCGCGATACGCCTCGACGGCCTCGCCGACCAGGCGCACATACAGGTCGAAACCGACGCCTGCCACATGGCCGGACTGCTCGGCGCCGAGCACATTGCCCGCGCCGCGGATCTCGAGGTCCTTCATCGCCACGGCCATACCGGCGCCGAGGTCGGAATTCTGGGCGATGGTGGCCAGGCGGTCGTAGGCGGTCTCGGTGAGGGGCTTCTCCGGCGGGTACAGGAAATAGGCGTAGCCGCGCTCGCGGGACCGGCCGACGCGGCCACGCAGCTGGTGCAGCTGCGACAGGCCGAGGGAGTCGGCGCGTTCCACGAGCAGGGTGTTGGCGTTGGAGATGTCGAGGCCGGTCTCGATGATCGTGGTGCAGACCAGCACGTCGTATTCGCGCTGCCAGAAACCCTGCACGGTGCGCTCGAGCTGGTCCTCGTTCATCTGCCCGTGCGCGACGACGACGCGCGCCTCGGGCACCAGGTCGCGAATCTTCTTGGCCGCCTTGTCGATCGAGGACACCCGGTTGTGCACGTAGAACACCTGGCCGTCGCGCATCAGCTCACGGCGGATGGCGGCGGTGACCTGCTTGTCGTTGTAGGCGCCGACATAGGTGAGGACGGGGTGCCGCTCCTCGGGCGGGGTGAGGATGGTCGACATCTCGCGGATGCCCGCCAGGCTCATCTCCAGGGTGCGCGGGATCGGGGTGGCCGACATGGTGAGCACGTCGACGTGGGTGCGCAGGGCCTTGATGTGTTCCTTGTGTTCGACGCCGAAGCGCTGCTCCTCGTCGACGATGACCAGGCCGAGGTCCTTCCAGCGCACGCCGGTCTGCAGCAGCCGGTGCGTGCCGACCACGATGTCCACCGCGCCGTCGGCCATCCCGGCCATGATCTCCTTGGACTCGGCCGCGTCGGTGAACCGCGACAGGCCCTTCACCGTCACCGGGAATCCGGCGACCCGCTCGGTGAACGTCTGCAGGTGCTGCTGGGCCAGCAGGGTGGTCGGCACCAGTACGACGACCTGTTTGCCGTCCTGGACCGCCTTGAACGCGGCGCGCACGGCGATCTCGGTCTTGCCGTAGCCGACGTCGCCGCACACCACGCGGTCCATCGGGACCGCCTTCTCCATGTCGGCCTTGACGTCGGTGATGGCGGTCATCTGGTCGACGGTCTCGGTGAACGCGAACGCGTCCTCCATCTCCTGCTGCCAGGGTGTGTCCGGGGCGAAGGCGTGACCGGGCGCCGCCTGACGGGCCGCGTAGAGCTGCACCAGCTCGCCGGCGATCTCGCGAACGGCCTTGCGCGCCTTGCGTTTCGTGTTCGCCCAGTCGGAACCGCCGAGCTTGGACAGGCTCGGCAGCTCGCCGCCGACGTAGCGGGAGAGCTGATCGAGCGATTCCATCGGCACGAACAGCCGGTCGCCGGGCTGGCCACGCTTGCCCGGTGCGTACTCGATGACGAGGTACTCGCGGCGGGCGCCGCCGATGGTGCGCTCGATCATCTCCACGAAGCGGCCGATGCCGTGCTGGTCGTGTACGACCATGTCGCCCGCGGTGAGCGCCAGCGGGTCGACCTGGTTGCGGCGCTTGGCGGGCAGCCGCTTGCCCTCGGTGGGGGCGGTGACCCGGTTGCCGGTCAGATCGGATTCGGCGACGACCACCAGGCTCACGTCGTCGAAGATCAGGCCGTCGTGCAGCGAACCGCACAGCACCCCGACCACGCCCGGTTCCGGCACCGCGCCCGCCGCCAGCGCCGCGGCGGGCACCTCGGCGTCGGCGAGCCGTTCCAGAATGCGTTGCGCCGTACCGTGTCCGGTCACCACGACGACCGCGCGGCCGCCGGTGGCCACGTGCGCGCGCAGCGACGCGAACATGGTGGCGACCAGTTCCTCGGACCCGCGCGCGGTGGGACCGGGCAGCACGGGCAGGTTCACCTCGACCGGGTCGCCGGAGCTGAGCGGGCTCAGCGTCCACCACGGCAGGCCGAGCTCGTCGGCACTGGTGTGCAGTTCGGGCAGGCCGCGGTAGCCGGAGGCGGCCAGGTCGAGGCCGTGCGCGCCCAGCGGCGCGTCGCTGCCGAAAGACGCCGCGGTCCATGATGCTTCGAGGAATTCCTCGCCGGTGCGCACGAGATCGGCGGCGCGGGTGCGGATCTTCTCCGGATCGCACAGCAGCAGGTGGGTGCCCGCGGGCAGGGCCTCGGTGAGCAGGCTCAGCTTGCCGGGCGCGAGGACAGGAAGCAGGGCTTCCATGCCGTCGACCGGGATGCCCTCGGCGATCTTGTCCAGCATCTCGACCAGGGCGGCATCGGCGGCGTTGTCGGCGGCGACGGCGGCGGCGCGTTCGCGTACCGGCTCGGTGAGCAGCAGTTCGCGACAGGGCGGCGCGACGATGGTGTCGAGAGTGTGCTCGCTCAGCGAGCGCTGATCGGCCACCGAGAACGGGCGGAGCTCGGTGACCTCGTCGCCCCAGAACTCCACGCGCACAGGGTGATCCGCGGTCGGCGGGAACAGGTCGAGGATGCCGCCGCGCACCGCGAACTCGCCGCGCTTGCCGACCATGTCGACCCGGGTGTAGGCGAATTCCACCAGGCGGGCGAGCAGGGCGCCGAAGTCGTAGTCGGCGCCGACGCGTAGCACGATCGGTTCGATATCGCCGAGGCCCGCCGTCATCGGCTGCATCAGCGAGCGCACCGTGGTCACCACGACGCGCAGCGGTTCCGGGTAGACCGGGTCGTCGGGATGGGCCAGCCTGCGCAGCACCTCGAGCCTGCGGCCCACCGTGTCGGGGCCGGGCGAGAGCCGTTCGTGCGGCAGCGTCTCCCAGGACGGGAACATCGCCACCGACGGGCCGAGCATCTCGGCCAGCTCGACGGTCAGATCGTCGGCCTCGCGGCCGGTCGCGGTGACCACGACCAGCGGCTGTTGCGCCGCGATCGTCCCGGCGACGAACGGGCGCACCGCCGAGGGCGCGACCAGTTCCACCCCGGACTTGCCGACCAGGTCGGCAACCGTCCGCAGCGCGGCGTCACCCCCAGCCGCCTCGGCCAGACCGGCGAGCGGAGGACGAAGGGAGGACATGAACGCTCCTGATACGCAGACGGGATGTTCCGGGTCGAGTCTAATCACCGGCCCCGACACGTTCGGCGCACGCCTCCCGCCCCGCCCCGGTGGCGGCGACCGCGTACCGTCGAGGTCGTGAGTCTGGCTCAGCGGGAACGCCACGCCCTGGTGGCGACAATGATCGAAGCGGGGCCGTCGGCCCCGACCCTGTGCGGCACCTGGACGGTGCACGACCTTGCCGCCCATCTGGTGGTCAGGGAACGCAGGCCGGATGCCTCGCTCGGCATCCTGGTGAAGCCGCTGGCCGGATACCTCGAGGCGGCCCAGGACAAGATCGCGCAGCGGCCCTTCGCCGAACTCGCCGAACTGGTCCGCACCGGACCGCCCTGGTGGTCACCGCTGCGGCCGGTCGACGCATTCGCAAACCTCACCGAGATGTTCGTGCATCACGAGGACGTCCGCCGAGCCGAACCCGGCTGGACGCCACGGGAATTGGCGGCGAGCGACGAGTCGCGGCTGTGGTCGGCGCTGCGCACGGTCGCCCGTGCCGCCTATCGCAAGGCACCGGTGGCGGTGGCGCTGGCGACGCCGACCGGCGACCGGATCACCGCGCACAAGGCGCCCGGCGCCGAGGTCGTGCTCACCGGCAAGCCGTCGGAGCTGTTGCTGCACGCGTTCGGCCGCAACGAGGTCAGGATCGAGACCACCGGCGACGAGGCCGACGTGCGCGCGGTGCTCGCCACCGACCGCAGCGTCTAGAGCACGTAGCGGCGCAGGCGGCGGGCGGCGAACTCGCGGAAGTACGACAGCTTCTCCGGCGGCACGATCGAGGGCAGCAGGAAGTACCAGGCACGTTCCATCCTGGCCGCCATCTCGTCCATCGACTCGGTGCCGACGGCCACGATGTGCACGCCCGCCGTCAGCTCGTGCAGCAGCAGGCCGACCACGTCGGCGTCCAGGTCGGCGTTCAGATCGCCCTGGGCGATGGCGCGCTCGGCCAGCACCCGGTACGTCTCACTCCAGACCTTGGCGATGTTGTCGCCCTGGGCGCCGCGATAGTCGCCGATCTGATGGTTGAGCTTGAGCATCGCCCCGACCATCGGATCGTTCATCGACAGGTCGGCCACCACATAGGTGATCCCGATGCACGCCTCCAGCGCGGGTACCCGGGAATCGAAGAATCCCTGGCACGAGCCGACCAGGCGCTCGTTGCCCTGATCGACCACCGCCCTGGCCAGCTCCTCCTTGGAGCCGAAGTGAAAGTACAAGGCGCCCTTGGTCACATTGGACTGCGCGATGATTTCGCTGAGGCTCGCGTTGGCGTAGCCCAAGCGGAGAAAGACATCGGCAGCGCCAGCAAGGACGGAGTCGCGGGTGATCTCCGCGCGCGCTTGCCTAGCCATCAGATCCGCCTGTCATCCAATAATCCAGCCATCCTGAAGTAGACCGACATCCCGAAGTTTGATCGACATACCGCCCGGCAGCACCCAAAAGGATGGGTGAACCGTACCACCAGGCGGCTACAGGGCAGCCGAATCCTGGATTCACTGTGGCAGTAGGCGCTATCGTCCGGTTACCCCGCCGATCCGCCTGCCTGCCCGGTATTCCATTCGGAGCTGAGCCCCGGTTCGGCTTCCAAGTGGCTCAATCCGTTCCAGCACAGATTGACCAGATGCGCCGCGACCACTTCTTTCGGCGGTTCACGCTCGTCGAGCCACCACGTCGCGGCGGTGGACACCATGCCGACGAGTGCCTGCGCGTAGAGCGGGGCGAGGCTGGTGTCGAGATCACGGCGCGCGAAATCGCTCGCCAGCAGGTGGGCGACCTGGTTGACGGCTTCGTTGAGCAGGCTGGAATAGCGGCCGTCGGCATTGGCGGCAGGCTGATCGCGCACCAGGATCCGGAAGCCGTCGGTGCGCTCCTCGATGTAGGTGAGCAGCGCCAGCGCCACCTGCTCGAGCCGGACCCGCGAGCGATTCTGGGTGAGCGAGGAGGTGATCATGTCCAGCAGCATCGACATCTCGCGGTCGACGACCACCGCGTAGAGCCCCTCCTTGCCGCCGAAATGCTCGTAGACCACCGGCTTGGACACCTGTGCACGCTGCGCGATCTCCTCGATCGATGTCGCGTCATACCCCCGCTCGGCGAACAACGCGCGACCGATCTCGATCAGCTGCTGCCGCCGCTGCGTACCGGTCATCCTCGGCCTCGACATACGGGCCGACTCGCTGGAAGACAACGTCCTCCCCCGCCTCTCCGCGACTCTTGCCGGTCTTCAGGTGGTACTCCACTACCGCGTCGGGCCGGCAGACGTGTGCGGGTGGAGTGCTGGGCGTCCCCGACGAGTTACCCATGTGCTCACGAGATCAGTACGTACGTTCCAGAAGGTTAGCAACGGCTCGCCACGGCGAGCACGACAGGCACGGACAAGATTCGCCCGGGAGGCGGGAACTGTGCGAGGATCATGGCCGTGCCGTAGCACAGTGGTGGGCTCTCACGGCCCACTGGTGTGGCGATCCGCCGTAGTGTAATGGCAGCACCTCTGATTTTGGTTCAGATAGTTCAGGTTCGAGTCCTGGCGGCGGAGCACACACGGACACAGTGACGTATCGTCGGCCCGCACCATCACCGACCGAACCCGCCACAGCACACTCGCTGACAGGCAGCCGAGGGAGATCCATGCCACCGCAGACCGCCGTCGTCGTTCTCGCAGCGGGTGCTGGGACGCGAATGCGGTCGAAGACTCCGAAAGTGCTGCATCCATTGGCAGGCCGGTCGATGCTCTCGCACGCGCTGCACGCCGCCGCCGAGATCGATCCGACGCACCTGATCACCGTGGTCGGCCACGACCGCGACAAGGTCGGCGCCGCCGTCGCCGAGGTCGGCAAGGAACTCGGCCGCGAGATCGTCAGCGCGGTGCAGGAGGAGCAGCTCGGTACCGGCCACGCGGTGCAGTGCGCACTGAGCTCGGTGCCCCCGGACTTCGACGGCGATCTGCTCGTCACCTCGGCCGACGTGCCACTGCTCGACGGGCACACGCTCGCCGCGCTGCTCGACGAGCACCGCAGCTACGCCGAACGGCCCGCCGTCACCGTGCTGACCTTCGTCCCCGACGACCCCAACGGCTACGGCCGGATCGTGCGCGACGCCGACGGCCAGGTCGCCGAGATCGTCGAGCACGCCGACGCGACGCCAGCCCAGGCCAAGATCAAAGAGGTCAACTCCGGCGTCTACGCCTTCGACGCCTCCGTGCTGCGCACCATGATCGGACGGCTGTCCACCGCCAACGCCCAGCACGAGCTCTACCTGACCGACGTGCTGCGGCTGGCGCGCGAGGCCGGGCATCCCGTGCACGGCGCGCGACTCGTCGACTCCAACAAGGTGACCGGGGTCAACGACCGGGTGCAGCTGTCCGAGGCGGGCGCAACCCTCAACCGGTACATCCTCGAACGGCACATGCGCGCCGGCGTCACGATCATCGATCCGGCGACGACCTGGATCGACGCGACCGTGCGGATCGGGCGCGACGCCGTGCTCCGTCCCGGCACCCAGCTGTTCGGCGAGACCCACATCGGCGAGGACGCCGAGGTCGGGCCGGACACCACGCTCACCGACGTCGTCGTCGGGGCCGGCGCGAGCGTCATCCGTACACACGGCGAGCGCGCCGAGATCGGTGACGGCGCGACCATCGGCCCGTTCAGTTACCTGCGGCCCGGCACTGTCGTCGGCGACGCGGGCAAGCTCGGCGCCTTCGTCGAAACCAAGAACGCCACGATCGGAGCGCACTCGAAGGTGCCGCACCTGACCTACGTCGGCGACGCGACGATCGGCGAGCACAGCAACATCGGCGCTTCCAGCGTCTTTGTGAACTATGACGGCGTCAACAAGCATCACACTGTGGTCGGTTCCCACGTGCGGACCGGTAGCGACACCATGTTCATCGCCCCGGTCACCGTGGGTGACGGAGCCTATACCGGAGCGGGTACTGTGCTGCGTAGAAGCGTTCCACCGGGGGCACTGGCCGTGTCGGGTGGGCCACAGCGCATCATTGAGAACTGGGTGCAGCGTTACCGTCCAGGAACCGCTGCGGCGCGCGCGGCGGCGGATGCCATCGCGGCAAACGAGACGTCTGATCAGACAATCGAGCAAAAGGATGGCAACCAGCAGTGACCGCGTTCTCGATCGACAACCAGAAGAACTTGATGCTCTTCGCCGGCCGGTCACATCCTGAGCTGGCCGAGCAGGTCGCCAAGGAACTGGACGTCGACATCACGCCGCAGACCGCGCGCGATTTCGCCAACGGCGAGATCTTCGTTCGGTTCGAGGAGTCGGTGCGCGGTTCCGATGCCTTCGTGCTGCAGAGCTTCCCCGCTCCGCTGAACCAGTGGCTGATGGAACAGCTGATCATGATCGACGCGCTCAAGCGTGGTTCGGCCAAGCGGATCACCGCGGTGCTGCCGTTCTACCCGTACGCGCGCCAGGACAAGAAGCACCGCGGCCGCGAGCCGATCTCGGCCCGCCTCGTCGCCGACCTGCTCAAGACCGCGGGCGCCGACCGCATCATCACCGTCGACCTGCACACCGACCAGATCCAGGGCTTCTTCGACGGCCCCGTCGATCACATGCACGCGCTGGTGCAGCTCTCGGAGTACATCCGCACCAACTACCAGTCGGACAACCTGGCCGTCGTCTCCCCCGACGCCGGTCGCGTGAAGGTCGCCGAGAAGTGGGCCGACTCGCTCGGCGGCACGCCGCTGGCGTTCATCCACAAGACCCGCGACCCGCTGGTGCCCAACCAGGTGAAGTCCAACCGCGTCGTCGGTGACGTCGAGGGCCGCACCTGCGTGCTGATCGACGACATGATCGACACCGGTGGCACCATCGCGGGCGCGGTGAAGGTCCTCAAGGAGGCCGGCGCCGGCGATGTCATCATCGCCGCCACGCACGGCGTGCTGAGCGACCCGGCCGCCGAGCGCCTGGCCAACTGTGGTGCCAGGGAAGTCGTCATCACCAACACCCTGCCGATCAGCGAGGAGAAGAAGTTCCCCACGCTGACCGTGCTGTCCATCGCGCCGCTGCTGGCGCGCACCATCCGCGAGGTCTTCGAGAACGGCTCGGTCACCGGCCTGTTCAACGGCAACGCATAGGCTGTTCCGCCTCTCCGCGACTTTGGCCAGACTGGGGTGCGGGGTGGGTTGGGGACGCGGCAAGCCTTTGGGAGTGGTTGGGCTAGCCCGTACCCGGTGAGTTACCCATGTTCTCTCGAGATCAGTCGGTGCGCTTTGTCTTCGACGTGGCGCGCCGGCTGGTCTCGAGGCATGGTGGTCCTGTAAGTCGGGACGTGGCAGGGGGGACATGAGTACCGAACCGGAACGCCGGGTAGAGCTCGGTAAGGATCGGGTGCAGGACGCGCCCGAGTCATCCGCGCCGCCGCCCGCGCCGACCGAGCGGATGTGGGTGAACGACGCGCCGCCCGCCGAACTTCCACCGCCCGCGCCCGCGCAGCCCGAGCTGCCGTGGGCCGGGATCGAGCGTCCGGCGCCGCCGGTCGAGCTGCCGCCGTATCCGCCGCCACCGCCAGCGCCGCTCTATCCGCAGGCGTATCCCGTTCCGGGTCGGGTCGGTTATGGTGCGCCGCGGTATCCGCTGCCCTATCAGCCCGTGCCGATGCAGCGCTACGGGTATGCCGACAGCACACCCATCTGGTCGATCATCAGCTTCTGCTGTGTCGCGGCGTCGGTGGTCGGCGGGGCGATGCTGTGTGGGCTGCCGATCCTGGTGACCGCGCCGACCGGGATCGTGCTCGGGATCGTCGGGCACGCCAAGGGCGAGCAGATGGGTAAATGGGCGGCGATCGCCAACGGCGTCGTCGCGGCGCTGGCCGCGCTGGCCGTCGTGCTGTTCGTGGTGGCGCTCGGCAGTCTCTGACCGGCGCGGGCGATACTGCATCGATGGACGCTTTCACCGGGTTCCCGCTGGCGGCCCTCGACTTCTACGAGGACCTCGAGGCCGACAATTCCAAAGCATTCTGGACCGCGCACAAGCAAACCTACGACGAGGCGGTGCGCGCGCCGATGACCGCGCTCGCCGCCGAACTCGAACCGGAGTTCGGGCAGGCCAAGATCTTCCGGCCCTACCGCGACGTCCGCTTCTCCGCCGACAAGACGCCGTACAAGAACCATCAGGGCGCGGTGGCGGGCACGGCGCCCGGTGTCGGCTGGTACGTGCAGATCAACGCGGCGGGGCTGTTCGTCGCCGGCGGCTGCTACCAGATGTCGCCCGCGGCGCTGGCGACGCTGCGGGCCACCATCGACGACGACGTCCGCGGCGCCGAACTCGAGGCCATCCTCGCGGCGGCGACCGCGGCGGGTTACACCATCGGCGGTGACCGCCTCAAGACCAAGCCGAAGGGCTACGCCATCGACCATCCCCGCATCGAACTGCTGCGGCACAAATCGCTCATCGCGAACCGCGAGTTCGGCGCGCCCGACTGGCTGACGACCCCGGCGGCGGCCACCGAGATCCGGCGGGCGTGGACCGACCTGCGGCCGCTGGTCGAGTGGTTCACCGGCGTCTTCGAGGGCGTCGAGCACTGACCGCCGGGCGTGGCTACGGTGACGGACGCCGACCGGAGGCCGATACTGGGCCTATGAGCCGTGAACCGCTGGACATGGACATGGGCGACGACGATCAGGCCGACGACATCGTCGAATACGAGCGGTACGTCGAGGACCCGCCGGAGGACTACGTGATCCGCAATCACGAAGCCGACGCCGACGGCTTCCTCGGCATCAACGAGGAAGTCGGCGAGGAGTGGACCGAGAACGGCGCCGCCCGCGAGGCGGTCCAAGAGGACGAACGCCCCGCCGAGGTCTCCGCCGTCCGGATAGTCAGCGACGACGGCGTCGACGGTGACCTCTACGACGACGACGCGATCGACGGCGAAGAGGGCGTCGAACGCGACCTCGAGGGCGACGAGAACCTCACCGCCGGCGAGTACCTCGCCGACGAGCTCGACCTGTAGCCCTCAGCGTCGTTCGGCCAGGACCAGGGCGAACCGGTCGTCCTGGTCGGTCCAGGTGTGTGCCGTGGTGAAGCCCGCGGCGTCCAGCTCCGCGCGCAGGCCGTCAGGGCGGAACTTGGCCGAGATCTCGGTGCGCATCTGCTCGCCCGCCGCGAAGTCGACGGTCAGGTCCAGGTCGGCGACGCGCGCGGTCATCGCCTCGGTGGCGCGCAGACGCATCTCGATCCACTCGTTCTCGGCGTCCCACAGGGCGATGTGCTCGAACTTGTCCGGGTCGAAGTCGGCGCCGAGGCGGTGGTTGAGCACGTGCAGGACATTGCGGTTGAATTCGGCGGTGACACCGGCGGCGTCGTCGTAGGCGGGGACGAGGACGGCCGGGTCGATCACCAGGCCCGCGCCGAGCAACAGCAGCTCGCCGGGTTCGAGCACCTCGTTGATACCGGCCAGGAACTCGGCTCGCTCGGCGGGCACCAGGTTGCCGATGGTGCCGCCGAGGAAGGCGATCATCCGGCGGCCGCCGCGCGGCAGATTGTGCAGGGTGTCGGTGAAGTCGCTGACGACGCCGTGCACGGCCAGATTCGGGTACTCGGTCGCGATCTCGGTGGCCGCGCCACGCAGCGCCGAGGCCGAAACATCCTGCGGTACATAGGTTTTCAGCGAGCCTTCGGCCGTGAGCGCGTCGAGCAGCAGGCGGGTCTTGGCGGCCGAGCCGGACCCGAGTTCCACCAGCACCTCGGGGCGGGCTGCCGCGGCGATCTCGCGGACGACCCGCTGCAGCAGGGCCCGCTCGGTGCGGGTCGGGTAGTACTCGGGCAGTTCGGTGATCTGCTCGAACAGCTCGCTGCCGCGGGCATCGTAGAACCATTTGGGCGGCAGGGATTTCGGCGTGGCGGTCAAGCCGGTGCGGGCGTCGGTGCGCAAGGCCGCGGTGAGATCGTCGTCGGTGAGGTGGATGTCCAGCAGCGGCGCGGTCATGAACGGACCCTTTCGGTGACGGGAAGCTCGAGAGCGGTGATGGTGCAGTGGCCAGGGCCCGCGATCACCAGTTGGCGATCGGCGACCGGCTGCCACCGTGGATCGGCGTCGTACGGTTCGGAGCACAGCACGGTGTAGTCGTCGGCGACGAGGACCGACAGCGAGTGCCAGCAGGTGGTGGCCCACAGCTGTGTCCCGTTGCCGAGCAACAGGTTCAGGCGGGCGTTCGGCTGGTGCCGCAGTACCGCGGCGGTGAGCAGTCGCAGCGCAGCCGCGGCGTCGGTGATCGGGCCGCCGGGGTCGATTGCCCCGAGCAGGCCACGAAGCAGCACCCAGAGTGCCGCGGAATCGGTGAGCGACTCGGCATGCAGCAGCGCAGCGGGCGAACCGAACAGGGGTGCGGTCTCGGGGCGGATCCGCATCGCATCGACGGACGGCGCTGCACCGGCTTGCTGCCCGCCAGAAGACGACCCGGCAGGCGAACCCGACGGCACCGCACCATTTCTCTGTGCGTGAGACGCACCGGCGGGCGCACTGAATCCTGATGTGGAGGAGAACATCTCGTCCAGGTCGGCGAGTACGAGCGCCAGTGTTGTCCGCCAGTCGGGGACGACACCGTTGTGGCTGAAGGCCCAGTGCTCATCGACGAACGGCGCGCAGGCCGCGCGCTCCACCGGCATACCGACAGTGGCCGACCGGACGGAGGCGAGCACTGCGCGCGATTCCAGCTGACCGAGGACCTCGCCCACGGCCGGGTCGGTCCAGATGGGCGCGGCGTTGCGGTAGCGGGTGACCGCGTCGCGCGCGCCTTCGACGCCCACATCGGCCCGGCGCCACCAGGCGACGCCGAAACCGTCGGCATTGATCGTGCCGCCTGCCCGCATGTCGGTGGGCGCCCAGGATTGCTGGTAGAGCGAGTGGGAGCCGCGCACGACCAACTCACCGACCGGCACCGGCGGACCGAGGTATCCGAGGTGTCTGCACATCAGCGATCACCCGCCCGTCGTGCGGTCCGGCAACGACCGACGTTGTTCCCGGACATCAGCGTTCGTCCTCGCGCAGGTCGCGAGCCAGCCGGAACCCGGCGAAGATCTGGCGGCGGATCGGGTGGTCCCAGTTGCGGAAGGTACCGCGGCAGGCGACCTCGTCGGTGCCGAACGAACCGCCGCGCAGGATGCGGTAGTCGCCGCCGAAGAAGACCTCCGAGTATTCGCGGTACGGGAAGGCGCGGAACCCCGGGTACGCCTCGAAACCCGAAGCGCACCATTCCCAGACGTCGCCGATCAGCTGGTGCACGCCGGTCGCCGACACACCGGCCGGGTACGCGCCGACATCGGCGGGCTCGAGATGCCGCTGACCGAGATTGGCCAGGCGCTCGTCCGGCGTGTCCTCGCCCCACGGATAGCGCCGCGACGCGCCGGTGGCCGGATCGAATCGGGCCGCCTTCTCCCACTCGGCCTCGGTCGGCAATCGCTTGCCCGCCCAGCGCGCGTAGGCCTCCGCCTCGAACCAGCACACGTGCACCACCGGCTGCCGCGGCCGCAGCGGTGCGCTGACTCCGAAGGCCCGGCGCGTCCACCGCGTGCCGTCGCGCTCCCAGAACTGTGGTGCGACGAGCCCGGCTTCCTGGCGGTGCGCCCAGCCCCGATCCGACCACAGTTCGGGCCGCTCGTAGCCGCCGTCGGCGATGAAGGCCAGGTACTGCTCGTTGGTCACCGGCGCGACATCGATGGCGAAGCCGGGCACCTGCACCGGGTGGGCGGGGCGTTCGTTGTCCAGGGCCCACGGGTCGGCGGAGGTGCCCATCAGGAATTCGCCTGCGGGAACGACGACTTCGCCGCCGATCAGCGCCTGCGCGGTGGGCGCGGGCGGCGCGGACAGTACCGGCGCGCCGAGGCGCAGCTGGTGGGTGGCGAGCATGGTCTCGTCGTGCTGCTGCTCGTGCTGAGCGATCATGCCGAACGCGAAGCCGTTGTCCACCAGCGGATCACCCGACAGTGCGCTGGAACCCAGGACGTCCCACACCTTTTCGCGCACGGTGCCGACATAGCCGCGCGCCTGATCGGGATTCAGCAGCGGCAGCGCGGGGCGGTGCGCGCGGGCGTGCTTGAACGCGTCGTAGAGCTCGTCGATATCGGCCCGGACGGCCTCGCGGCCGCCGACATCGCGGACCAGCCAGAGTTCCTCCTGATTGCCGATGTGCGCGAGGTCCCAGACCAGCGGGCTCATCAGGGGCGAATGCTGGGCGACGAGGTCGGCCTCGTCGACGCTGTCGGTGAGGGTGGCGGTGCGGCGGCGGGCACGCTGCAGGACCTCGGCGATCCGGTCACGCATGCGGTCGCGGCTGCTGTGGTCGGCGGGGGCGGAAAGGGTCACGGGATCAGCTCCGAACGAAGAGGGCGACAACGACATCGGGGTCGGCGAGCGAGATCGTCACGATCCGTCGCGGGCCGGCTTCGCCAGGGTGAGCGGGCTGCGGCCGGACCGGCACCGGCGGGCGGCGAGTGCCGATTCCTGTGCGGCAGTGATCGATCGGGCGTGCTGCTCGGCCAGTTCGAGCAGATCCACTGCCGCTCGGCGTAATTGAGGGTCCTGCAGACCGGTGCGCGCGGCGCCGAGCCACTCCCCTGCCGTCGGGGCGGCGATGGCTGTCGCCTCCTCGACCACCGCCGGTGTCGACAACAGCGCGTCGACGACGTGGATCGGGGTGGTCCAGGTGTCGCCGGGCTGGGTGTCGAGGTAGCGGACCTCGAGGTGGCCCGAGGCCCTGACCGGTGGGAACAGGGTGGTCAGGTGATAGTCGAGGTCGGCGGTGCCCGGTCTGCGGCCCACCTCGTCGTCCAGTGCGCCCGCCAGCCAGTCGGCGAAGGTGGCGCCCGGCGGTGGCGACCAGTCGGCATCGCGCTCGGTGCAGCGCACACACAGCAGTGGCACGTCCAGCGCCCAGTGCGCGTAGGCGGCGATGGGATCACCCCAGTCGGCGACCGGTGGGCGGGTGCGGGAGGGGTCGAGCCGCAGCCAGGTGCGCATCCGCTGCGAGGCCCACTCGCCCTGCGGTGCGCCGTGCAGTACGGGCGAGCAGGCGAAGGCGGCGATCAGGGCCGGTCCGAGCGCGTAGAGCGCCGTCCAGCGCGCTCTGACCTCGTCGGCGTCGGCGCCCGCGTCGACGCTGACCTGGGTGGCGGCGGTATTGCACATCATGAGGCTGCCGAACGGGCCGACACCGGCGAACCGGCGTTCCATGGCGGCGTAGCGAGGGAGGCGAAGCAGTCTTTCGGCAGGTCGATCGGCATCGGCGGCGGCGGGGACGATGCCGATGCCCTGCGTGGCGAGCAGGTCCCGCAAACGGGCCGCATCAGCGCGCAGATTGTGCGTCAGCGCCTCGGCATCGGCGAAAGGGGCGCTGGAAAGTTCTATCTGACCACCGGGTTCGAGGGTGACCATGCTCCCGCCGGGCAGGGGTGCCGCGGCCGAAGCCGGGGCGATCGAGGTGGGCGCGTATGGCCCGAGGGCCGCTGCCATCAGCTCGAGCGAGGGGCGCGCACCGGTGGGCCCGGCGGTGAGCCACTCCAGTTCGGCGCCGATCAGCGCGGGTGGCCCGAGCTTGAAGCAGACACCGCCGACATAGGCCTCCGCCGCCGCCCTGGACGATAGTTCGCCCTGGTCAGTGGCGGAATCGGGCCACGAAGAACGTTCCAGAGTGACCGCCATGCCAACCTCCGCGTGCTGTGTACTACCGGGGGAATTCGCGTGTTCATGCAACCGACTCATTCCAGAGTAGCGACGGGCACCGACAGGAAAAGTGACGAATTGGGGAACGCCCCGTCGACGGTAGGGTCGTCGCCATGATGGATCTCGCCGCGATCAGAGCCGCCACGCCCGGACTCGCCACCGGACAGGTGTTCCTCGACAGCGCCGGATCCTCGCTGCCGCCGCGGGTCGTCACCGACACCGTCATCGGCCACCTGCGCCGGGAAGCGGAGATCGGCGGCTATCGCGCGGCTAACGAGCGTCTCGACGATCTCGCCGCGGTGAAGACCTCGATCGCGGCCCTGATCGGCGCGACCGCGGACACCATCGCGCTCAGCGACAGTGCGACAAGGTCATGGGCCGATTTCGCCTACTCACTGCCCCTGCGCCCCGGCGATCGCATCCTGATCTCGGGGGCCGACTACGCCAGCAACGCGATCGCCGCGCTCCAGCGCGCCAAGCAGACCGGGGCGGTGGTCGAGCACATCCCCAGCGACGACACCGGCCGCCTCGACACCGACGCGCTCGCGGCCATGCTCGACGAACGGGTACGGCTGGTCTCGCTCCAGCACGCGCCGACCAACGGCGGCCTGGTGAATCCCGTCGCCGAGGCCACCCGGATCGCCCACGAGGCGGGCGCGCTGGTCCTGCTCGACGCCTGCCAATCGATCGGCCAGCTGCCGATCGATGTCGCCGAACTCGGCGTCGACGCGCTCTCGGCCACCGGACGCAAGTGGCTGCGCGGCCCCCGCGGCACCGGATTCCTCTACGTCCGCGAGGAATTGGCGCGGACGATGGAACCGGCCAGGCTCGACCTGCACAGCGCCGAATGGGTGGGCGAGAGCGAATATCGCCTCGCCCCCGACGCGTCCCGTTTCGAATTCTGGGAATGCGACGTCGCCGCCCGCCTCGGCCTCGGCGCCGCCGTCGACTACCTGCTCGCCCTCGGCCCCGACGAGGTCTACGCCACCGTCGCCGAGCGCGCGGACTACCTCCGCAAAACCCTGCCCGAGCTGTCCGGAGTGACCGTCCGCGACCTCGGCACCGACCACAGCGGCATCGTCTCGTTCACCGCCGACAACCACAACCCCGTACACCTACGCGACCGGCTCGCCGACCACGCCGTCACCGTCACCGTCAGCCACGCCAGCTCCACCCTCCTCGACATGACCGCCCGCACCCTCCCCGCCGTCGTCCGCGCCTCCCCCCACTACTTCGTGAGCACCGAAGACCTCGACCGCTTCGTAGCGGCGCTCGCAGACATCATCCGCTAGCCGGAGAGATGCTCGCCGACGATCTCGTCGGCGAGCAGGCGCGGGTCCTGGCCCGGGGCAACGACTTCGAGGGTCCGGTTGGCGGCGATGGTGGCCATGCCGTGCACATTGGTCCACAGCATCAGGGCCTTGCGCGGCGCGTCGGCGGCCGGGTCGGCGGCGGCGATGAGCGCGATGATGCCCCCGAACAGCGGTTTCGTTGTCGCCCTGAGGTTCTCGCCGGAGCCTGCCAGCAGGTCGTGGCGGAACATCAGCGTGAACATCTCCGGCCGGGTGACGGCGAAGTCGACGTAGCCGATCGCCATCCGGCGCAAGCGTTCTCGCGGGTCGTCGATCGTGCCGAGCGCGGCGAACCGGTCGATCAACTCCGTGAAGCCGCGTGCGGCGATCGCCGCGAGCAATGCCGCGTGCGTCGGGAAATAGCGCCGCGGCGCGCCGTGCGAGACACCGGCGGCGCGCGCGATGGCCCGCAGCCCGAGTTCACCGACACCGTCGCGTTCGAGCAGGTCGACACCGGTGTCGATCAGGCGCTCGCGCAACGATTCGGGCATACGGGCAATTCTGCACATCCGGTGGTTCGCGCTCACCTTCGCATCCGTAGACAGTGTCTACTAAGGTGCGGTAGACACTGTCTACTCGGAGGTCGCCATGTGGTACCTGCTGTGCAAATACGTCGTCATCGGCCCGCTGCTGCGCCTGCTCGGACGCCCGCGGGTGGAAGGCATCGAACACGTGCCGCGCACCGGACCGGTGATCATCGCGGCCAACCACCTGGCCTTCATCGACTCGCTCTACCTGGCGCTGGTGATCCCGCGCCCGCTCACCTTCCTCGCGAAACAGGAGTACTTCACCGGCACCGGGTTGCGCGGGCGATGCACACGCTGGTTCTTCACCGCCGCCGGGCAGGTGCCGGTCGACCGGACCGGTGGTGACGCCGCCGCCGACGCGCTCGCGGCGGCCACCAGGATCCTCGCGGCGGGTGGCGCCTGGGCAATTCACCCGGAGGGCACACGGTCGATCGACGGCAGGGTCTATCGTGGTCGCACCGGGGCGCTACGCGTTGCCATGGCTACAGGGGCGCCGGTGGTGCCCGTGGTGCTGGACGGAACCGACCGCATGAACCCTCGCGGTCGGAAACTGTTGCGTTTCACCAAGGTGCGCATCAGTATCCAGCCGGCGCGGCGTTATCCGGCAGCGGTTCATCGCGCCCAGGTCAGAGTGGCAACTGATCAGCTGATGCGGGAAATGTCAGCACTATCGGGTAGACCATATGTGGACCGCTACGCTGCCACCTTCGCCGCCGAGAGCTGATCGGCGAGGGTGCTCGGGTGTCAGTCGGGGTTAACACCCGTTGGGCGGGCGGGGATTTTCTGTTGGGAGCACGGCCGTAACCGATCGTTGGCGTAAAGGGAGTCCGACGTTGAGCAGGTTCACCGACGAAATGTTTGCCACAGCGCTGACCAGCCCACGGGGGCTGGTCACCGGGGAACCGGAGGCGCCGCTGCGGCAGACCTGGGGGGAAATTCATCGCCAGGCACGGCGTATGGCGGGTGGTCTCGCGGCCGCCGGGATCGAGCACGGTGACGCCGTCGGCGTGCTCGCCGGGCTTCCCGTCGACATCGCGCCGGTCTGTCAGGCCATCTGGATGCGCGGCGCCTCCATCACAATGTTGCATCAGCCCACTCCACGCACCGATCTCGCGGTCTGGGTGCGCGATACCGAAACCGTCCTCGGCATGATCGAGGCCAAGGCCGTCGTGCTCGGCGCGCCGTTCGCCGCCGCCGAACCCGTGCTGCTCGAACGCGGGATCACCGTGGTCAAGATCGAGGAACTGCACACCGGCCCCGATACCGATCCGGTGCCGACCACCGAATCCGATATCGCCCTGCAGCAGTTGACCTCCGGGTCGACCGGGTCGCCCAAGGCCGTGCGAATCACCCACGGCAACTTCAACGTCAACGCGCACGCGATGTTCAATCGCGTGAAGTTCCAGCTCGTCGACGACGTCATGATCAGCTGGCTACCGCTGTTCCACGACATGGGCATGGTCGGATTCCTCAGCGTGCCCATGCAATTCGGTGCCGAGGTGGTCTGCGTGACCCCGCTGGACTTCCTGGCGAGGCCGCTGCTGTGGGCGGAACTGATCGACAAGTACCGCGGAACCGTCACCGCGGCACCGAACTTCGCCTACTCGCTGCTGGCCCGGCGGCTGCGGCAGGCCGAGCCGGGGTCGATGGACCTGTCCAGCGTGCGCTACATGTGGAACGGCGCCGAGCCGGTCGACCCGGACACGATGATCGCGCTCGCCGAGGCGGGCAAGAATTTCGGGCTCAACCCGATGGCGCTGACCCCCGTGTACGGCATGGCAGAGACGACGCTGGCCGTGTCGGTGCCCGACTGCGGCCACGGCATGGTGCTCGACATCATCGACGCGGATCTGCTCGAGGCCGTCGGCAAGGCGGTGCCGGTCGCCGAGACCGGCCACCACGGCACCCCGCGCAGGCTGCCCACGCTCGGCCACCTCGTCGACGATCTGGAGGGCCGGGTCGTCGACACCGAACGGCAGCCGCTGCCGGTCCGCACGGTGGGCATCATCGAATTGCGCGGTCCCGCGGTGACTTCGGGCTACGTGACCGTCGACGGGTTCCGGCCCGCCCAGGACGACGAGGGCTGGCTCGACACCGGCGACATCGGCTACTTCACCGACGCGGGCCTGATCGTGGTGTGCGGGCGGATGAAGGACGTCATCATCATGGGCGGCCGCAACATCTACCCGACCGATATCGAGCGGGCCGCGCTGCGCGTGACCGGCGTGCGTCCCGGCAATGCGGTGGCGGTGCGCCTGGACGCGGGCGAGAAGCGCGAAAGTTTCGCGGTGGTGGTGGAATCCAACGACTACCAGGAACCCGACGAGGTGAAGCGGATGGAGCGCGAGATCGTCCACGAGGTGTTCGCCGAGGTCGGCGCCCGCCCGCGCACGGTCGCGGTCCTCGGCCCCGGCGCCCTGCCGAAGACGTCGTCGGGCAAGCTCCGCCGCGCCGCCACCGCGGTACACCTGAGGTAGAACCGAACCGTCGCTGCCCGGCCCCGCCTCGCACTCCCCGACCTCGAGGAGGGGACGGCCACGAAGTGGCCGGTTCGCGGCCGTCCCGCCGGTCAGGCGCCGTTGCGCAGGCGACGAAGGAGCAAGC